>CACYXH010000005.1 GCA_902778245.1 uncultured Lachnospiraceae bacterium | reverse complement strand
CATCCGTGCTGCGCACGTCTGCCGCGTCTTACGACGCTTATGTCTGAGGTTGTGGGGGAGGTTCCTGCTTCGCAGGCCTTGTTTGAAATCAGAACCTGTTTTGTCCATGCAAGCATAACAAGCCAGAACCTGATTCAAACAGGCTGTGAATAGTAACAATTCTTAATAAAATTTAGTAGATTTCTCTCGGTTTCGGTTGTATAATGGTATAATTGTGATTTTAATTTTTAAGGAGGAAAAATATGCCAGTAAAATACGTTTTTGTAACCGGCGGCGTTGTTTCCGGGCTTGGCAAGGGGATCACAGCAGCCTCTCTTGGACGGCTTCTGAAAGCCCGGGGCTACAAGGTCACCATGCAAAAGTTTGATCCCTATATTAATATTGATCCTGGAACTATGAACCCCATACAGCACGGAGAAGTCTTCGTCACCGACGATGGCGCGGAAACGGATCTGGATCTGGGACATTACGAGAGATTCATTGATGAAAGTCTCACCAAAAACTCCAATGTCACCACGGGGAAAATTTACTGGTCTGTGCTGCACAAGGAGCGTCGGGGCGATTACGGCGGCGGCACGGTGCAGGTCATTCCTCATATTACGAATGAGATCAAGAGCCGGTTCCACCGAGACTATACTTCTGATGATACCCGAATCGCTATCATTGAAGTCGGAGGAACCGTAGGTGATATTGAGAGCCAGCCTTTTCTGGAAGCCATCCGGCAGTTTCAGCATGAGGTGGGGCACGAAAACGCGATTCTCATCCACGTCACCCTGATACCGTATCTGAAAGCGTCCGGCGAGATGAAGACGAAACCCACCCAAGCCAGCGTAAAAGAACTGCAGGGAATGGGGATCTGGCCCGATATCATTGTCTGCCGTTCCGAGCATCCCCTGGATCAGCAGTTGAAAGATAAGATTGCTCTGTTCTGTAATGTACCCAGCAATCATGTTCTTCAAAACCTGGATGTGGAATACTTATATGAAGCTCCTCTGGCTATGGAAAAAGAAAACCTGGCACAGGTAGCCTGCGAATGTCTCCACCTGGATTGTCCTTCGCCGGATCTGGCAGACTGGATTTCCATGGTGGATGCCCTTCGTCATCCCACAAAGGACGTTACTGTGGCTCTTGTAGGAAAATACATACAGCTGCACGATGCATACATCAGTGTAGTAGAAGCCCTGAAGCACGGGGGCATTGCCCAGCACGCCACTGTGCATATTAAATGGATCGATTCCGAGTATCTGAATGAAGAAAATGTGCAAGAAGAATTAAGCGATGTAGACGGCATTCTGGTGCCGGGCGGTTTCGGTGACCGCGGCATTGACGGGAAGATTACCGCGATTCAGTATGCCCGGGAGAATAATATTCCGTTCCTCGGTCTTTGCCTGGGTATGCAGCTCTCTATTGTAGAGTATGCCCGCCATGTGGTGGGATATGCGGATGCTCACAGCATAGAATTGAATCCTCAGACCACCCATCCTGTCATTGCATTGATGCCGGATCAGAACGGCGTAGAAGATATTGGTGGAACACTGCGGCTTGGTTCTTACCCTTGTGTATTAGATCCCAGTTCAAAGGCTTATCAGCTCTATGGAGCGGATCACATTGAGGAACGGCACAGACACCGCTATGAAGTAAATAATGATTACAGGAAAGCTTTGACCGATCACGGTCTGACCCTCTCCGGTCTTTCTCCGGACGGGCGTATCGTAGAGATGGTGGAATTGAAACAGCATCCGTTCTTTATCGGAACGCAGGGACATCCGGAACTGAAATCCAGACCGAACCGCCCGCACCCGCTGTTCAAAGGCTTCGTAGAAGCCTCCCTGCAGCATAAAGAAAAACGGTAAAAGAAGGGGCCGGCGCACAAAGCATTTTATTGCATAATTATAATTATGCAATTTATGCACTTCGTGCGCCGGTCCCTCTTCTCTTACGCTGCTGGTGTTGTCCGCAGAGCATCGCTTACTTTGCGTTTTTGATCTCAATATAATTTTTGATGAGTTTCACAGCTCCTTCTATGCCCAGATCGCTGGTATCTACGCTTAAGTTGTAACTGGATACTGCGCCCCACTTCTTATCTGTCTGGAAATTATAGAAACTTGCTCGCTTTTTGTCCGCTTTCAGGATCATATCTTTTGCTTTGGCATCAGTTATTTTCTCAAACTCAGCCACACGCTGAATCCGGTAATCCAAACTCGCATGTACAAACACCGTAGTCAGGTTTTTGTATTCTCTCAGTATATAGTCCGCTGCCCGACCAACAATCACGCACCCTCCGGTCTGTCCCAGCTTCTTGATCGTATCAAACTGCGCCTGATAAACTTGCTGATTCAAGGAGGTGCCAACGTAATTCATGGACGGATACACATCCATCACAATGGAGTAAAGCAGACTGTTGGTGGGTTTTTCGTCGTAATCCTGTAAAACTTTCTCACAGATACCGCTCTCCTCCGCAATCAGTTTCAGCAGTTCCTTATCATAAATCTTCAGACCAAGCTCCTTGGCCAGTTCCCGTCCCACCTCGTGTCCGCCGCTGCCAAATTGACGTCCAATCGTAATAATAGTATTGCTTTCCATAAAACTTCCCCCCTTCAGATACAAATATTATCTAAATTATAACACAATTTTCCGATATTTGTATCAATTTATTTCAGATGTTCGTACGCCTCCACCTTCCCCGCCGCAAATACCGGCAGGCCATAATATACATTCAGAGCCTGATCCAGCAGCGGCAGAAAAGCTGCAGCCCCAGCGCCTTCTCCCAGATGCATCCCTGCATAGAGTACGGGCTCCAGACCCAAAGCATCCAAAATCATCTCAGCAGCAGGCTCAGTCCCACAGTGAGTGGCATACATATATTCTTTTGATACGGGGCAAAGCTGCGCTGCAAAATATGCAGAAACTCCTGAAATAAATCCATCTATCAAAACCGGAAGCTGATAATAGGCCGCTCCAAGAAAACATCCTGTCATACCTGCAATGTCCAGCCCGCCGACCTTCGCCATCACGTCAACCGCATCCTGCGGATCCGGATGATTGACCTCTAAAGCCCTGCGGATCACCGATATTTTACGCTTCAAACCCTCGCTGGAAAGTCCGGCCCCCCGCCCTGTCACTTCCCCTGGATCCTTGTTCAAGATTACAGAGGCACAGGCGGAACTGGTGGTAGTATTTCCAATGCCCATCTCTCCAGTAATGATAAGGTCGTATCCCTCCTGTTTTAGCTCACCGATAATACGGATCCCTTCTTCTATGGCTTTCAGACATTCCTGACGGCTCATAGCCGGCTCTTTGGCGATATTGCCGGTACCATAACGCACTGCGCGGTTTCGGATAGCCGGATGCTTTCCATCAGTGTTCATACCGATATTGACCGGTATCACATCTGCATTCAACAATCTGGACATCACACAAACGCTGCTGATCTTGTCTCCCATATTTTCCAGAACCTGGGCTGTCACTTCACTGCCGGTCTGGCTGACGCCCTCTCCCACCACACCGTTATCTGCTCCCATAATGACAACTGCCCGTTTTTTTATCTCCGGAACGGACGTGCGGCGAATTCCCGCCAGCTGTACTACCAGTTCTTCTAATTTTCCAAAGCCCCGCAGGGGTTTACAAAGAGAATCCCAGTGTATCCAGGCTTCTTCTATTGCCGATTGATCCAGGGGGACAATTTTCTCCACTACTTCCTCTAAATTCAACTGCAACGCTCCCTTACAAGTGACGATATCTGCATCAACAACACACTCTGCCGCCCAGACAGCAATTGCAAAGGGCATTCGCCAGACAGAGACTCATACACAGGTTTCCATTCCCACTCAGAGGGCTGCCATATACATCGCCCATGCTCCGGTACCACTGCCCGCCATTCTCCAGTTGGGATACCAGCTGACGATACTGCAGATTATTCGGTTCCATAGAAACCGCCATGGAGGCATGTTCTTTCGCCGTAACGTTATTCCCCTGCCCGGCATTCGCCATTGCGCTGTAATAATACCAACGGGCAGAACGGCCGGATATCTCAGATAATACATGCAACGCCTCTGCATAGTGTCTGCTGTTGATATAATTCGCCGCCGCCTGAAGGCGAACATCCTCCTGGGAATAATTTGTGTTGGATCTGCTCTGTCCATACCCGCCAAAACCGCCAAATCCACCAAACCCGCCAAAACCGCCAAAGTCATTATAGGCTCCTCCGGCACCTGAATTACCGGTATATCCGGAGTATCCCTGTTCTTTCTCCCGCATAATTTGCTGGTACGCCTGCTGGACCTCTTTGAACCGCTCCTCTGCCTGCGCTTTATTCGGGTTATTCACATTGGCATCCGGATGATACTTCCGACTCAGCTTCCGATAAGATTTCTTAATATCTTCATCCGAAGCATTTCGTGAAACTCCCAAAACCTCATATGGATCTCTCATGCTTTGCCTCCATCGTCATTCTGAATGCGGCAGCTCCATAAACTCAAAATAAACATCTATGATTCACTGGCCTTCTTCCTGCGCTCCTGTATTAAACAATACCGACACCATACGCCGGAGTATAGGATATTGCGCAAAATATCTGCCCGGTAAAGGATCGGCAGACGCTCAAAAATTCCGGAACACTGACTCATCATATTCACAAGCATGGCCTCAGCATCTTCCGCATAGTATTCCGGACATTTTTCTTTCCGCAGAAGAAAGATGTTGTAATTCCCCTTTTTCTGGTCTTTTTCCATATCTTCCCAGGCGTCCATCAGATAGATGAATTTGCCCAGAAAGAATCCCATGGAATATAATTCCTGCATCCACTCATCCTCTCTCCAGGCGAAAATCTCACCGAGAAATCGTCCGGACAATCCGGCAACATAATCAACATCCTCCGAAGATGCCCTTTCCGCTTCCGAGAGCAGTTGAATGCTCTCCTCCAGCGCTTTGGCCTGTCTGGGATATTTATACTGCAGTTTATTATAATTTCCTCTCAGGGATGCTGCCAATGCCCGCTTGGCCCGGCTGTCTTCATCTCTCCAGTCATCCATGGCCTTCTGATAAGACAGAAGAACATTCATATCTGCCGCGTATCCTGTAATCTCATTTTGAATCTGCATATGTTTCTTTATGGGATGAGGAATACAGCGGTGATCCTCCCGTTTTTCCTTCGGCTCGTACAATCCGGTCAACAGGAGAATCAAAAACGTCATGTCATAGTTTAGCAGCATCTGTCCGATCCGTCCATAACGTTTCTGTAAATTACGGCAAAGCCCGCAGTAGTAGGCTCTGTAAGCCTCATAATCTTTTATCTTCAATTCTGGCTGGTTAATGCAGATATATCCGAACATAACGCTCCCTGTCAGCTCTTTTTTGTAAATTCCGTCCTGCACTTCGGGCAGGTGATACAAATTTTTCCTTTTCCTCTTGGGATACGGATCTTCTGCTTGCAGCTTGGGCAGGTATATATGTGATTAACTTTTCTGTCTTCCATCCTACGCTTTTCCTTTACAAAAAAAGAGGTAATCTTGTATTTAAACTCCAGATACCCGCGATTCTCCTGGTAGCGTTTCTGAATATTTCTGGAAAACATGCGTACATACACATAGGCCAGCAATCCCAGCACCAATAAATTCAGCAGCCCTATCCGCAAAAATAAATTAAGCACCATCACGGTCACGGCTGACCCCAAAAGGAACTTTGAGTAATTGTCTATCCCGTATCTGCCAACCATAAATTCTGTAAATTTTTCTCTCATACTAATACCCGCCTTTCAAGCCGACAGAGCTTCTTTTCCCCCATCTGCCGCTTAAAAGGTATGGTAAACCCAAACTTTTTCTGTGTCAATAATACTAGCACAGAGTTCACAGTTTTTTTATAAATCATGATGATAAACCGGGAACAGCAGTGTTACCTGAAAAGCATCTCCGTCCAGATAAACCTCAAAGTTCCCATCCATCAGTTCGGTCAGGCTCTTTGCTATCGACAATCCCAGACCACTTCCCTCTGTATTTCTGCTGAGATCTCCCCGAACAAAGCGCTCCTGAAGCTCTTCGGCACTCTGTGCCAGCTTCTGCCTGGACACATTTTTAAATGTAATCTCCGCCAGATCATCCACTTTTTTCAGCACCATATAAACTCTTGTCTGTGGCATGGCATACTTCACAATATTACTCAGCAGGTTCTCAAAAATCCGCCATAACTGCCTGCCATCCGCCCAGACAGATACCGGCTCCGTATCCAGCTCCAGCACCGGTTCCAACTGTTTCTCCTCCAGACGCTGGGCAAATTCCCCGTAAGATTGCTGCAGCATCGGCTGAAGGCGAAGTTCCATCCGGTGAAGTTCAATATTTCCGGAATTGATCTTACTGGCCTCGATAAGGTCTTCTGTCAACTGCTTTAATCTCTGGGATTTCTGATCCAGTACGCTGATGTAATCCTTCACTCTATCGTCCTGAATATCCTCCCGCTTTAACAGATCCACATAATTAATGATAGAAGTCAGCGGAGTCTTGATATCGTGAGAAACGTTGGTGATCAATTCCGCCTTCAGCCGTTCATTCTTAATGATCGAATCCACCGCGCTTTGCAGGCCATCCCCCATTTCATTGACAGCCTTTGCCATCTCCAGACTATTCCCGGTAAGCACATGGGTATCGATCTTATAATCCAATTTTCCCTGAGAAATCTGGTATAAGCCCTCTTGTACGCTCTGGTTTCCCACTTCATCCCGCATCAGATAGAGCAGCACCGCCATATCCAGTACCAGCGCCATGAGAACGCCCGCTGATCCAAAAAACCGAAGAAAAAAGAGATTCAGCGCAAAAAACACGACGTAGGCGATCAGCAGCCGTTTCGAACTTCTTCTGGCGCGATACACCCCCCGGCTGCCCAGTATGACAGCATAGCAAACGCTGTTTGTCCACAGGTTTCCGGCCTTTATCCGTCGTATCAGACTGAGCAGGCTGAACAGGAAGATCCAGTACTCCGTAACCGCCGTCCCAATAAACCACAATTGTCTTGGATAATACTCTGCCAGATATCGGGGATCCATTCCATCCCCAAAAGAATCCATAAAAAAATACCAGATAATGGCAGTAATAAAACAGAGTCCCGCTGCAATTTCTGTGGGAACACGGTCAAATCCGTTCAAGATCAACTCTCCGTCTTTTTTTCTTCGGCCTGCGGTATTCACCGAAATCACTGCCAGTACTATCAGGGCGATCAGACTGACCACCGCTGCTGTAATGCTGAAAACTATGATCGGTTCTCTTCGTTCAAAAGCCTGCCAAGATGCCTGCAGGTTATCCCCTATAGGATAGTCTGTATTTACCGCCAGCAGCACTTTTTCCCCTGTCCCCAGGAAACGGGCTGAGATAAACCACTGAGCCGCCTCATCGTTCATAATATATTCCGTGTTCGCCACCATAATATTGAAACTGCGCTCCCCCATATACAGGAAATCCAGATCATCGCTGTTCTGAATCATTCTCTGAGCCGCCGGGTAGCTTTTAACCCCCAGATTGGTATAGCGCTGCTTTGTGTTTGTATTTTCTATATAATAGCGAACGTTGCTGGGAGCCTCACTGTTCTCTTCCCCTTCTGTCTCCTCGTCTGCATATTGATATTCCTGATAACGCCAATAGATGTCTTCACTGGTCTCGCAGAGGTTCTGATAGTATTCCAGTAGAGCAGTGGCAGGATGATTGCTTATACGGGCATAGTCCGACAAACTGCCGCCGGAAACCGGCAAAATTGTTTCCAGCGTCTGTGCATCCTGAGCCAGTTGTTCCCCTATTTCCTGATCTGAAAGATTCTGGTTCTGAAGTCTCTGGATCCGTTCCCACATTTTTTGCTGCCCATTTGTATAGAAAGCAATCAGGTCGCATAGAAAATAAGTCGTATTCAGATTTACGTTGGCGCTGTCCTGCATTCCCGAGGAATACTGTCGGATGTCGATTTCTTTTCTGTCGTCAAATTCCCCGTTCCGCTCAAACAATTCCTTATTCTGTTCATAAGAAATTTTCTCCCGCACAATATCCTCTACCTGCTGGAAAAATACCGCTGTTTCCTCAAAACTCTTTCCCATCTCGCTTACGCTGAAACTTCCTTCCATCCAATAGAAAATGTTAATGAAGCAGTAGAGCAGTACTCCCGCAAAAAAGCCCTGGAGAAGAGTGTTGGAAAATTTTGCTCCCGTCTTATACCAAAATTGGCTCATAGCGATCTCCCCTCAGCACAAATGATTAAATTTCCGTTTTTTAGCGATATCTGCCAGCTGATCTGGGAGTTTAGTCTATTTTCTCCACTTTGTATCCGATTCCCCACATAACTTTGAGATATTTTGGATTCTTGGGATCAATTTCAATCTTCTCCCGGATGTGGCGGATATGGACAGTCACCGTATTATCCGCGCAAAACGCTTCCTCTTTCCAGATCTGCTCATAAATCTGATCAATGGAAAACACTTTCCCCTTATTCATGATCAGCAGAAGCAGAATATTATATTCAATCCTGGTGAGTTTCACCGGTTCTCCATCCACTGTAACCTCTTTCCGTTCATCATTCACCACTAAACCTCCGGTGTGATAGATATGCTCTTCCTCTTTTGCTTCCTGCATCGTCCCAAGCGTTGTATACCGCCGAAGCTGAGATTTCACTCTGGCCACCAGTTCCAACGGATTAAAAGGCTTCGTCACATAATCATCCGCTCCGATATTCAAACCTAAAATTTTATCGCTGTCCTGCGATTTAGCAGACAGGATAATGATAGGAATACTGCTCTCTTCCCGAATTTTCAAGGTAGCGTGAATCCCATCCATCCCCGGCATCATCAAGTCTAAGATCAACAGATGGATTTTCTCCTGCCTCATCAGTTCCAATGCCTGTTGTCCGTCATATGCTTTAAAAACACGGTAACCCTCCTGCATCAAATAGATTTCCACTGCATCCACAATTTCTTTTTCATCGTCACAAACCAGTATATTGTACATTTGATTCCCCCCTTGATATACAAAGTGCTTCTGCAAAACCGTGCAGTTTTTCACCTACAGTTTAGCAGAAGCAGCTTAAGAACCCTTCAACAAATTAGTTAATTTTTCCTTAATTCCTAATCCTGGATGATGCGTACCGCCCACACTGCACTAGAGCCAATACCGCTGGTGATAATACCTGTGCTCGTCCCGTAAGCATGGATCACCTGCCCATTTCCGATATACATTGACACATGGTATATCGCTCCATCCTTCGCATAAAAAATCAGATCCCCCGGCTCTGCTGAGGAAATAGGTATCTGCATGCCGCACACCGCCTGGGCTTCCGCAATTCGGGGAATGCTGTACCCAAAGTTTGCATAAATACTCTGGGTGAAACCCGAACAGTCACAGCCGTTGGTCAGACTGGTTCCGCCCCAGACATATGGGTTGCCCAAAAAGCGAAATGAAAAATTTACTATACTGCTCCTGAGCAGAGCTGATTGAGACGCCGCCTTTACCGAAGTCAGCGTGTAATAGCAGGCATCATTGTCTTCCGGAGATATCTGTACCTCTGCTAAATCCATATTTGCTTCACCCTTTTCCTCCACAAATGCCGCAGCTGACTTTCCCAGCTCTAAGGAAGAAGTTTCCACAAATCCACGGGCATTGCCTGATTCCACATAAACCCAATCACGATTCTCATCCGCCAATATGTAACACAGTCCGTTGGCCGGCAACTTGCCGGTTACTCTGGCTGAGGATTGTCTTGCTTCGTAAATATTTAATTCTTTTTTTGCCACTGCATAAACTTTGGATGCCAATACCGGCTGCACAGTCGTATGCGTGTAGGTGAAGGCTGTATTTTCTGAGCGCGCCACGGTCAGTCTTGCAGCAGGCAGATTACTTTCTCCCTTAACGCTGACAAGCCGGGCTGCTGTATCTCCATCTGCCAGATCCGATGTCGGGAGAAATCCCCGCACGTTCCCGGATTCCACATAAATCCAGTCCTCCCCCACTCTCTCAAGTATGTAGCAGAGGCCGTAATAATCGATCTGTCCTACTGCCCGGGCGCTCTCGGAGCGTTTTTCATAAATAAAGGCTCCCTCAGGATTCCGAATCACTCCATAATTTTTTTCCACCTGAACAAACCGAAATTCCAAAGAAATATCCGGCGGAGTCACAATATTCTGGCGGGCGATCAATTCCTGGTTGGTTATATGAGTTTCTTCTGTCTCGCTCTCTTTCTCCGTGATATCCTCGATCAGTGAATTAATCTCCGTTATTTTCTCACTGTCCGTTTCTGAATCCGGTTCCAACGGCACATTTTCAGCATTTTCTATTTCGGTCATCACTGCTTCCGTATCGGAAATCGGCTCTGTTGATGACGAGGCCGTTTCCGCAGCCTCTACAGACGGCTCGGTGGCAGGGGCTTCCGTGACCGGTGCTTCTGTGACCGGCGCCTCTGTGACCGGCGCCTCCGTGACCGGTGCCTCTGTGACCGGCGCCTCCGTGACCGGTGCCTCTGTGACCGGTGCCTCCGTGACCGGCGCTTCTGTAACCGGCGCAGTCTCCGTCACTGCCTCCGCAGCCTGCTCTGCCCAGGTCTCTATAGTTGCCGGGGAGACCGCCATCATCAATACCCCCAGCCCCATGGCTATAATTTGTCTGTTTTTCATTTTTCGTTCCTCCAAACCTATGCGTATCATTATAAACGTTTTCTCTCTGCTTGTCCATCAAAAGATATCATTATATTTCTTTCTTGCGTTTCCAACGTACTTCTTATATAATTATTGGTAAGTTCAATCGAACAATTATATATAAAGAAAGGATCACATCATGACTACTGATAATGAACCATTGCAGGATGTCAAACAGAAGCCTGTGCGTCTTTCCGGTATTCTGGTACATCCCACCTCTTTTCCCTCCCCCTACGGCATCGGAGATATGGGGAAGGGCGCCTACGATTTTATTGATTTTCTAAAGGCTACCAGTCAGCATCTGTGGCAGGTACTCCCTTTAGGTCCTACCGGTTTCGGCGATTCACCGTATCAGGGTTTTTCCGCCTTTGCCGGACAGCCTCTGATCATCAGCCCGGAAAAGCTGATGGAATTAAAGCTGCTTTCTGCGGATGATTTCTGGGACATGCCCCAGTGGGATCCCCGGAGAACGGACTACGGCCCTGCCATCCAGTTTAAAACAAGGCTGCTCAGAACCGCTTTCCAGACCTTCCATCACACACCCGACAAGGCATTACTGGAAGAGTTCGAGCGTTTCTGCGAAAAAGAGAGCGATTGGCTGGATGACTATTGCCTGTTTATGGCTGGCAAAGACTATCATGAGGGCCGCTGCTGGCTGGAGTGGGAAGACGATTTAAGAATGCCCACTCCGGAAGTGAAAAAAATCTGGAAAGAGAAGCTGGCAGAAGAGATCCAGTACTATCAGTTTGTTCAGTTTATGTTTCAGAAGCAATGGATGGAGCTTAGAGATTACGCTCACGAAAATGATGTGGAAATCATTGGAGACATCCCTATTTTTGTTGCCCTGGACAGCAGTGATGTGTGGGCAAACAATAAACTGTTTCAATTAGACACTAAGGGCTATCCCACCAGTGTGGCCGGTGTTCCGCCCGACTATTTCAGCGCAACCGGACAGCTCTGGGGAAATCCTCTGTATGACTGGGAATACCATGAGACTACCGGTTATGAATGGTGGATCAGCCGCATCCGACGTCAGCTTAGCATGGTAGATTATCTGCGTATCGACCACTTCCGCGGTTTTGAAGCATACTGGTCTGTTCCAGCCGATGAGGAGACCGCTATCAACGGTTCCTGGGTAAAAGGTCCTTGTGAAAAGCTCTTTCTGGCCATTCAAAAACAATTAGGGGAAGACCTTCCTATCCTTGCAGAGGATCTGGGCATCATCACAGCGGAAGTAGAGCAGCTTCGCGATCGGTTCCATTTTCCGGGCATGAAAGTGCTGCAGTTTGGTTTCGGTGATCTGGAGGATCACAATTACATACCTCATTTTTACACTACCAACAACTGTATCTGCTATACAGGAACCCACGACAACGATACCACCACGGGATGGTACCAGATACAACCGGAGAAAGTGAAAGACCGCATCCGCCGCTACGGCAATACCAGCGGACACAATATCAGCCTTGATTTCATCAAGTTTTGTTTCGCTTCCATTGCCCGCTATGCCATCTTCCCGATCCAGGATCTATTGGAACTGGGAAGTGATGCCCGCATGAATACTCCCGGAGTAGCTGCCGCCAACTGGAACTTCCGTTACGTGTCGGAGGATTTGACAGAAGAACGCAAAAAATGGCTGCTTCAGATCACAAAATTATATGATCGCGATTGAAAGCTGCAATATAAGCAGGCCTTATTTACCTGGGAGGAACTACTATGAGATCGTTTTTGGCCCTTCTGGCTGCTGTGCTCTATCTGATCCTCACTATGCCGGTTTTACTGGCACTTTGGATCGTTGGCAAATTTAATCCGAAAACCAGAGATGTCTGCTCCCTGCGTATGGTGCGATGGATCTTCCGCGTGATCGCCCGGATCGCAGGTACAAAAGTCACTGTCCTTGGTGAAGAGCATGTCCCGAAAGACCGGGCTGTGCTTTACATTCTGAATCATCGAAGCATTTTTGATATCGTGCTGACCTATGCCCGTTGTCCGGGCTGTACCGGCTATATTGCCAAAAAGGAATTGGCAAAAATTCCGCTTCTAAATATTTGGATGAAATGGATATACTGTCTGTTTTTGGACCGCACGGACATCAGAGAAGGATTAAAAACCATCCTGACCGCCATTGATTACGTGAAATCCGGTATCTCCATCGCCATCTTCCCGGAAGGCACCAGAGGCCGATCCGCAGACGAGACGGAGCTTTTACCATTCCACGAAGGTTCCTTTAAAATAGCCACTAAGACAGGCTGTCCCATCATCCCGGTGTGCATCAGCCACTCTTCCGCTATCTTTGAGGATCACTTTCCATGGCTGCGCCCCACCCACGTTGTATTGGAATACGGCGCCCCCATCTATCCGGATGAGCTGGAAAAAGAAGATAAAAAATTCATCGGCAAATATGTCCAGAATCTCATGCAGAGAACGCTTCAGAAGAACAAAGCTCTCTAATGCAGAGGCTCAGCAACATGTATATAGGGCGCACCACGAAAAAGAGCTGCCGTACGGCAGCTCTTTTTCATTACTATTCTTGTGTATCATCGGCAAGCAGAGCCTTCTCATATTCTTGCAAAATAATCTCCTGCATCTGCTCCCTGGTATCGGAGTTGATGGGATGTGCAATATCGCGGTATTCTCCGTTCACCGCTTTTCTGCTGGGCATCGCGATAAAGAGGCCTTTTTCCCCCTCAATTACTTTGATGTCATGCACCACAAATTCATCGTCCAGAGTAATGGAAACTATTGCTCGCATTTTTCCTTCCTTCGCAACTTTTCTGACCCTCACATCTGTAATCTTCATACGACATTTCCTCTTCAAATATAACTTTTTGGCCACTATTACAGTGTGTAGCGCTCATCCGTCTCATCAATGATCTTAATGCCATTTTCTCCTACATAGTATGCATTGGGGCGAATAGTGTCTCCACTCTCCACGATACAATTTTCCAAATGCACATTATCCCCCAAATAAACATCGTTCATGATGATGGAATTTTTGATATAGCACCTCTCGCCAACGAATACACTCTTAAAAATTAAAGAGTTCTCCACATACCCGTTGATGATGGAACCGCTGGATACCAGGCTGTTTTTCACTTCACTTCCCGGATTGTATTTCACCGGCGGAAGATCATCCACTTTAGAATGAATATCTGGATACTGACGGAAAAAGTAATCCCTTATTTCCGGTTTGAGAAAATCCATATTAGTCTGAAAATAAGATTCTACCGACGCGATGTTGCTCCAGTAACTGTCCATCTTATATCCGTAGATCCTCTTCACATCCTTGTACCGGATCAATACATCCCGCACAAAATCAAACCGTTCCTCCGCCACTGACTTCTCGATCAACTCAATAAGCTGTCTTCTTCGCACTACATAAATACCGCAGGATATTGTGTTAGAATTAGCAGCCATGGGTTTCTCGTCAAACTGCTCAATTCTGCAGTCATCGTTTAACTTCAAAACTCCGAATCTGGTAATATCTTCCGTTCCCTGAATATCTTTGCAGACCACAGTCACATCTGCTTTTTTGGCAATATGATATTCCAGAACTTTGTTAAAATCCAACTTATAGACGCCATCACCCGCGGCAATCACCACATACGGCTCATGACAGCTTTTCAGGAAATCCAGATTCTGGTGGATGGCATCCGCGGTTCCACGGTACCAAAAACTGTTATCCACCGTCACCATGGGCGGAAATACAAATAAACCACCCTGCTTCCTTCCAAAATCCCACCAAGTAGAGGAATTCAAATGTACGTTCAGTGATCTGGAATTATACTGGGTCAGTACAGCCACTTTCTGGATCCGGGAATTTGACATGCTGCTGAGGGCGAAGTCTATACTCCGAAAACTGCCTGCAATGGGCAAAGCTGCAATAGCTGTCTTCTTCGACAATTCCTTCATACGATAACTGTTTCCGCCAGCTAAGATCATACCTACCGCTCTCATGCCACCACACCTGCCTTATCTAAAGTTTCTCCGCTTCCCAGGTTTCCGTCCGGGTAATCCTCCGGCACAGTTTTTCCTGTAACGGCTGTATTTTTCCCAATTCGAACATCTGCAGGAATCTCAGTATTCTCGCCAACCACTGCCAATCCGAAAGAATACACCTTTGGCTTTACCTTATTGGGGATATCATCTCCCGCACCCAGCACAGATCTGGCTCCAATTACAGAATTCTCTGCCACGATCGCTCTTTCCAGATAGGCCCCTTCTCCGATGACAACCCCCTGCATGATGATGGAATCCCGGATCACGGCGCCTCTTCCTATCGTAACTCCGGAGCCGATGATGGAATTGTACACTTCGCCGCAGACCTCTGTCCCGTCGCCGACCAGGCTGCGGTAAATCTTCGCCTCTCCGGAAATATACTGGGGCGGAATCGTATCATTTTTGGTATAGATCTTCCAAAATTCCTCATAAAGATTAAACTCAGGAATAATGTCGATCAGTTCCATATTGGCTTCCCAGTAAGATCCCAGGGTCCCCACATCTTTCCAATAGCCATTGTATTCGTAAGCCACAAGAGTCTGTCCCTGGTCAAAGCAATAAGGTATCACATGCTTGCCAAAATCGCAGCCCTCCTGATCCGACAGCGTAAGCAATGCTTCTTTCAAAGATTTCCAGGTAAAAATATAGATGCCCATAGATGCAAGATTGCTCTTTGGATGATCCGGTTTCTCCTGAAACTCTGTGATGCGTCCCTTTTCATCTGTTACCACAATCCCGAACCGGCTGGCTTCCTCCTGAGGCACCGGCATCACAGCAATACTGACATCCGCATTATGGGATTTATGATAATCCAGCATCACCTCATAATCCATCTTGTAAATATGGTCTCCGGAAAGGATCAGCACATAATCAGGATTAAAGCTCTCCATATAGGACAGATTCTGATAGATGGCATTGGCAGTACCTGTATACCATTCTGTCTTTCCTGCTTTTTCATACGGAGGCAGTACCGTCACTCCTCCCACATTTTTATCCAGATCCCACGGAATACCGATACCAATATGAGTATTCAGCCGCAGTGGCTGATATTGTGTCAGTACGCCCACTGTATCTATTCCTGAATTGATGCAATTACTAAGCGGGAAATCAATAATACGATATTTCCCACCGAACGCAACTGCAGGTTTTGCAACCTTAGAGGTCAGAACGCCGAGCCGGCTCCCCTGGCCTCCCGCCAGCAGCATGGCGATCATTTCTTTTTTTATCACACTATCACCTCACGTATTTCTAGAATGGTTTTATTATAGCACAGTGTTTTTGTTTTGTGAACATTTTTTACAATTATTTGCATATAAATTACCTATTTTTGCTACATTCTTTCACATATCTTTTGTGTTTCCTCCCTTTATTTTTTGCTGTTTTGCCATATTATTCGATTTTAATCGACACTTCTTTGTCTGTTTTGCCCAATCTTAATATGTAGTTCTTTCCTTTTAGGGGTAGCAAGAGTATAATGGTAACGTAATAATTATTTTTATAGATTAAGGAGATTTCCCTATGTATCAGATAAATTTTAAACATCCTGTTTCCGTTCACTTTATCGGAATCGGCGGAATCAGCATGAGCGGACTGGCCGCCGTTCTTTTAAAAGAAGGTTTCCGCATCTCCGGTTCCGATGCCAAAAAGTCCCCTTTGACGAAATGGCTTGAAGATAAAGGAGCCGTGATCCATTACAGGCAAAGCGCCCACAATATTGATTCTTCCCAGGATGTTGTAGTCTATACAGCCGCCATCCATCCGGACAACCCGGAATTTATTGCCGCCCGTGAAAAACAGATTCCCATGCTGACCAGAGCTGAACTTCTAGGACAGATCATGAAAAACTATGAAATGCCTATTGCAGTTTCCGGTACTCACGGAAAAACCACAACCACATCCATGCTCTCACACATTTGTCTGGCGGCAGACCTGGATCCCACCATCTCCGTTGGCGGTATTCTGAAAGCAATTGACGGTAATATACGGGTGGGAAATTCCCAGACCTTTATTACCGAAGCCTGTGAATATACAAATAGCTTCCTGAGCCTGCATCCAAAGATTGCGTTGATTCTAAATATAGATGCGGATCATCTGGACTTTTTCAAGGATCTGGACGACATTCGCAGTTCTTTCCGTAAGTTCGCCCTACGGCTGCCAGAGGACGGCTGTCTCGTGATCAATGGAAGTATTCCTGATCTGCAGGATATCACTCAGGGACTTTCCTGCCGTATCGTCACCTACGGAACTGACGGCAGCGACTATCAGGCTGCAGATATTACATATAACGAACTGGGCTTTGGCAGCTTTACTTTAATCAGAAACGGCGTTCCTGCCGGACATTTTGATCTGATGGTTCCCGGAGAACACAATGTTTCCAATGCATTGGCCGCTCTTGCCTCGGCGGATCTGCTTGGAGTGGATCCGGAAGCTGCCCGGGCCGGTCTGGTGGCTTTTACCGGCACCGATCGCCGTTTTGAGCGCAAAGGAACAGTTGCCGGCGTTACCATTATCGATGACTACGCTCACCATCCCACCGAGATTACCGCTACATTGAAGGCAGCCCGAAACTATCCCCATAAAACGATCTGGTGCGTTTTCCAGCCCCACACCTATACCAGGACCAAAGCGCTTCTGGATGATTTTGCAAAAGCCCTCACTCTGGCAGACAAAGTGGTTCTGGCAGACATCTACGCTGCCAGGGAAACCGATACTCTTGGGATCAGTTCCTCGACTCTGCAGAAAAAAATTCAGGAGTTGGGAAGAGAAGCGTATTATTTCCCCAGCTTTGATGAAATCGAACATTTTCTAATAGAACACTGTGTCCACGGGGACTTGTTGATAACTATGGGAGCCGGAGACGTAGTAAACATTGGAGAACACCTTCTTGGAAGATAGTTATCCACATTATCCACATGCTTATGCACATCTCATTGCATGGCGCATGTGGATTTTTTGTGGAAAAGATGTTCATATTTCTACCCGATTCGACAGTTCTTTTTTTGGGTTACCTGTGTTATACTGTAGCGGTAACCATTGGAGGGGGAACTGACCGCCGGAAATGTTATCCGGCGAAACTATAAGAAAGCTGCGTGAGAATATGAAACTTCATCTGTCATCTTCGGGGGGAGTGACACTTATTGAAAATATTTTTATCGACCAGTACATGCCGAAAGCGAACGGAGAGTTTGTCAAGCTCTATCTCTACCTTCTTCGGTGTGCCGATACAGAAAGGGAACTAACGCTTTCTTCTATAGCTGATGTCTTTGATCACACGGAAAAAGATGTTAAGAGAGCGTTAGCCTACTGGGAAAAGCTGAAGCTGTTAAAGCTGCAGTACGACAGCAAGGGGACTTTGAGCGATATTCATTTTCTAAACGGTTTCGATCCCGCCGGAGACGATGAAGCGTCTTCCGTTCAACATAATGAGTCGAAAGGGAAAAACACACTGACCAGGGACAGGAAAAAACAGTTGAAGGAGCAGCAGCAGATCAAGCAGCTTATTTTTGTTGCGGAACAGTATTATTCCCGCCCGCTGACTTCTGCCGAGCAGTCGGATCTGCTATACTTTTACGATACCCTGCACTTTTCCGAAGACCTGATCGAGTATCTTATTGAGTACTGTGTTTCTAAGGGAAATACCGGAACACATTACATGGAAAAGGTAGCTCAAGAATGGTATAACCAAGGTATCTCAACAGTGGCCCAGGCAAAGAAAACCACAAATCTTTACAATAAGAATTATTTTGCTATCTTCCATGCACTTGGCATTAAGAACCGCAACCCGGTTCCACTGGAAATTGAATATATGGATCGCTGGCTGAATCAATATGGCTTCTCCATCGAGATTATAAAAGAAGCCTGCGCCCGTACGATCCGACAGATCCATGAACCAAAATTCGAATATATCGACAGCATTCTGGAGCGCTGGCAAAAAGCAGGAGTTAAGGGTCTCTCCGATCTGAAAACGCTGGATTTAGAGCATTCTGAGCGAAAGAATCGGACGGTCAGTTACACCCAAAAGACCATTACATCGAACCGCTTCAATAATTTCCCTCAAAGGGAATATAACTGGACACAGTTAGAGCAGCAGCTTTTAAATGCTCAGAGCAGGAAAGAAGGTTAGGCTTTGGGACTGAACAATTCACAATATGATACGATCATGCGGCGCTATAGCTTAAAACAGCTTAAAAACCAGCATGAATTGGAGGAGCATCGGCGCGCGGCCTATAAAAAAATCCCCCAGCTCTCTGAGCTGGACCAGAAGGTTGCCTCGGAAAGTCTTCAGTACGCCCGGTTACTTCTGGAAGAGGACAAAGCCCAAAATTCTATGTTTCGAAAACGCATGGAAAGCTATGCCTTCCTCCGGCGGCAGCTTTTGTCGGAAAATGGATTACCCGAAGACTATCTGGACATGCATTACACATGCTCAGACTGTCAGGACACAGGCTATATTCAGGGTGAAAAATGCCATTGTTTCCGGCAGCAGGCCATTGATCTATTCTATACACAATCCGGATTAAAGGAGATTCTGGAAACAGAAAATTTCCAGAATTTTTCCTATGACTACTACCCGGAAGATCTGCTCCATCCAGTCACCGGAAAGAGTTCCCTGGATATGATGCGGGAGACAGTAGCTGCCTGCCTGCGCTATATCGATGAGTTTGACCGGAATTTCTCCAATCTGTTTTTTTATGGCGGGACCGGTCTTGGGAAAACATTTCTTTCCCATTGCATTGCCAAAGAGCTGATTGAGCGGGCGCATTCTGTAATCTACTACTCCGCCTTCGAGCTTTTTGCACTCTTTGCCAGAAACGCATTCGGACACGGGGAAGCGGCAGAAAACATGTGCGACTATGTCTTTGACTGTGACCTTCTGATCATCGACGACCTGGGAACAGAGCTGACCAACACTTTCGTTTCTTCCCAGTTGTTTTTACTTTTAAATGAGCGGCTGCAGCGCAAAAGAAGCACGATAATTTCCACAAATCTTCCTCTGGGTGCCTTCGCGGAAACCTACTCAGAGCGGGTCTTTTCCAGAATATCCAGCAATTTTCATCTGTTTGGACTGTTTGGAAACGATATCCGTCTTCAGAAGAAATTACGTGGATAGTACTTGACCGTTGAGATAGTCCTGCTTATAATGGGCAGGGATAATTACCTTTATAGCATTTGTGAAACTAACAAGGAGGAAACCAGATGCAGCAGGCGACAGAACGAAACCAGAGTACACTTCCGGTGGGCAATTTGGGCATCATCGCTTTAGAAAGTTGCAAAAGTCTTGGAAATAAAGTAAATGACTATATTGTGCAGTGGAGAAACGAGCGCAACCGTGAACATGAGAAAAATCCTCTGCTCAAAGAATACACAAAAGACAATTATCTGATCAAAACCGCCGTCCCCCGCTTCGGCAGCGGAGAGGGAAAAGGCGTTATCTATGAATCCGTGCGGGGAGACGATATCTATATCCTTGTAGATGTGTGCAATTACAGTCTCACCTACTCCATGTGCGGTATTGAAAATCATATGTCTCCGGACGATCACTTTCTCGATCTGAAGCGCATCATCTCAGCCCTTGGCGGAAAAGCCCGCCGCATCACTGTGATCATGCCCTACCTGTATGAAAGCCGCCAGTGCAAGCGAAATAACCGGGAATCCCTGGACTGCGCTATGGCTCTGCAGGAGCTGGTCCATATGGGAGTGGAAAATATCATCACCTTTGATGCCCACGACTCCAGAGCACAGAACTCTATTCCTCTGCACGGTTTTGAGACGATACAGCCAGTCTATCAATTTATCAAAGGACTGTTTAAGGCCGCCCCGGATTTTCCTTTGACTGCGGATAAGCTGGCCATCGTCAGTCCTGACGAAGGCGGCACTCATCGGGCCATATACATGGCAAATGTACTCGGTGTGGACATGGGAATGTTTTACAAGAGAAAAGACTATACCAAGTTTATAAAAGGACGCAATCCGGTGGTTGCCCATGAATTCCTTGGATCTGATATCTCCGGGAAAGATGTGGTGATCATTGATGATATGATTTCCTCTGGGGACACGGTTCTGGAAACGGCAGCGGAGCTGAAAAAGCGCAATGCGAACCGGATCTTCATCTGCTCTACCTTCGGCCTGTTCACCAACGGACTGGACAAATTTGACCGTGCTTATGAAAATGGCCTGTTCCATGCGCTGCTGACCACCAATCTGGTCTACCAGACGCCGGAGCTGTTAAGCAAGCCCTACTACACAGGATGTGATCTGAGCAAGTATCTTGCCCTGATCATCGATTCCCTGAACCATGATGGATCCATGAGCGATCTGCTAAACCCTATGGATCGCATCAATCATTTTCTGGCTCAGCACAGATAGTACTTTTTTATTATTATCAATCTGATAACATGCGGATCTCCTGGGCGTAACCGGGAAGTTCGTTCGGTGTTTCCAGATAAAAAGGCAGTTCTTGCAATTTCGGATGATGCACGATTCGGCGCAGAGCCTCCAGACCAAGGGAGCCCTGGCCGATTTTTTCATGCCGGTCTTTATGGCTCTGAAACGGATTCTTGGAATCGTTCACATGGATCGCTTTCAGATTTTCCAGCCCGATCACTTCGTCAAATTCCTGCAGCACACCTTCCAGGTTGTTTACGATATCATATCCTGCATCGTAGACATGGCAGGTGTCCAGGCAGACACCCATCTTCTCTTTTAATTCCACCTTCTCCAGTATCGCAGCCAGCTCTTCAAAACGGCTGCCCACCTCTGTCCCTTTTCCCGCCATCGTCTCCAAAAGCACCGTAGTATGCTGCTGCGGCTTTAAGATGTGATTCAGGGTAGCTGCTATCTTCTCGATTCCCTTCTCGATTCCCTGTCCCACATAACTGCCCGGATGAAAGTTGTAGCAGTTTCCCGGTACATATTCCATCCTCTTTAAATCATCCTCCATGGTGAGAAGCGCAAACTCCCTGGTGTGTTCGTCGGCAGAACAAGCATTGAGCGTGTATGGGGCGTGAGCCAGAATACAAGGAATCCCGTGTATCGCGGCAAACTCCAAAAAGCGGGCTACGTCTGCCTCATCAATAGGCTTCGCCTTGCTTCCCCTGGAGTTTCTGGTGAAAAACTGAAAAGTATTGGCCCCGATGGAAATTGCTTCTTTTCCCATATGGCAAAAGCCTTTCGACGATGACAGATGACATCCTATTGTCAGCATTTATCTTCTCCTCCTGATTCGATCCAATATCTCTTTTTCTCTCTTCTGACAGGTAAACAAGATCACCTGTTGGCCGCTTCGATCCAGCCAGCGGAGCACGGCTTCCAGCCGGTCATCATCGTACATGGCAAATGCCTCATCCAAAATAATAGGCAGGGGCTGCCCGCAGGTCAGCAATTTCCCTGCCGCCATACGCAGTGCAAAGTAAATCTGGTTCATGGTACCATAGCTTACCTGATGCAGATAGAGCAGCTTATTCGGCGTATTGATCCGCACTTCCATATGTTCATCCAGAGCTATCTGCGTATAATTTCCTTCTGTCAATTCTTCCAGGATGGTCGATGCCGTCCTTCCGAAGTCCACTCCGGCTTCCTGATAGATTTTACCGGACAGTTCCCGGATGCGGAGCATGGCCAGATCCACAGCCTCTATCTCCCGGTCATAGGAAATAAGCTGTTCCCTCTGGTGAAAAAGCTGCGCCGTCTCCTGATTTAACAGTTCCAGGCGCCGGGATTTTTCCCTTTGCTCCCGCCGCTGCTCCTCCAGCAGCCAGCGCCCCTTATCCTGCGCAATCTTCTTTTCGCCATTCCGGGTCTGATCGCTCCCTGCGGTTCCATCTGTTTCCTTTTCTGTTTGAAAACTTTTCTTATTTTTCCAGCGAGTCTCTTCTCTATGTACTTCCTGCAGCCAGTTCAAAAATGCCCCGCTCCTTACCGTGTATCTTGCTGTCATCCAAAGAATCGCAAACGAGAGGATCCCAACCGCTGTCAGTCCTATTTTCGCTCCGATACTTTCCGCGAAGATACCGCAGGCAATCCCCAAAACGCCGCAAAGAAACAGCAGTATATTCAGACAGAGTAAAAATTTTTCATAGAAACCGGAAGTTTCTTCTCTCTCCTCTGTCCATTTCTGATCCTCACCGGTTTCTGGCAGTCCGTCCTTGTCCGCTGCGGTCTTTTCCAGTTCTCTGTATACGTTCTCTCTCAAACCGTCCTGCTTAGCTGTACAGTCTGTTGCCTCTGAGCGTTCCAGTTCCTGCCGGACATAGTCCGACTCCATCTCTTTGCGGGCAATTTTTTCATCCAGAAGCTCCTGCTCCCGTTTCTTTTTCGCCTCCAGGTTTCTTTTTTGGCTCTTTAGCTTCTCCAGAGCTTTCGTTACATCCAGCGACCCATCCCCGGTCTCCTGAAAGTTCACCATGAATTTTCGCAGTTCCTCCGCCAGGCCCGCGTCGGTCTCGCTCCCCGCCTGGGGAATAAAAATGGTATTGCTAAAAGCTGCCTCGTTCATTCCCCCCAGCAGCTGCTGCAATTCCTCCCGTTCTGCTGGAAGCTCCTGTCCGCTGCTCTCACAGATCAGCCGCACATCCTTTTCATTCTTATAAAAATTCCGTTCAATTCGAAAAATCTGCCCCTTGCAGCGCAGCCGCATGCTTCCCTCAAAATAGGTGGAATTTTCCCATGGCTGGCGGAGTTGATATTCATCCTTTTTTCCGACTTTGCCCCGGCCTCTCTCAATTCCAAAAAACATGGCGCGGATAAAGGCATGGATGGTAGACTTTCCCGTTTCGTTTCCTCCGTAGATGATATTGACTCCCGACTGAAAATTCACCTTATGTTCCAGGAACTTCCCGAAATGCTTGATATTCAGTTCCATAATTTCCATACTATGTATCTCCTGTAAGTAAGCGGCAAGGTCTAGCGCGGTGCTTCCGACATCATCAGAGCCTCCAGCCCGTACTGCAGCGCTTTCTCCTCCACCTCGCTTGGCTCATGTCCCTCGAAGCTCTCGATATACCGTCCGATCATCTGACCGCGGTACTTTCTTTTCCATTCCTCCAGAGGAAAGGCGGGAACAGTCTGATCCATTACCTCCAGCACCATCCCAAACTCCATGAGCTTTTCTGTATCGAAATGTGTTCCCCCACTGCGCTTGCCCCGCAGAATAATCCGGTAAATATGCTGCCAGCCTCTCTGCTGAATGCTTTTTTCCAGGCGATCCCTCAGAGAAAATGTGGTATCCGCCTCTGTGGTCTCCACCTCCAGCGTGATGTACTCCCGTTTCGCTTTTGGAACAAACCGGGTATTTATCCTTCCCCGCTCATATTCCCCCATCACATATCCGTGAGGCCCGCTGTCGCCGCGGTCAATGGGTTCTAAGGCGCCGGAATAAAGAATTCGATCCGGCACCAGAGCCTGAGGCTTGTGGATATGCCCCAATGCCACATAATCAAACCCGCTCCTGCTCAGCTTCCGTTTATCCAGCGGAATATGATCAGCGTCTCCGCCGTGAGCAAGCAAAATATGACAGCAATCATTCTTCACCGGGCGCAGTCCGTCATAGAGGGGCTGCAAAATTTCCTGCCGATAATAACTAAATCCATACACTTCTGTGCCAATTTCGGGAAACCGGACGCACTCACACTCCTTCGAGAACAGGCAGGCCACGTTCCTGCTCCATGGAAAATTTAAATAAGCGGAAGAAGGCTGGATGTAATCGTGGTTTCCTGCCATCAGCACCACCCGGGTATGCTCCAGCGTAGAAAAAAGATAATTGACTTCCTTCAGCTCTTCCGCAAGAGGCTGCCTGTGGAACAGATCTCCCGCGATCAGCAGCAGATCCACTCGCTCCTTCGCCGCATCTGCAATGCTGGAACGAAATGTCTCCCAGATTTCTTTTTTCCTCATCTCGCTCCAGTCCGCTCTTCCATCAGGGGCCGCCCCCAGATGCACATCCGCCATATGTATAAAACGCATAAAGCCATCGCCTCTCTCTAAAGAATCATGCTATTCCCGCAGCAATTCCATATTTTCTAAAGTATAACATAGATTTTGATGAAATTCTATGTTATACTTAATACATCCATGCGGTCACTGCGGCCTGTAAGTGACGGCTTATAGAAAGGAAAAGGAGGATATTAAAATGAGCAAAATAGGCGAAGAGTTTAAAGAATTTATTATGCGCGGAAATGTCATGGATATGGCAGTCGGCGTTATCATCGGTGGCGCTTTCAGCAGCATCGTAAGTTCTCTGGTGGACGATGTCCTGATGCCGGTCATCACCCTGGCAACGGGAAAGGTGAGCTTCACAGATCTGTTCGTTGCACTGGACGGCGGTTCTTACAAAACACTGGCAGAAGCCCAGGAAGCAGGCGCCTCCGTGCTGGCATACGGCAATTTCATTCAGATGGTTGTTCAGTTCCTGATCATCGCGTTCTGCATCTTCATGGTAGTCAAAGGAATCAACAAGCTCCGCAAGCCGGCTCCGGCTCCGGAAGTTACCACAAAGATCTGCCCTTACTGCAAATCTGAGATCCATAAGGACGCTGTCAAGTGCCCGCACTGCGCATCTGCGTTGGATAAATAATAGGACAGGGCCGCTGCAAAATTATGACCAATAAGTTTCCTCGTCATATATTTTGCAACGGCCCCATTTCATGTCAAAGACTTTACTGTTCCCGGAATGTCAGAGTTCCCGTCCCGTCATCCATACTCTCCACAATGGCCAGAGATTCCACTCGAATACCCTTTCCCCGGATGATGTCTCCGCCCTGCTGAAATCCCTTTTCAATGGCAATACCCACGCCCTCTACTGTAGCTCCCGCACTCTGGATCAGGTCGATCAGCCCTGCCACCGCGCATCCGTTCGCCAGAAAATCATCAATGATCAGCACATGATCTTCCTTGTTTAAAAATTTTTTCGCCACGATCACATCATACACTTTTTTATGAGTAAAGGACTCTATCTTAGTGGTGTACATCTCTCCGTCCAGATTAATGCTCTTTGCCTTCTTTGCAAAGACCACCGGAACTTGAAAATGCTGCGCTACCACACAGGCAATTCCAATACCGGACGCTTCAATGGTCAGGATCTTGTTAATAGGGCGATCCGCGAACAGCCGCTTAAATTCTTTTCCCATTTCATTAAACAGCTCCACGTCCATCTGATGATTCAGAAAGCTGTCCACCTTCAGTACATTCCCCGGCTTCACAATGCCGTCTTTGCGTATTCTCTCTTCCAAAAGCTTCACTTCGGTTTCCTCCTTCGCGACCGTTTTTCTTCCTTCCCTGAGTATATCGAATCTTGCATGAAAGTTCAACCATCACATCACAAGAGAATCGCAGCAAACAACCGAGATGCAAATTTACTTACAAAGAGACAAAAGCTCCTCCGGCACATCGATCAGATAGTCCGGCTGCAGCTGTCTTAGTTTCTCCCGTTCCCGAAAGCCCCAGCTGACCAGCACGCAGTCCACGCCCGCATTGACCGCCGTATGATAATCCACCTCGCTGTCCCCCACATAGAGCGTCTCTTCCGGTCGGCTGCCCAGGATGTTCAACGCTTCCAGTACGGAGTCCGGGGCGGGTTTCTTTCGTATTCCATCCCGCACGCCCTGCGATGCGGCAATATACTCCGAGAAATACAGCCGGGTCAGCTCCTTTACTGCCCCGTCCCCCTTATTGGAGACGATCGCCATCTTTACCTGCCGCGCTTTCAGCTGCCGGAGCATTTCTAAAATGCCGTCATAGGCTCTGGTCCTGATCTGACAATGTGTCTCATAATACGCCTCGTAGTCCTGCAGAATCTGCTCCAGACAAGGGTTTTCTTCCCCGCCCGGTACAAACGCCGCAATCAGCCGTCTGGCGCCGTTTCCCACCGCGCAGCGCACTTCCTCCAGACGCCGCTGCGGCAATCCGTATTGGCGCATCGTATGGTTTACGCCGCCCGCAATGTCTTCCAGCGTGTTCAGCAGCGTTCCGTCCATATCAAAAATAATTGTATTTTTCAAACTTATCACACCTCCCCCGCAGGCTGACGATCACTGGAAATGCTGCCAGCCATCTCCTATTGTTTCTGATGCATAATCTTGTTACAATGCTATTGTACTTAGCTAAGACAAATCTAACATAAGGAGGACGAAACTATGTGTTTTAATTTCAATAGCTGTTCCGAATTACTTGCTGCACTTTGCAAATATTTCAACCCTGGTTGTTAATCAGCCACATAAGAAGTGACAAGGGGGGCCGGCGCACTAATTGCATGCTTTGCATAATTATGCAATAAAATGCTTAGTGCGACGGCCTCTTTGATATTTGCAGCGTTTTTCTCTGTTATTGTAAACTTCTTTTCGAACTGTAATCCTCGGCAATATTTTCCTCGACGTCATCCTCTGTGGATTCGGTCCGCACCGATGTCTGCGCCTGAGCGATCCCCTGCAGATACTGTATCCGTTGTTCAGCGGTATCAGCAATGGCATTGATGCGGTTTTCGTCGATATATTCTTTGGCGTTGTCAGCAGACAGCGTTTCGGTAATCAGCTCCCGCACGTCTGACAGAAGGTCAAAGTTAATCCACGAGAAATCCGTAACCAGCTTGAGTTGTTCCTCATGATGCTTCTTGAAGGGCTTACACGTCACGTCCCGTCCTGCGCGGATCTCCGGCGCGACCTTATCATAGCCAAGAGAAGAGCCGCTGTCATAAATGGGTGCCATGCCGATCCACTCCAGCGTTTCAGCATTGCGGAGTGCGCCGAAATTATTGAGGTGCCTGTCCTCGTTGGCGATGATATAGTCCAGCGTGAGCATCTTGTTAAGGAACGGTACGACGTCCGGGATGCCCAGAACTTGGGCACAGTTTACGAAGTGCTGATAGGTTGACACATTGTTTTTCTTTTTCTGCGAGTTGTAGATCCGCCAAGCGGGAACAAGCTCGGTGTCGCTCGTTACGAAATCCTCGCACACGCTGTAGGGCGCGCCATTATTCCATGTGACCGTGTATGGAATATGTGGAATGCCGAGTCGTTCCATGGTCCCGGTGGCGATGACTTCGTTGAAAGGCTGTTGACGGAACGGATTGGAACCGCCCTTGATGAGACACCGTTTCCCGTCGATGATCTTCCATCGCTTTTTCAGGTTACCGTCTGAGGTGTTGTCGGGAGAACTGAAATCCAGCGCGTTTGCTTTTTTATCCGCTCCGAACAGCACATCGCCGATATCGTCTGAAAAAACGCTGTCGAAGAAATTGATGCCGTCCCATGTGAGATCCGAGCCTTCGGGACAAATCCAGTACTGATCCGAGAGGCTCAGTCCGAAACAGCGGACCAGCAGCATTTTCGTGTTGCTAATCTCCAAGGTTTCCAGCGCTTCGCGGATACCCGAACGGCTGGCGGGAATGGAGCGGTCTGTCCACCATTCGTTGAGGGATGCCCGATCCGGCGCTCCTTTTCGCACAGTCACGCCAATGGGCAGATGCTCCGGCGCATGTACGGCGTCTATCCTTTGAATAAAACCGGAGATATCGTCGAGTTCGATATCCGCCACAGCGAGCCGTTTATGCATGAGGGTGCGTTTCATCTGAGACACCTCGTTTCTGTTCTGTTTTTTCGGTCTTGCGCGGAGATTTTTTAATTCCTCCTGCAGCGCCTTGCGCCGCTCAATCTGCAAGGCAAGGGGTTTTAGTTCATCGTCATGAAGATAGCGGCTCTTTTTCTGAGCGTTCTCTGACCATTGGTGGTAGTAATATACCTTGCCGCCGATGGATTTTTGCGAGATATATCCCTTCGGCAGGTTGGCGATTTCTGCTGTGATTTCTGTTATGCGGTTCAGCAGTTCTTCGTTCTGCATCTGTTCCCCTCCCAGGTCGGGCGCATTGACTATAGAAATTATACCCTGTTTTAACCCCTTTCGTCAATCCAATGTAAGAAATTAAAATCAGACGGAGGCAGTTACTTTGCGAAGATTTCTTAGAAGCACGGAAGGCAAACGAAAAAGAGACAAACCAGCGTTTTTCAGCTTGTTTGTCCCTTTTGACGGAGAGTGTGGGATTCGAACCCACGTGCCCAAAAAAGGACAACCGCATTTCGAGTGCGGCTCGTTATGACCACTTCGATAACTCTCCAACTCAACTGCATTAGTATAACACAGATCGCTGCATTTTTAAAGTCCAAATTCCCTCTTCCGCCAAATTTCTTCGGAAACGGGTTCAGATGGAGCGCAAACTGCCACGAGTTTCTTTCTGGCACGCAGCCCGCGGAAGAACTCAGAGAGCATCTGGCTGCACTCTTCCTGCAAAACTCCCCGGGTCACTTCCACCTGATGGTTAAATTCCGGCATTTCCAGCACATTCAGCACCGAACCGGCGCAGCCAGCCTTTGAGTTCATGCTGCCGATCACCGCCCGGGTGATCCTCGCCTGAACGATCGCTCCCGCACACATCTGGCAGGGTTCCAGCGTAATATAGATAGTACACCCCTCTAAGCGCCAGTCTCCCAGCTTTTTGCTGGCCTTTTTGATCGCGTTCATCTCCGCGTGGGATAAGGTATTTTTGTCCGTGTTGCGGCGGTTGTATCCTCTGGCGATAATGCGGCCCTCATAAGTGATCACACAGCCGATCGGCGCCTCGTCCAGCTTTTCCGCTTTTCTGGCCTGCGCCAGGGCCGCTTTCATAAACTTCTCATCCTCTGTCAGTTTTCTCATAATTGCATCCTCTCCGGTTCGGACCGAAAGTTCCCGCTATATTTCCCCTGGAGTTTCCCAGACAATGATAAAAGGCCGTTGTACCGATCCGTACAACAGCCGTATGATTTTTTCTCACCGCGCGCCTCCCTTCGACTGCCTGCCACAAACGTTACCTTTACAGTTAACTCGGCCCAGGCTGCCTTACGGCACACAGAAGGTTCTGCTTAGTGCTGCTCCGTTCCCGACCTGACACGGTTCACAGATTCCTGTTGCGTAAGACCCAGACGTCAACATCACTTATAAAGGGCAGCTTCACAGCAAAACAGCCTCGGTTCGGCATCACCCCTGCTGTAGCGGATTGCAGGTACAGGGCACCGCTATCTCCCCGGTTGCGCGGTATCCTAACTATACTAACTTTTCTCGGTTTTGTCAACCTTTGTGTTTTATATCGATATTATTCGATACCAATATCCGAAATTCTCCGGACATATCATCGCGCTATTAACTGCTTTAAAGTTTTCAAACCCAAAACTGGCAGCAACGCTTTGATTCTGCGGCATCATCCGCCCCGGCACTCCCAGCACATAGCTTCCGTCCGTTTTCCTTGCCAGAAGCAGATGGCGATATTTGTAAAATCCCTGCATCAGAAAACTATTGCGCCCCACAGGCCACTGTCGCTGCCCCAGCCATAGAACATCTCTCGGGCATATTCGGATACACTCCTCGAACTCCTCCTCCGCAAATGGCCGGAATCTCTGGCACTGCGACAATAACGTACGCCAATCACTCTCCATGGCCTGACGCTTTTGGTTTTCTTCCTTCTGGTCTTCTTGTATATTGCCTGGCACATCTCTTTCCGTTTCAGGTTCTTGCATACTGCTCTGCGATTGACTTTGTATTTCTATCTCCACACTTGGCTGCGAATCCGCCTTTTGCTCCTTCTCTTCAACAGTCGCACATTCCATGGCCTCTACCAGGATTTCATCCACGTTTCTATTTTCTGTTACCTGTTCTGCAGCCTCTTGCGTCAGTTTCTCCGTATCCTGCTGGGCGGTTTCCTCCGTGGCTTTTTCCGTTACCTGTTCTGCATCTTTCTCCACGATCGTCTCCGTACCTGCTCCACCTTCCGAATGCGGCGTTCTCAGTCTATCCGGCTCTACCTCCGCATCCTCCCAGTTAGAGAGAAAGCACCTGTCCTCCTGGCAAGGTATCCACATTCCCGAAAGGCTTTCAAAATTTATCTCCAAATCTTTTGATGATATTTGCAGCGACTGTATCATACTATCGCCTTTGGGATATCCTTTCCCAAGCCAAACGACAGGATATTCCTCCTCGTTTCTGCTGAATCCAAAAATCGGAAGACTTTCCTGCGGCCAGTTTTCTGAGCGAAGCTGTACCTGCAGTCTCCAGACCCCGTTTCTCTGCTCCGCCTTTACAAACCCGGCATTGCGTCTTCTTTTACCATCTATGTATTCATAAAAATAAGCGATAAAGCGTTTGTACTCCGGCATTTTGTGAATTCCTCTTTCCCGCAGCCTCCTCTACCTGCACGGGCAGACTTTGCTCTTGTCCTGGCTGCAATCTTGTTTCAGTATATGAAGCGCAGCCGTATAATATGCACTAATAATCGCTTTTTCGTTGATTTCCTGCCGTTCAAAAGATATAATAGATTCCGATAAAAAATCAGAAAATTTCAGGAGAAAAACCATGCGTGATACAATCGTTACATTGAAAAAGGGAGAAGGACGCACCCTCAAATCCGGTGGAATGTGGGTGTACGACAACGAAATTGCTTCTATCGAAGGATCCTTTGAGAACGGAGATATTATCTCTGTGCATGACTTTGACGGCTATTTCATGGGTTATGGCTTTATCAATACAAAATCAAAAATTACAGTCCGCCTTCTGTCCCGGAAAAAAGAGCATCCGGTGGATCAGGCTGTGATCGAGCAGCGGGTCCGTGACGCCTGGAATTATCGCAAAGCGGTGACCGACACCGCCTGCTGTCGGCTTATTTTTGGCGAAGCGGATTTTCTTCCCGGCATTGTCATTGATAAATTCTCGGATGTACTGGTGGTGGAAAGCCTGGCGCTTGGCATCGACCGCCTGAAGCCTTTGATCCTGGAAAAAATAAAAGAAGTTTTATCCGAAGATGGAATTGCCATACGGGGCATATACGAGCGCAGCGACGCCAAAGTACGCCTGAATGAGGGGATGGAACGCTTCAAAGGTTTTATCGGAGAACCCTTCGATACGAAGGTTGAAATTCAGGAGAATGGCGTAAAATATCTGGTGGATGTGAAAGATGGTCAGAAAACCGGCTTCTTTCTGGATCAGAAATACAACAGAGCCGCCATCGCAAGGCTTTGCCGGGGAAAAAAAGTGCTGGACTGCTTTACCCATACCGGCTCCTTCGCTCTGAACGCCGGTATGGCCGGAGCCGTCTCTGTACTGGGTGTGGATGCGTCTGACCTGGGAATCGCTCAGGCACAGGAAAATGCCAGACTGAACCATCTGGAAGATACCGTAAAATTTCAGTGTGCGGATGTGTTCGACCTGCTGCCATCCTTAGAGAAATCCGGAGAACTGTTTGATGTTGTGATTTTAGATCCCCCCGCTTTTACGAAGTCCCGCAGTTCCATTAAGAACGCTATAAAAGGTTACCGTGAGATCAACCTGCGGGGAATACGGCTGGTAAAGAACGGCGGTTTTCTTGCCACCTGTTCCTGCTCCCATTTTATGGATCCGCAGCTCTTCTCTAAGACCATCCACGAGGCGGCCAGAAGCGCTCACCGCAGACTGCGCCAGGTAGAATTCCGCACCCAGGCCTGCGACCACCCGATCCTCTGGTCCGCAGACGAATCCTATTATCTGAAATTCTATATCTTCCAGGTGGTGGAGGAAATTTAGGCTCTGAAATGCCTGTATTTGAGGCATTTTCTGGCGGACAACGGCAGCAGGCGGCGATGGCTGACACAACTTTTGACACAACTTTATAAAATTTCAAAGAGAAAAGCAGCAGGTATTTTGGCCTCCGCCAGTGTCTTAGTATATCCTGTGTATTGTTGCCCATTGCATTTAAACCGCCACATATATCGGCCGTCTTTTCTTAATGAAATACCAGCAGGAAGTATCTTTTGTTCGTCCGGTTTTATACCTGCTTGTATTTTTGCAGTGTTTGCCAAATAAATCCGCTCTTGAATCCATTTATCAGATATGCTATATTGAAAATACAAAAGGGAAAGCCATAGAAGCGGCCTACCCGGAAATAGTTTAGCGACTATATAACACAGCCGTCACTATTGCAGTAGTGGCGGCTATTTTCTGCCCTTAAAAATCTGAACTAACAGACTGATAATGGCTACAATGAATGTACAAAACAAGAAAAAATCCTGATATGTAATCATTGGCATGCCCTCCTTTCTTTCGTCTGGAGGGTTGCCCCTCCGATCAAGGAGCGTAAGCCGCCTGCTCTATGGTTCCCCACGGTTCTAATATAGCATGTGTTGTCTCAGCAGGCAATATGTTTTTATTTATGCACATTGCACATTCCAGCCTTGCAGCATCAATTTATCAGATAATTTAACTAAATTGTGTCTGAATTACATATTCAATCAAGAGGAATATCGGCTTCAATTTGCTCCAGCGTCTGAGTGGCCTGCAAAGTGTTCGGCTTCTTGCCGCCTTTTGGAGCAGTTCAGACCATTGCAATAATTAAAAAGCGTTGTTCTGCTAATATGTAAGCTTGTACATAGACTTTCAATGCCCGGCCTGATAGATGATCTCTGGCAAAAATTAAAGTCTACGGGTTATCCCTATAGGATTTTATTTCTTCAGTACCCGTAAAAAATGCCTATCTTGTCTATTTTGTCTATATCACTCAAAAGGCAGTTCATTATCTGGGTGATTTTCAACGGGTTCGAATGCAAAATTCTCACCATCTCAGTATCAATATTTTCTCGTTTCAGCATTGACTCTCCTCCGGTACAAGTGAACCAAGTCTCACATTTCCCTCTATAATATACTTACTTCCCTTATTTCAGGTTCCCTTTGGTGCAACAAAAATATAGTATATTTAACCAGGGAACCGTTGGGGTGTTATATCAGCCGCCGGACGAAAGAAAGGAGGCTGGTGCGTATGGTTCATACTACGATTTATTCACGTTTGTAATTATGCTTTGCGCTGTGATAACTCTTGTTATTTATTGCATACGCAAAAAATAGCGCCCCTGTCCTCGTAAGATAAGGCGCTACTTTTTGTAGTAACTTATTTTCCGGCGGTCAGGCGTACACTGACCAACGGTTCTCTTGTTAAATATATTATAGCAGATTTCCCTAAGATATCAACTGTTTTTGCTTACCAGAATCGCAATCGCCATAGGTACGATTATCAGATCAGCGGTACAATCTCCGTCTAATACGAACGCTATCTCCTTCAATCAGCATTTTGCATAACTTTTACTTCTATGTTACATCGCGTAATCTGATTTTAATCCCAGCGTAATGCTGACGGTCTTTTCCGTGTATGCCCCGTTTGCCGCGGACTGCACTGTCATTTCCACAGTCTCGCCGCCCTTGTAATACTGCAGTCGGTCTTTCAGTTCATCCATTGTAATAACCTGCACATCATCAAAAGCAGTGATGATATCGCCCACCTGCAATCCGGCCTTCGCTGCCGGGCTGTCCTCTGCCACCTGAGTCAGGTAGATACCGGCAGGTACATTGTAGAGCTGAACAGCTTCGGAGGATACGCCCTCGCCGCTGATACCCATGTAGGCGGCCTCGTCCTCGTCCACCATGTTTCTGGTTTCCCGGTTCATCAACTTTTCCAAAATCGGCTGCGCCTTGGACACCGGAATGGCATAACCCATCCCTTCTACGCCGGAGGAAGATGCCTTCGCGGAGTTAATACCGATCAGTTCTCCGTTCATGTTCAACAGGGCCCCGCCGCTGTTTCCGGGGTTGATGGCCGCGTCCGTCTGGATCAGATCCTCATAGGAATAAATGCTGCGTCCCTCTTGCACGTCAATGGTACGCTCCTTGGCGCTAACGATACCTGTAGTCACGGATTGTCCGTATCCAAGAGCATTTCCAATAGCGACCACCTGCTCTCCCACTCTCATCTCGTCGGAATCACCCAACTTGGCAATCTTGATCTGAGACAGGGTATCCTGGTCAATATCTTCCAGGTTTACCGCTACCACTGCCAGGTCATTGGAGGGATCCGTTCCCTTGATCTGTGCCTGATAGGAGCTCTCATCAATAAAACTTACCGTCAGCTCCCTGGCGCCTTCCACCACATGATTGTTAGTGCAGATCAAAAGTTCCGTGTCATTCTCTCCAACGATAATACCGGATCCGCAGCTCTCACTTTCATACTGGAAAGTGCGGCCACGGTAAAAGCTCTGTACTTCCTGTACCGATTTATTGGTGATCGCTACAATAGTAGGCATCGCATTCTCCGCAATATCCGCTACCCCCGAATAACTGAAAGCATCCCCTGTGTCTACCAACTGCGCGGTGCTTACCGCAAAGGTCTCTTTCGCCGTTTGTTCTTCTGTTTCTTCCTCCGCATTCTCCTGCTCCTGTGCGGCGATCTGAAGTTTTACATCCTCCGCATAGCTGTATAACTGGGAAGCCGCTCCTGCTCCGGCTCCTATAACTGCCAATCCTAATATCAATGCCAAACCTTTCTTTTTCATGATCAAAACCTCCTAAATATACTATGGTATCGAACCTCAAACTCTTCTTTCGATTTGATACTCTTACTATATCCGCGGATTTTGATAGATTTGTGATGGAGGTATGGTAAATTTGTGTAAAAAATGTGTTGAAACCGTGAACGGTAATAGCCTTTTACCAGACAGCGATCCGCTCTTCCGAAGCCATGTACATGCCGTCTCCCTCAGCGATGCCATAAGTCTCATAAAATTCCGGTATCTGCATCAGCGTCATATTAACCCTGAGGTAATCCAGCGGGTGCGTATCCAGCTGAATAAGCTGCTTCTCATATTCCAGTGTTTCTTTACTTCTCCAAACTTTTGCGAAAGCCCGGAAAAATTTGTCATAATCAAAGTTTTCTCTGTTCTTTGCCATTTCCATCATGCATTTCACACCGCCCATGTCGGCGATCGCTTCCCCCTGGATCAGGGCGCCGGAATAGTTCTTATCCCCTGCCAGAGGAACGATCTGATCATAACACTCGATCAACTTTGCCGCACGGTCATTAAACGCCTGCATATCCTCCTGCGTCCACCAGTCCGCCAATGCTCCGTTCTCATCAAACTGCGCCCCGCTGGTATCAAACGCATGGGAAATCTCATGTCCGATGACCATGCCGATCCCCGCCAGTTTTTCTTCCTCCGACATTTCCGGTGAGTAGAAGGGGTCTCCCAGAATTCCGGCTATGATATTGATGGAATTATCAGAAGGATTGTAGTATGCGTTCACTTCAGTAACCCCTACCATCCAGATTTCCGGATCCACCTGCTGATTCATTTTGCCGATATAATTCTTTTGGTAGTTGGCCCTCTTTAATGCTTCCATCGCCTCCGGCAGCGTTCCGCCCTCCTCTTTTGTCTTAAATGTAATATCAGAGGTATCCTCCCACTTATCCGGATAGGCAGCGTTGATCTTTATGTGATCCAGTTTGCGGACCGCCATCTGCCTGGTTTCCTCCGAGAGCCACTCTTCCTGCTCCAACATCCCCCGGTAGGTGGCGATCACTTCCTCAATAATCGCAGTGATATCCTGTTTTGTCTCTTCCGTCATATATTTCTCTACATATACTCTAGAAATACTGTTGGAGAGACAGCTGCTGGCAAAGCTGTAAGCGATTTTTTCATCGGTATCGCTCTCCGTGATCCCTGCGAGTTGTCTGGAGATCCTCTGCATTTCCCGATAAGTTTCTTCATCAACAATGGATGCGTTGCTCTGAAGATAATTCGTGATCAGGTACGCTTTCATCTTTTCCACATTTTCCTCTGTGTAGATCTCATTCATCCGTTCCAGCCATTTCGGTTGGGTAAGATTGATCCTTTCCCAACCGTCAAATCCATCTGCCTCCATAATCTCTGTGAGAGGATAGACCGGTGACAATTCCTTCAATTCCTCCATAGAGGTGGGATTCACCGTCAGTGAAACCGCTTCCGGGTCTACCAGCTGTGCGTAGCTCATCATTCCCTTGGCCATATCCTTCTCAAATGCAAACGCCTGATCTATCACTTTTTGGGCTTCTTCTTCCGTGTAACCCGCTTTTTGCAGCAGATATTGATTAATCTGATCCAATGCGTTTTTGTACATCATTCCCACAAAAGTCATCTCTTCGTATTCTGCGGCATCTCCCAGGGAGAGTCCCAAGGAATCGATCTGCAGTTGATACCAGGTGGGATCGTCCGCCTGAGTTGCGATGCTAAACGAAAACAGGGCATCGCCATAGAAGAGCGCCTCCTGGGACAGCAGGTAATTTGTCAGATCTTCCAGCGTATTGATCTGCTGGATCTGCTCCAGGTGCGGCATTACCTGGGACATGCCCTGTTCATTTCTGCTATCCCAGTCCAGGAACAGATCGTACAATCCCTGCAGTAGTTTTGCGTCATGGCTCTCCAGCGTACGGTCCTCTAACAGTTCCATCAGGCGATTATCCACTTCCTCCTGAAGTTCCACAAACCCGTTCTCCTGAGGATGGGAGGGCTGCATCTGGGTTTCAAACAGCCAGTCACGATTTATGGCTGCATAAAAATCATCCTGTAACTCAAACATATCATCCTCTGTGACAGCGCCTGCCACATTGGTGTTTTTCCACGGGGTCTCCTCCGATGCTTCCTGTGCGCCGACCGTTCCCGCCAGCGTCGCGGCTGCCACCATCACAGCCGCCAGAGTTTTCCATCTTTTCCTCATCTCTTAATTACCCTTTCTTTATTATGCGTCATTATGTGATTGATGCAGTTGCGAAACCTCAAACAGCATCTTTAGTGGTTCGCAATCACCTGTTACACGTTTACCTGCTGCCTGCGCAGGCTGATCCAGGAAATCCCCAGAAAAATCAGGCTCAGAAGTCCTCCCAACACGACCCAGGTATTGTTCTGCAGCCCTCCAAAGGCAGACTGCGTCATACGTTCCATCTGAGCCCATATGTAGTCAGGAGCCTGTTTGGCTGCATTGTGTACCCTGGGAATCCCCAGCGCTCCCAACATCCAGATTACCCAGAGCGTCCAGAACGCCGTCTTTCCAAAGCGCAATATCATCGCTCCGAACAACGCGCCCAGCGAGTTAAGACCAACAACCGCCAGAAACCCATAGCGCAGCAAATAAGGAACAAAATCAATTTCCTGTTCTCCCCCAAACACTTCAGTCGCAAGGATATTTTCTGCTGCCGCTATCCCCAGCAGCCAGACCATCAGTACCAGGCTCTCCACCAGGCATACAATATAATAAGATACGAAAAATTGTTTTCTGGTACTTCCCATAGCAATCTGAGTCTGAAAACTGACCATCATCTGTCCCCCTGTCATCATCGCGGAAAATATTGCTCCCACCACGAGAGACAATAGGGTTCCCAGTCCGAAATAACCTCCGTCCGTATCATCAAGGACACGTGTCATTATTAAAAATAATCCTACTCCTGCCAGAGCAGCTCCCAAGACAGCGACCTCTGCCCATATCCAGTCACGCCACTGTACGCGAAACTGTCTCTTTATCGACTGAAACATATTTTTCTCCTTTCTCTCAAACTTGATCCGTCCTGTGCCGTCTTCAGGATCGGATCTCCATCTTTCTAAGCACGACTGCTGAAAAAATCCCTGCTGTCACAAACATTAAAAATCCCAGGGCAACGAATACTGCTCCAAATAAATTGCCCGGCATGGTCTGTAAAAAGGATCCGTCAAACAGTTCAAACTCTCCTGTGGCCATCCACACACCCAACATGAAGCCGCCCACCAGGCAGATACAAACAAATATGATGGCGCCGATCTTCCCCCATCTGGTCATGATAGTACCAAGAAATATGGAAGAAGCCGCTACACTCAGAAGGATTCCCGCCGCCACCGGCAACCAGATGAGTCCTTGTGAGGCTTCTTCACTCCCAGAAATAAACCAAATAACGCCACACAGTGCCAGGATACCCAAAATCAGACTGACCATGGAGCATAAAATTCTCAGCACTGTGGATCTTCGGGTACAGTTCATGGACACCAGTACGGAAAAATATACCTGGAAATAGGAAATGCCTATCATGAACAGAATGATAGCTCCTCCTGCAATCAAAAAGTAGGGGAAATGATCCAGCACTTCCTGAAGAAACTTGTTTCCTCCTTCATTAACCATGCCCGTACTCTCCAAGAGAAACATAACCAGTGCCGCAGCCAGCGAATACATCATAAATTCCAGCCAGTTATTGCCCCAATAGCGAAATGCTTTCCATCCTGATCTCATGTTATTCTCCCTCCCCGCAAAGAGCAACAAACACTTTCTGAAGGTTCAGTTTTTGAATGCTGATGTCACAACCCTCCGGGAGCTTCTGTCCCGGTTCCAGCAGCACCGTTACCCCCTTGCTGCGCCCCAGCGTCTCTTCATGATGGGTTTCCAGGAAAGAGCAGGCCTTTTCAACCTCATCCTTATGTCCGCTGATGTGATAAGCACGATCCAGCAGATCCTGAGTATTTTCTTTCAGCAGGACGGTTCCTTTATCCACCATGATCACTTCTTCGAACACATCCGCTGCTTCCTCAATGATGTGGGTGGAGATAACAAAGGTTCTTCCCGTCTGAGTGTATTCCTCCATCAACAGCTGATAGAAGCGCTCTCTTGCCACCACATCCAGCCCTGCCACCGGTTCATCCAAAAACGTGAACTCCGCCTTGCTGGCCAAAGCCACAATGATGGTCACCATAGAAAGCATACCTTTAGACAACTTATTGAGCCGTTTTTTCTGCTCCAGCCCGAACTCCTTTATCAATCTGTCCGCCAGTTCCTGATTCCAGTGAGGCAGATACACACTGGCAATCCGAAGATATTCTTTCACTTTCAGGGCACCGGTAGTGCTGACGCCCAACATCTGATTCAATTCTCTGGCAAAACAAAGATGCTCCAGTACTTTCGGGTTCTCCCACACCGGTTCCCCGTCAAAAGTCACCGTTCCGGCAGTGGCCGAATTGTGAGATGTAAGGATGGACAGCAGCGTTGTCTTTCCTGCCCCATTTCTACCGATCAGCCCGTAAATCTTTCCGGACTCCAGCTCCAGGTCAATGCCATGGAGCACCTCATTCCCTCCATATACTTTTGTGATTCCCTTACCTGTCAATATACTCATCAGTCTTCTCCTCCCTCGATCATCGCAATTAATTCTTCTTTCGTAATTCCCAGGCTGACCGCCTCCGCCAGCAAACTCTTCACATAATCATCATAAAAATGCTTTTTTCTCTTTTCCATGATCTTCCCCTTTGCTCCCGTTGTCACAAACATCCCAATGCCCCGCTTTTTATACAGGATACCTTCATCAACCAGCAAGTTTACGCCTTTCGCTGCCGTAGCCGGATTAATGGCATACAGCTTTGCCAGTTCATTGGTGCTGGACACCCGCTCTTCCTCTAGCAGGATATCTCTCAGGATATCGTTCTCAATCATCTCTTTGATCTGAATATAAATTGATTTTTCCTGTGTCAGAATCTCTATCACCTTTTATCACCACCTCTTTACTTATGCGGTTCATTACTTATGTAAATAACCATATCACCAAGTTCTCTACTTGTCAATGGTTTTTTCATATTTTTGCAGAAAAAGCAGACCTTAGCAAATTCACTTGCTAAGGTCTGCTTTTCTCGTATAAATTTCAATCCAATGATTACTGATGAATACCTCTGTTTTTGTCGCCTTCCGCATTTACACCGAACTCATAATCATTGCCCGGCAAAATAATATTCAGAACAATACCTGCAATAGCTGCTATAGCCAAAGCGGTCAGGGTGATGGAAGTTCCGCCCACCGTGAAGGTGATGCCATCGGAAAATCCAAGGCCGCACACAAAGATTACCGCCGCAATGATCAGATTGCGGGACTTGGTCAGATCCACCTTATTCTCCACCACGTTTCGCACGCCGATAGCAGAGATCATACCGTACAGCATGAAGCTCACGCCGCCGATGATGGAAGCAGGCATAGTGCTGATCACAGCAGATACCTTCGGGATAAAGCTGACGATGATGGCAAACACAGCCGCAATACGGATTACCAGGGGATCGTACACTTTACTCAGTTCCAATACACCGGTGTTCTCACCGTAAGTGGTATTTGCCGGGCCGCCGATCAGTCCCGCCAGAGCAGTTGCCAGACCGTCACCGATCAGAGTTCTGTGAAGCCCCGGATCCGCCAGGAAGTGCTCTCCCACCGTAGCGGAGATTGCAGAGATGTCACCTACATGCTCCATCATGGTAGCAATAGCGATAGGAGCCATAACCAGGATAGCCGTCAGGTCAAATTTCGCCAGCCGGAAAGGCGGAAGTCCTACCAATCCGGCAGACGCCACATCAGCAAAGCTCAAAATAGCGGAACCGTCCGGGTTCGTAATACCGCAGGCATTCAGGATAGCTGCCACTGCGTAGGAAACAATAACGCCCATCAGGATCGGGATGATCTTGAACATTCCCTTGCCCCAGATGTTAAAAATAATGATGGTCACTAATGCAATGATCGCAATCAGCCAGTTCGTAGAAGCACTGCTGATAGCGGTTCCCGCCAGACTGAGGCCGATGCAGATGATTACCGGTCCGGTCACTACCGGCGGAAGGAAACGCATCACGCGCTTTACACCGATCAGTTTGATAATCAGGGCCAGCACCAGGTACAGAAGACCTGCAACTACTACACCGCCGCAGGCATAGGCCACTTTGTCATTGGCAGCCATGTCAGCGTACATTCCGGTCTTTAAGTTTGCCACTGTGGAAAACCCGCCAAGGAATGCAAAAGATGATCCTAAGAACGCAGGTACTTTCATTTTGGCGCAAACATGGAACAACAGGGTTCCGAAACCGGCGCAGAACAGCGTCACGGAAACGGTTAAGCCTCTGCTCAAATTCTCTCCGGTAGCCTTATAGAAATAATTGTTGACCAGAATCGGCACCAAAATAGTAGCGCCGAACATGGCGAACATATGCTGCAGACCCAGGATCAGCATTTTGGGCACACCGAGTTTCTTGGCGTCGCGGATAGCTCCGTCTTGATTCATAACTCTTTCCTCCTCTTTTGAATAAGGTTGTCAAAATTTTTCCTTACCCATTATAGAGGTATCGCCGCCCGATTGCAACATTTTTTTATTCTGTTTCGCTCTCCGCTTCTGAAACCGCTTCCTTCACAACTTCACTTGCTGTCTCCGCTTCTTCTACATTTTCCGTTTCGGCAACGGCTTCCGTTCCAGTCTCTGTTATCGTTTCCGTCTCAGTCTCACTTTCTGTCTCAATTTCGGCCTCCTCTATTACAGCATTCTCTCTTACCAGTTCAAATGCCTTGTCCATCAGCAATTGATTCTCAATCGTTTTTCGCCCATATGCTGCTTCTAGCTGCTCCACAGAATCATATCCCCCCTGCTTCAAATACTTTTCACAGCCTGCCAGGTATTCCTCCTCAGAAACAGTTATTTCCTCCTGCTCCGCGATCGCTCTTAAAATCAGCTCTGTCTGGAGATCCTGTTTTACATATTCCTTCACTTCTTCTGCGAACTGCTCTTCATCCATTTCAAAATAAGCTTCCAGGAAATCAGCAAATTCCATACCGTACTGCTCAGCCATTGTTTTATAGTATTCTGTGGTAGAATTTACACTGTAATCTACAAGTTCCTGGGGGTAATCATTGATTGTACAGGTATTATACAACTGTGTAAACAATTCGGTGTCTACCGCGTTTTCCTGCTCCTGCTCTTTTTCACTCACCAACTGCTCTCTGATATAATCATGATAGCCGTCAACCGTGGTATATGCGCCGTCACTGAGCTGCGCGATCAGGTCATCCGTGATCTCCGGTGTTTCCTTAATATAATTCACAGTCACGGTAAACACCGTTTCCTGACCAGCCAGTTCCTCATTGCCATAATCTTCCGGGAAAGTCAGATCAAGATCTACGGTATCACCGATAGCCACTCCCACAAGGCCTTCCTCAAATCCTTCGATGAAGCTATGAGAACCGATCTCCAGATCGTACCCCTCGGCCGTACCACCATCAAAGGCCTCTTCGTCAAGTTTTCCAACAAAATCGATATTGGCGGTGTCTCCGTCTTTCACCTTGCCCTCTGTCCGATGGTTCAGACCGGCCGCATCCACATTCGATAGAATTTCCTGCTCAATTTCCTCATCCGTCACCGTGATAGGTTCCTGAACAATGCTAAGCCCCTTATAGGTACCCAAGGTCACATAATCCAGTGCTTTATACTCAGGACGCTCCGCCAGCTCCTCCTCGGTCACCTCGCTGGTTTCTTCGCTGATTGATTCCGTAATACCCTCCGTCTCACCCTCAGAGTTCGTTTCCACTTCGGAAGCCGCTTCCGTTGCCTCTGATTCAGTTTCGTCCGATGATTCCGTTTTCGTCTCCGCCTCTGTACTCACACCCGCTTCCGTGATTTCTTTTGTACCCGTATTCTTAGAGCCGCAGCCTGCAGCCAAAACTGCGCAGCCCACCAGCAATGCCATTAATACATGTTTTTTCATCTCTCATACATCCTTCCTATTTTGAATTTAGGTAGCTTAAATCATCTCCCACAGTATAACACATCTTCTCTTATTTGGCATCAGGAAGAAAGTGAAATTTCTGTGTACAAATTCTTATCTGGTACATTGCGCTTTTTGAGAAATAATGGTAAAATAAATCAGATAATCCGGGGTGTCGGAAATGAGGAGGTACATATGTCAACAGCTTTAAAGGTTTTACTGATTATCTTAGTGATACTTGTCGTCGCGCTGATCGTTCTATACTTTGTAGGCAGAAGACTTCAGAAGCGCCAGAATGAACAGCAGGAACAGATGGAGGCCGCCAAGCAGACCGTCTCCATGTTGATCATAGATAAGAAAATGATGCCGATCAAAGAGTCGGGACTTCCGCAGGTAGTCATCGACCAGACGCCCAAAATGATGCGGCGTTCCAAGCTCCCCATCGTCAAAGCAAAGGTAGGTCCCAGGATCATGACTCTGGTGGCGGATTCCAAAATATTTGATCTCATTCCGGTGAAAAAGGAAGTGAAAGCCGTCGTCAGCGGTATTTACATCATGGATGTAAAAGGCATTCGCGGTGCATTAGAGACGCCTCAGAAGAAAAAGGGCTTCTGGGCAAGACAGAGAGAAAGATTCACAAGGAAAGAAAAGTAGGAGGGGTTCCTCTAAATTATAACGAAAGGGTTTCCGAGATGCGTACGCATGGATATTCGGAAACCCTTTACTAATAATTTTGAAGCTGTCCCTTTCGCAGTTATTTCGTTAAACTCCAAGAGCCGAGCGCTTTGCTTCCAGGTTCGCGATTATGGCATCGCCCAATTTGCCGCATCACAGCCGACTACCCCAACAGTCGTTTGCATAATTCAATCTTCTCAGGTACACTCTCCTCAAACAGAACTTCTCCCCGAGTCTTTCTGGAAGTCAGCAGCTTCATTTCTGTCAGCCTGCGCAGTAATTCTCTGGCAGTACCTTCACTTCCATCAATAATATGGGGCCCGGGGCCAATTACATCAGCGATGGTTTCTTTCACAAACGGATAGTGAGTACAACCCAGAACCACCGCATCCGCCGGTTCCTGGAGATAAGGCTCCAGAAGATCCTTCAAATATGTTTTTAGCTGCGAACCGTCCAGGATGCCATTTTCCACAAATTCCATCAGTCCCGGACACCCCACAGGAACCACAGTAGCCTGATCCTCATATCGAACCATCAGATCATGAAATTTGTTGGCCTGTACCGTCATAGGCGTGGCCAGAACCAGGACTCTTCCACCCTGTTTCTCCATAGCAGCCGGCTTCAGAGCGGGTTCTATCCCCACCACCGGTATATCCGTATAAAGTTCCCGAAGCCGCTTAATAGCTGCGCTGGTGGCGGTATTACAGGCGACCACCACCGCCTTTATCCCCTTCTTGGCCATATAGGCTATATTATCCACAGTAAGACGCTGCACTTCCTCCACACTTTTTGTTCCGTAAGGCGCATGAATGGAATCCCCAAAAAAATAGAAGTTTTCCTCTGGCATCAGGCGCACCATTTCCCGCAGCACACTGATGCCTCCCACTCCGGAATCGAATACCGCTATGGGTAAATCTCTAATTTCCATTACCGCTTCCTCCAAATAAGCTGTTTCCTTAAACAATGTGCAGTTCGCCGGTATTTCTTGGTCGAACCGTCACATCAATAGAACACTCCGCCAGATGTTCGCTGTTGATCTCCAGAGCATAATCTACTTTGACATCAATCTGCTCTTCCGACTCCCGCATGGACACATTAGTAGCTGAAATCCCCAGCAGCAGATTACCGAAAGGCGTATCATAATATGTCATATTCTTTTTTTGTTTCTCAAAGATCATGTGGGTATTGGTTACACCCTTCTTTCTCACCTCAAAACAGCGGTGGCTGAACTTGATCAGGTTGCTGGTGATTCCATCAAATCCCTCTGTCACTTCGTCATATTTCACATAGTGCATATCGCCCCGCTTGCAATAACTTCCGGGAATGATCACTTCCACTTCATCTTCCTGATCCTCGCTCAGCGACTGCAAACCTTTAATGCTAAGTAAAATATCTTTTGTCATCTTTCTTCCTCATATCCTTCCCTTGGTAAGCTGTCGCCCTATGGACTTTAGGGAAGCGCTGATTAAAGCGCTTCCCACGCCGGATTTGCGCTGCGAAGCAGCAATTTCCTAAGCAAATCCGTGCGATCCGCCGGAGGTTTCTAAGGAAACGCGGAATTAATCAACGTTTCCTTAAAAAAGAAGTGGTTCTCCCTCCCAAAAAGCAAAACACACTTTTTCCTCCCCTAAGATTTCCGCCTTCCCGTTGGTTCCCTCTGTCACCGCCGCCTTTAACTCACCCACAGCTTCCGCCGGAACCAGCGTCTCTATATGTACCACATCTGTAAAATCAGAGGCCGTGATCTGAAGTCCCCGCTGTCCCAGAAGGTACTGGAGTTTTCCGATGCCATTATAATCTGTTTTAATTTTCAGCAGCACGCCCTTCGTTTTCTCCAAAATACAACTGTTTTTCAGCCCTTCCTGTACTGATTTTGAATAAGCTCTCACCAAACCGCCGGTTCCCAGCAGCGTGCCCCCAAAGTACCTGGTCACCACCACTGCAGCATTGTGTACTCCTTCGCCCAAAAGTACATCCAACATCGGCCGTCCCGCAGTGCCCTGGGGTTCCCCATCATCGCTGCAACGCTGCAGCTGCTGTCTCTCACCCACCACAAATGCAAAGCAGTTGTGCGTGGCATTCCAGTACTTCTTTTTCATAGCAGCAACAAATTCCAGCGCTTCTTCCTCCGACTCCACCGGTTTTACGGTAGCAATAAAACGGGACTTCTTCTCTATAATTTCGGCTTCCCCGCCGGTATATACGATTTTGATTGAATCCATCCTATTCTCCTTTGCTGCACGATTCCGCAACATTTTGGTTGGAGTAACTATTCTGCTCTCCAAACCCGAAATGCATCGCATCTATGATAAACTGAATAGTTACGAAATAATTAAGAAAAATACCCCTATACTTTTTTCGCACTTTGGTTATACAATAGATTTTGTCTATATACCTATCACATTAGGAGGATAACAGATGAATTTCGGAAAATCAAGCATTTCCAAAAAGATTGCTCCCAGGACTTCTAAAAAAGTTGCTCATAAAATAAAATTCACGCTTCTGCGCCTGGTTCTTCTGGGGATATTGGTTTTGTTGATCGGAGGAGGTATTTACGGTGTATCCGTTGTCCGAAAGATTATAGCTGATGCCCCGGATATTTCCAATGTGGCAGTATCCCCCACAGAAGCCGCGACTTATATTTACAACCAGGCGGGGCAGCGGGTTCAGAAGTTAACACTTCCGGAAGCAAACCGGGATCTGGTGACATTAGATCGCATTCCTCTTTATCTGCAGCACGCCGTGGTAGCCATTGAGGATGAACGTTTTTATGAACATCACGGCATTGACCCTAAGGGAATCGTCAGAGCTTTCTTTATCGGCATCCGCTCCGGCAGTTTCTCTGAAGGCGCCAGTACCATCACCCAGCAGCTTCTGAAAAACAGTGTGTTCCCCAACTGGACCAACGAAATCACATTCAAAGACAGAATGACCCGGAAGATTCAGGAACAGTATCTGGCACTGCAGCTGGAGAAAACCATGTCCAAGGATCAAATTCTGGAGGACTACTTAAATACGATCAATTTGGGAGCCGGCTGCTACGGCGTGCAGGCCGCCGCCTATTGCTATTTTGGTAAGGATGTATCTGAGCTGACCCTGTCAGAGTGCACTGTGATCGCCGGAATTCCTCAGAATCCCACTGCGTACAATCCCATCGTCTATCCGGAGAAGAATGCAAAACGCCGGAAAGATGTTCTGGACCATATGCTGGATCAGGAATACATCTCCCAGGAGGAATATCAGGAAGCCCTGGCAGATGATGTCTACTCCCGTATTCATTCAAACGAAGAAAATACGGACAGCATCTCCTCCATCTACACCTTCTATCAGGACGCTTTGATCGACCAGGTCATGGAAGACCTGATGAATGAAAAGGGATATACCTATAAGCAGGCCTATAAAGCGGTCTACACCGGAGGACTTCGCATCTATTCCGCCCAGGATGATCAGATCCAGGAAATCTGTGATGAAGAATTTTCCAATCCTTCCAACTTCCCGGAGGGAACGGAAGTTGGCATCGACTATGCCCTCAGCGTCGAAAACCCGGAGGGCGAGATTACAAATTACGGAAGCGAGGATCTGCGAAACTATGTTAGACGCACCTCCGACCCCGCTTTCGACCTGATGTATTCCACCACGGAGGAGGCCAAAGCGGGAGCGGAAAGTTTTAAAGCCTCCGTTTTGAAAGACAACGATACCATTCTTGGGGAGCGGGTCACCATCACGCCACAGCCCCAGGCTTCTGTGGTCATTATTGACCAGTCCACCGGTTATGTAAAAGCCATTGTGGGGGGACGCGGGGAAAAAGAGGCCAGTCTGACCCTGAACCGGGCCACTTACACGAAGCGGCAGCCCGGCTCTACTTTCAAGATTATTACAACCTATGCCCCGGCGCTGGATATCGGGGGAAAAACATTGATCTCTACCTATGACAATGAGCCATACGCTTACGAGGATGGCACTCCCGTCAGCAACTGGGATCTGAATAATTACACCGGGCCCACCACCATCCGGGCCGCCATCGCCCAATCCATCAATGTAGTGGCGGTAAAATGTATCACGGAAATTACGCCCCGTGTTGGCTACGAATATGCAAAGTCTATGGGAATTTCCTCCCTATACGAAACCTACGATACCGGTACGGAGATCCTCACAGACATTATCCAGCCTCTGGCTCTGGGCGGAATCACAGAGGGAGTCACGAATCTGGAGCTCTGCGGCGCCTATGCCTGCATAGCCAACTTAGGTCAGTATATTAAGCCGCGTTTCTACACCCAGGTATTAGACCAATACGGCAATGTAGTGCTGGACAATTCCTCTCCGGTATCCTCCACTGCCATGAAATCCAGCACGGCCTATCTGCTGACCGACGCCATGAAGGATGTAGTCAGCGATCCTCAGGGTACTGCCTACGGCCTCATTGATCTTGGCTATATGCCCGTGGCAGGAAAAACCGGAACCACCTCCAGCTACAAAGACATCTGGTTCGCCGGCTTTACGCCCTATTACACCTGCTGCGTATGGGGAGGCTATGACAACAACGATGACCTGCCCAATGCCGGCATCTATCACACCTACAACAAGACACTCTGGTCCTCGATCATGTCCCGCATTCATGCAAACCTGCCGGTTTCCAGCTTTCGGGCTCCGGATGATGTAGTGACGGTGAATATCTGCAAATCCTCTAACCTTGCAGCCATTCCTGGCGTCTGCAACAGCCAATGTCCATGGCAGCGGTTCTCCTGTGGAAGTATTGCCGGAAAACAGCTCTGACATTGCCCCGGGTGCGATTACCATCTACAATACAGATCAAACCGTGCTTTATTCAGATATTTTTGAAGACATTGATCCCGACCAAAATGAGGCAGCTCAGGATAACGTAGTAAATGGCAGCGCAGAAGCTCCCGGTGAGCAAAGCGACAACGACATTGCAGCAGATATCTGGGGAAATGGGACTTCAACTGAAGATCAGCTTACCCAGGATCAAATCATGATTCTAAATCAAATGCCGGAAGCACTGCCGTAAAGTATGTAAAGCTACTTCCGAAATACAATAAATTTGCTTAGCACGTAGTTGGCCACGGTAACGATCACCTGCACGATTAACTTGGCAATTTTATCACTGATGCCAAGCGCCGTGACCAACAGAAACATGCAGGCCATGTCCATCAGCAAGGTGGTGATTCTCGAACCATAGAACTTTGCTGCTTCCTGCAATTTATTCTCGGTTTTGCTCTCGAACACATACTTTCGGTTGGTATAGTATGCAAAAGTGACCGCTGCGATCCAGGAGATCACATTGGCTGCCTGAAGCTGAATTGGGTTTTTGGGATCAAATACCGTCAGGACACATCCATAATACACCGCCAGGCTTACCACCGTGGTGAGCCCTCCTACAATAAGATAATTAACGATTTCCCTATATTTTTTATATAATTCCATCAGATGTTTCAAACTTATTCTTCCTTTCTGCTTGCTTTATAAAGCATAGTATATCTCTAATTCCCTCAATTGCCAATATTGTAAGTGTATAATTATCGTTGGCAATAAATAAGGGAAGCAGGAAATTCCCACTTCCCAATCATACAATTTTTCTTTATGATGTTAGTTGTCGAGAAA
>CACYXH010000004.1 GCA_902778245.1 uncultured Lachnospiraceae bacterium | reverse complement strand
ACTTTGCGGGTCAGTAATGACAGTTTAGCTGAGGTATCTCTTTTTGTTAAGTCTGACTTATCTGTCGTCTACACTTTGAATTATACAGGAAGCTAATCATATTTTTTAATTTGTTCCAGTGAATGTTATCTATTATCCATTTACAGCGCCGCCGCAATACTCACAGCTTCCCTAAGCTTCCGGGAAATCCGGTGCCTCATAAGGATCATCTGCATACGCCTGCAGAATTGCCTCGATGTCCGGAAGTTCTGCAGGTGTACGGTCGCATTCTCCCTGCGTTACATAGGCCTGTGCGTCCTCGGTTCCCCACGTCAGCACATGATTTGCTTTCTCCAGATTTTCTTCATCGGTCCCTTCCGGTACACGAACCGTGAGATAGCCCGGTGTGCCTGCAATAATACCGTCATTCGGCACAAAGGAAAGATCAGTAGTCTCGAAGCAAACTTCATATAAATGTTCACAGCCATTTGTAACAGCCGCATTCACCTGTTTCACATGATCCGTGAAGTGGATTTCATACAACGATCCGCAGTTCCAGAATGCAGAATTGCCAACGGACGCCGCATCTACCACAAACTCCTGTACACCACTGTTCAGGAAAGCGCTCTCGCCCAGATATCTCATTGGTACCGGACTGTAGAAGGTCTCAAAATAGTCTGTGTTCTCAAAAGCATAATTATCAATCATGCCAACGCCATTAACAAAGATCACCTGTTCCAGATGCTTGCAGTTTGAGAACGTGCCTTTTCCGGTGCTTAACGCCGGACCATAACAAATGAAGGTTTCCAACTGTTGACAATAGCTGAAGGCACTGTCCGCGATCTCAGTTACAGTCTCCGGAAGTACAATGGAACGAAGCGGCGTCCAGCTCGTCTGGTTTGTTACCGTATCCGTATTCGTATAGTCGCGGCAGTTTTCAAAAGCACTGTAACCAATCGCTTTTACTTCAACTCCATCGATCTGACGCGGTATGATCACATCCGCGTCTGTACCGGTATATCCGGTAATCGTGCCGGTTTCTCCGTCAAACTCAAAATACTGTGCATCGGTCGGCGTGAACGGCATAGCGATCAGTTCCGGTCTTGTCTCGCCTTCGCGCAGCAGAGGCTGGTACCATGGAAGTCCCATACCATCGGAGATACGTTCGATCTGATCGTCCGCTACATCTGCTGCCAGAAGAATACCCTCTGTATTCTCTTTCAAAGAAGCACAATCAGCAAAAATGGTATCCGGCAGGATCTCGGCGCTGCACTGTACATTAACCTTTTTCAGATTATCGCATCCGTCAAAAGCGCCTTCCCCTATGGAAGTCAGAGACTCCGGCAGAGTGATCTCGGTCAGGTTCTTACAATCCCGGAACGCACCGTCACCAATGGTGGTAATGGAATCAAACATATCAATGGATTCCAGTGTGCTTCCTGCAAAGGCTTCATCCTGAATCGTTGTAAACCAGCCGCAATGGTGCGGATAAAAAGAACGAAGCACCTGGTTGTCCTTAAAGCATCCGGAGCCCACACCGATCACATGGTTTCCATCCATGCTTGAATAAGCGGCCACATCCTCTACCGTACCACCGTAGGATTCCAGAAGATATTCCCCATTATCATCCTGCGTATAGGCAGCGGCCAGGGAGTCACCCCCACTATAGCCAATCAATGACGCAACACCATACGAAGATGGATTATTGCTCCAAACCGTTGCTCTATCCTGGCCAATGCTGTCAAAGTAAGCCTGAAGGTCTTTCGCCTCTGCCATCGTGGTATGCCAGTCCATATCCACATCCGCGATCTCCAGACCTTCAAACGCAGCCGCATCCATCTCCGGAAACTTTGTATCTGCAAAGTTCAGATAGGTCACACCCGTCCCGGTAAATGCGTTTGCCCCAATGGTTTCAATTGTATCCGGAAAATAGACATCTGTAATCCGGAATGAGCCTTTGAAAGCTTCCGGAGCAATGGTTTTAAGTCCTGCCGGAAGATGCAGCTCTCCGTAAAGAGAGGAAGATTCAAAAGCTCCTGTGCCAATGCTCTCCAACCCTTCATTGAAATTCACCTTGTATCCCATATAAAAATAGAATGCGGAATCCCCAATGCTTCGAAGCGTAGAAGGCAGATTCACCCAGACAAGATGATTCGGTAATGCAAACGCCTCATTTCCGATACTCTCCACGCCCTCAGGTACCGTGATGCGGTAAGCGTTACAGGTATGCTGGGCTGCGGCAGCATCTCCGATGGCTTTCACCGGCGTACCACCGATGGTATCCGGAATATCCAGATAATATGCCAGGCTGTTGATCGCAGTGATCGTGCCTGTCGCCGCATCAAACTCAAAATCTGTTTCCGGCGTGGTATGATCTGCTATGACCGCATTCTGTCCGCTTGTCTCAATGTGTAATGCGGATGGAAGTACCGCCTGATATGCCTCAAACTGATCGTCCGGCACATAAATCGTGATGTTGTCAGAAAGCCACCCGAAGCAGTCTGTTCCTATAAATGGAGCCTCACCGGTAAAGGTAATGCTTGACAGGTTTCCGCAGTCCTGGAAACAATTATTTCCGATATAAGCAACCGTTGACGGGATCGTCAGCTCCTCAAGCGAATCGCAGAGCCAGAAGTTATAGTCGCCTATGATCTCCAGCCCTTCCGGGAGTGTGATCCCGGTCAGGTTTGTCAAAGCATAGATCGAACTGGAATCCAGTACCTTCAAGGTATCCGGCAATGAAATACTTGTCACGTTTTCCTTTGAGTTAAACGTGCCATACATTACTTCTACCACAGCTCCATCCACTTCTGCGGGAACGGTCACATCCCCTCCTGCACCGTTGTAGTCTGTCAATCTCTGATTGATTGCATCATAGGTAAACTCTGATGCTTCTTCTGCCCGAACAGCGACACCCGGCACAAGCGCAGCCGCCATCGTCAGACTGAGAACCGGCAATAAAAAAGCCTCTTTCTCATGTTTAATAACCCGTCTTTCTGCGAAAGACACCGATGGGCATGAAACCCGAGGGGCTTTCGCTCAATCTACTTTCCTGTTATTCTTATTTTGTAAGACTGACACACTACAGAACACGTAGAGGTGAGTGGCGGGGCGGTATAGCGGCCACCCCCGCATGTTTATATGTTGTCGGTCATCCGTAAGGCATCAACGAATGGCGCATACCGTAGCCCGTAACTTATCTCTTTCGAAATCGACTCGATCTAGCCGGATGACTAGTCACTGTCAGTCTTGCAACTATAAAATGCCAGGAGGTTTTCGGTTGCCATTTAAAATCATTCGTAAAAATTGCTGTGGACTCGATGTCCACAAAACCTGGATCTGTGCCTGCATCGGTATTACCAATTCCAACGGCCGTACAGAATACTTCGAAAAGCGTTTCTCGTCCTTTTCCAAAGGACTGCGTAATCTTTCGGAATGGCTGTCGAATCATAAATGTACGGAAGTTTGCATGGAAGCAACCGGCAAGTACTGGATCCCGGTGTTCAACATCCTTGAGAAGACATGTTCTGTTGAACTTGCCCACCCAAAGTACACGAAACCTCAAAAGGGGAATAAGACCGACCGTAAAGACGCCCGATGGATCTGTGATCTGTTCATGTGCGGGATGACAAAGCCTTCTTTTATCCCACCCGCTGATATCCGCCATCTCAGAGATCTGGTGCGGTACCGGTTCAAACTCACCTGCATGTTAACTGGTGAGAAGAACCGTGCGCAAAAATTGTCTTACCGTATCAAACCTGAAGCTTGACGATGTATTCAGCGATGTATTCGGAAAGTCGTCCAGATCTATCACGAAATATATGCTCGCACATCCTGGGGAAACATTTGATGTGGCGCCTTTTGTGGATTGTCGCTGAAAGACCCTTATTGAGGAAATCCATGCTGCCGTTGATGGAGCCATTTCGCCGGAACAGGCAATAAAGCTCCGTCAATGCCTGAACCACATCGACGAATTGGAAAAGCGCAAAGAAGAGATAGAACGAGAAATCTTTCGTGTCGCTGATCCCTATCTTGATGCTCTTAACCTGATCCGTACGGTTCCCGGGCTTGATAAAAACCCATTTACTGCGATCCAGATCCTTTCGGAAATAGGCGGCGATATGTCTGTCTTCCCCACAGATAAAAACCTCGTCTCCTGGGCAGGATGCTGTCCCCGTAATGATAAAAGCAATAAGACGATCAAATCCACTCGGATTTCCCGTGCCGGTTCTTATCTTAAACCAGTATTGGTGCAGGTGTCAAACGCTTTAATCAAATCGAAAAAGCATCCGGAAATCACAGAACGATATCGCCGGATCAAATCCCACCGTGGTCATAAGAAAGCCATCATCGCTGTCTGCCGTATGCTCCTGACCGCTATCTGGCACATACTATCAGACTTAAAACCATATACACCCGATGGTTATCTGACTCCACGGCATGTGAAGAAAGAGAAAATTCTCACCACTTCACAGGCGCTTAATCTGCTGAAGCTCCGCGGCTATGTTATCACCGATGACGATATCGCTACTGTTGCTACTTTCTGATTAAGTCGTGTCTATATTCAATTTTGAAGCCGCCTATAGGAGGCTTGTTTGCTATGCCCTAAACATTTTCTCTATCCACTATCTCTTTGTTTCAAACTTTTTCCTCCTTTTTGAATTCAGTTTCAAATCCATTGAGGCTGCTCACTGAACTGATTTTGAATTCTCTCTAGTTTACCATATCATATCCTGTACCTCTCCATATCCCCACAAGTGATGATTTTTCTACAAAATTTACGTAAGCACAAAAACTTGAAAAAGAGCACAAATCTGCTATTCTGAAATCAAATCCATAAAATCATCATCAATTTTAGATTCCGTTTTGGGAACAGATACGGATAATGCGCAAATTGTCGACATACGCACAGTGGGAAGATCCGGTCAAATGCTGAACTGTTGTACGGAAAATATCCCGATATTGAGGCGTCGGTTTTGGAAATATTATGTAGTATGTGTCTGTAATTATACGGAGGATGACTTATGAAAATTGGAATTGTTGGATTTGGACATGTTGGCGGCGCAATGAAAAAGCTCTTTGCGGATGCCGTCGTTTACGATGAGCCAAAAGGATTGGGTTCCCGAGAAGAGATCAACGGATGCAATGTGACATTCATTTGCGTGCCTATGCCCATGGATGCAGATGGCAGCTGCAAGACCTCAATCGTTGAGTATGTAATCCAGTGGATCCGCTCTGATGTTATCGTGATCAGATCGACTGTCCCCGTTGGCTTTACGGATGAAATGGCGAGAAAATACAGAAAAAACATCTGTTTTCAACCGGAGTATTATGGGGAAACCGTGGCGCATCCGTTTTCTAACATCAGAAATCAGTACTGGATAACCATTGGCGGTGATAAGTATCCCGTCAGAATTGCCGCAAGCGCCTATAAAACTGTGTTTACATCCGAACTGATTATCAATCTCGTGGACGCAAAAACGGCTGAACTTGCAAAATACATGGAAAACTGTTTTTTGGCAACAAAAGTCACGTTCTGCAATGAATTTTACGATCTCGCAGAAAAAATGAGAGTAAACTACGACAAGGTGCGTGAAACCTGGCTGCTGGATCCCAGGATCGGGCGCAGCCACACCTTTGTGTATGAAAACGCTCGCGGTTTTGGCGGATCTTGCCTGCCAAAAGACACCTCGGCGCTTGTGTGCCAGGGGGTGGCTATGGGAGCGGACGTCTCTCTGATGAAAGCGGTGATAGACAAAAACAAGCGTTTAAGAAAGGAATCATGACTCCATAACCAATAATCAATGAAATCGAACATTTTGGAGCGTCCGCTCTGAAACGCATCGGAGTCCGCTGGGCTCCGCAGAATGCATGGTTACAAAATAGAATAACTCCTCACTGGTTTTTGGTAATCAGCTTGTCCTACCTGAAAAAGCAGACGCTTATTTCCAACGGTGAGATCCCAATAAATAACAACTATGCGGAGCAGACCAACCAGCTTTCTTCCTGCCTTTTCATAATGTTTCACCTCCCGTTTCAAACAAATGTTTCACCTCCCGTTTCAAACAGATGAAATTCCTGATAGATAGCCTTTCGTTCTTTTGCAGCCTCAATCGTCTTTCCAGAGTCCAGTTGTCTTTTTCCCAAAAATACCAATCTCAGATATGTTCCACCAACAAAAATCCAGCCTGCCGGAAGTAAAACAGGATGTCTGGCAACAAAACTGCACTCTGCTTTCACTTTTCGGTTCATTGTATGGATCACTTGCCGGATGGGACCTTTTTCATCTACGGTATTCTCCCCCCGATTAGCAATGTACTTAATTTGGCGATAGCGGTCTGCGTCTTTCTGTCCGAAATTACCGCTGTTTAAAATGTCGCAGATCATAGCAGTCAGAAGTTCTTCATCCGCCTCTCCTGCCCAGGTTTTAGCTGGACAGCCCAGGTAGTGAACAGCGCAAAGTGTCAGCAGCTGTGCAAATCGCCACATACCGATCTCCTTCAATGGCTGCTCAAAGACATCACAAAATTCACGATCGGACATGCTTGCCGCAAAAACAGCCCAATCGCACAGATGGCGCAGGCCAATGCCGGAAGAGGTCATGTGGGATACGGTGTGCAGCAGAAGTACTAAGCCGTGATGAAAACGGTCAGGTATACGGTAACTGCCTTTAGAAGATTTTACCGTGACAGCAGTATCTATAATATCTGACAGATACTCCTTTGTCCGTTTACCGGCAATGCCCGCAGGAACTCCGTTGGCCATCCTATGCATTTCCCATACAGAGCCTGTCCGGTGATAACCTACATGTATTCCTCCTGAGTCCTTCTCCGATCGGAACCCGGCAGTTTCCAGCAATGCCCCCGCCCGCTGAAAATCTGATTCACGGATCAGAAAATCCACATCTCCCATCATTCGTAATATCGGTTCAGGGTAATAAAACCCAGATGCCGCCCCCTTTAGAATGACGTAAGGAATATCATTTGCTGTCAGCAGCTCATTCAGCTGTGCGTGTTCATAGTCAATCTGCATGTTTCGCGCAATAGCAGACATAAAAATTTTTTTCGCCACTGATTGCTTTTTAGACGACAGGTATGGTGCGGCGGTTAAAGCCACAAAAGGAAAAACAGCCTGCTGTATTGCTTCATCACAAACGGATTGCCAATCAATTTCTTTCGTGATCTTTACCTGTGCATGGAAAAGCTGAGCGGACAATATTGCAATAACCATCTCCTGCTCCTCTGACAATTTTTTCATGTCCGCGCTCTCCTCCCTGTTGCGATTCGGCTGATTACTTGGGCGCTGCTGCCGATTGCCGCTCCCAGTGTGTTCATAATGACATCATCGGTCTCCGCCAGGCCGAGTCCGAAGCGGTATTGAGTATACTCGACAACACAGGATAATGCAAGCGCCGTGAGTATCGTCAGACCAGATTTATACCTTATTTTTTCCGACATTGCCACCGGCATGGATAAACCCAGAGGGACGAAGAGGAAAAGATTCATTAGCATTTCCCGGTAGAGTTCCGGCTGCCCCTTTGCTGCGGCGAAGGAATGCAGCGGGTGCATAATGGGCGGCTGTACCGCTGATGGGGTTCTGCCCCATACTGTTATATATAATATAGCAGATATGGAAAGCAGCAATAACAATCGGTTTGCCCAGCGCCAGAGGTCTTGATGCTTTGGGTTTCGGACCGTGGTGCAAGTGATGCAGGTCCAGACTGTCACCAGGAGCAGAATGGTCGCTGTTACTCGGCCGAGGGGCCATGCGTATAGGTTCATGGGGTTCTTGCGACCTCCGTGTAATGGTAATAGGAATCAGGGATCCAAACATGTCAGGCTCTATCCAGTCATCGCTATCTACAAAGGCTACATAGTCTCCGGTTAACCTGTCGAGCCCATAATTACGCGAATCCGAAGAGCCGCCGTTTTTTCACTTCTTTCACAGTCATTTAAATCATCACCAATATAATCGATTTCAGAAAGTATAGTGTTGTAACGATATAGATGCGACCGTTCGTTAAGGTGCCATCTACGTCCATTACAAGTAATTTAATGCTCATCGCACAATTCCTGCCTTAAAAATATCCTGCATTAAAATAGAACCAACCACCTTTTCATGCTCATCCAGCACCGGCATGCAAGTTATCTTTCGATCACTCATAAACTGCAGAGCATTAACTGCCATTTCCCGGTAATCAATCGCTCTTGGCGCTTTGGTCATGACATCATCTACACATTCGTTGTAGACATCAACACCTCGTTCCAGCATACGGCGCAGATCTCCATCTGTAATAATCCCTTTCAGATGGAAATTTGCATCCACAATCGTGACCATGCTTAGGCCTTTGCTGCTCATCTCCACAATGGCACTTCGGAGCGTGCTGCCTTCCGCAATCGTGGCGTTGGCATCTCCAGTGTACATTAGGTCTTTGACCTTGACAAGCAATTTCTTGCCCAGAGCGCCAGCAGGGTGATGCAGGCCAAAGTCCTCTTTCGTGTAATTTTTCGCGCGGGAAGCCACCACAGCCATGGCGTCGCCCAACACCAGTAACGCTGTGGTACTGCTGGTCGGTGCGAGATGCATGTAGCAGGCTTCTTCAAACTCCGGAAAATAAAAATGATACTGACATTCTTTCGCAAGGGTTGATTTTGGATTTCCGGTAATAGCCACCGTCGTACAGCCAATTTCCTGCAGCACAGGCATCAGACGGGTCACTTCCTCGCTTTCGCCGCTGTAGCTCATCAGCATGACGACATCCTTCTGCTCCACCATGCCCAGATCACCGTGCATGGCTTCGCCAGGATGCATAAAGAAGGCTGGCGTACCGAGGCTTGAAAAGGTCGCAGCCATCTTTGCTCCAATATGACCGGGCTTTCCCATACCAGTGAATATGACTTTACCCCGACAATCAAGTATCAGCTGAAGGATATTCTCAAAATCCTGCCCCAGCACATCCCGTGTCCGCTCCAGAGCAAATATTTCCTTGTCAAAAACGCTTCTTGCCTCGCCGATATAATCAAAATTATCTTTCATACTAATACACCAATCAAATATTTTTTTGCGTCTAACTCCTCCGTACCGGCACCATTCCGTTTATGAGGTTCAGAAGTTTTGCTTTTCTTTCCATGCTCTCTGCAAGCATCATAAACGCTTCTTTGTTCGGATGATACTCTTCAACTACAGCAAGCTGGTTTTCAGATAAAAATTCATTTTTTTCGTTTAGTTTCGTAACAATTTTATGTTCTATCAGGAACCTCTCATATCTGTCAAATTTATCGGAAAAGGAAGCATTCAGCTTGCCGTAGTCCGCACGCTCGTAGGATGAATAAACATCTTCGGCTGAGTACGCATGGTCAGGTCGGAATTCAATATACGGATTATCAAAAAAATCTGCCATTTCCCTTGTCCTGCTGTCAATGGCAAGGACGGTGACCGGTATGCCCGCCAATAAGGCCATGATACTTCCATGAATTCTTGTTCCAAACGAATAATGAAAGCCATTGCTTCTCAAATAATGATACCACGTGGGAATATCGGCAAACATTTTTATTCTTCCCTTGCCAATAAGTTCCGCTAAATAAACTCCCTGGTGACGATAAAACGAAAGCTTAAATCTCAGATTTTTACATGACAGATATCCTGGCTCATAAAGTTGTTTCAGAAATTGATCCTGATCAAAAAATAGGCTGCCAGGAAACTCTTTCATGATTTCCTCAAAAGCCTTTAGATGCCCATTCACCGCAATTTTCAGCTCCTGCACGGTTGGTAAGGCTTCATGCTTATTGACCCGAAAATTCCTACCAAGCTGATACATCGATGGACAGCCTGTTACTACAGCCGAAGGAAAACCCAATTTTGTAAAAAATTCCTTGGTAAAGTCTCCCCGGAGGCAAAACTCGCCACCGGTATGATAAATCGCCTCAATAAAACGACTTGCGGGTGCTCCTATCTTTTCTATGAGATCATCCAGAGCATCATAACTGTCTGCTTGAGCACCGCAGGCGATAATATAAACGGGTATTTTAATCCGCACAAGTATTTTTGTAAATTCTGTGGTGTCCGAACAGTATTGAACGCTGAAAAAATTCGCCATCGGGTAGATAATCAGGTCAAAGTTCTGATTGATATAGTCAATCGTTTCATCTTTTCGAAAAGTAATTTGATTTTCCGGCGTATTAATTTCAGAGTAAAGCCCCTGAAACCAGAGTTTATTTCCCCAGTTAGGACATGCACCGTTATACAGCCTGTCCATATGAGCGGTGAGTTTCGTATAATCTGTGTGTGTAAAAATATCTACGCCATCGCCTGGTATAATCTGTCTCCATATCAGAATCTTACTCATTTCTCACCACACCGCCATATATACCTTCTGTAACTTCCTCAGCAGTTCCTTCATCTCCCCCAGCGGTACCATATTGGGACCGTCGGACTTTGCGTTCTCCGGTTCGGGATGAGTCTCCATGAAAAGGCCGTCTGCACCGACCGCAATTGCCGCCTTTGCCAGATACTCCACGTACTGTCGTTTTCCTCCGGTGCTGGTACCATTGCCGCCGGGTTTCTGGACGCTATGTGTGGCGTCAAACACCACAGGGACGCCCATTTCTTTCATCACACGAAGCCCGGTCATGTCCACTACAAGGGTGTTATAGCCGAAGATAGTACCGCGTTCACAGAGCATAACGTTGTCATTTCCGGATTGACGTACCTTATCCAAGCAATTCTTCATATCCCAAGGCGCCAGAAACTGCGCCTTTTTGATATTAATGCACTTTCCCGTTTTTGCCGCTGCCACCAGAAGATCTGTCTGACGGCACAGGAATGCCGGAATTTGTAAAATATCGCAGACTTCAGCCGCTCTCTCGGCCTGCCACGGCTCATGAATGTCCGTACAGATGGGCAAATGGTAGACATCCTTCACCCTCTGTAAAATACGCAATCCTTCCTCAATGCCGGGACCCCGGAAGCTGCTGATAGAGGTGCGGTTTGCTTTATCAAAGGACGCCTTAAACGTATACGGAATACCCAGCTCACCCGTGATTTCTTTCATCTGTCCCGCAATGGAGAGAGCCATTTCTTCGGACTCAATTACGCAGGGGCCTGCAATTAACTGAAACATAGCTTGTCCTTTCCGGTTTAATCGGTCATTCCACGCTCGATCATATAACGCTCTACCTGAATACGGTCTTTGGGCGTGTCCACAGATAGTGTTTTACAATGAGCATTGATGTAGTAACAATCCTTCCGGTTTTCGATAAAACGGAAGGAGTCGTTCTCTTCAATCTTCTCCACGAGGCCTCTCGGTGTATTGTGATAGTACTCCAATGCCGCATGGGTGAATGCTCCTACGCCGACAAACTTCTGGTAGGCATAGTTCATCTCTCCCTTGGGGAATGGAATGGGGGAACGGGAGATGAAAAGGCAGATGCCATCCTGATTGGTAACGATCTTCAAATTGGTTGGGTCTACTACTTCCACCGGGTTGGAAAAATCCGTCATCAGGTTAGACACATAGAAGCCGTCCTCTGGAATGTTCTCAGGAATGCACTTGACAATATCCTCTGCCAAGACCAGAGGCTCGTCTCCGTTGACCATGACGTAGAGATCGGCCTCCACCTTGCGAGAGACCTCCCAGAGGCGCTCGGTGGCAGTTTCGCAGTCCGGTGAGGTCATAATGACCTTGGCGTCGAAGCCCTCGGCAACCGTTTTGATCTCTTCGCTGTCGGTGGCGATGTAGACCTCCTGAAATATAGGAGCTTCCTTGCTGTGCTTCCAGACCCAATAGACCATGGGTTTACCGCAGATAGGTGCAAGGGGTTTGTTATTGAATCGAGTGGAACCGCCTCGAGCGGGAATCATGGCAATGATTTTCATAGCTGCTCTCCTTTTATTTTTTTCTTCAACGCATAATATCTTTTACGACCTAGTACAAAGATACAAATTCGATTTGGAATATGTTTCACAAAATCTATCGCATCAGCTTTGTAAGACTCGGCTTTACGTTTTCTTTTCAATTGCTTCGTTTCAGTGTTGCTCCACGATGCATCGCAATGATGAATTGAATACGTATTCTTAGTAACCTTCAATCTTCGAGTCCACGCATCCATAGGTGAAAAGTAATTGATCGGATAAATAGCAACGCCCTCAATTTCTTGATAAACATCCTCTTTTTGTAACCCACATTCAAATAGCCACTGACTATTTCTACTCGGGCATGTCAACAAGTCCATTTCCCCACTTTCATCAATAAAAGGAATGTTTTCATAGTCATACATCATTCGCTTAATGGCTGGATGTTTTTTTTCTGCACCAAATCCGGCTCCGGTATTTACCTGATACCCCGGCTGTCTACCAATAAAGCATCGGTGTGACAATAGTTGATTCCAAGAGCGAATTACCTCAACATCGGTATCAAGATATACCCCTCCATAATTATAGATAATCCAAAGACGTACATAGTCTGTTACAAATGCCCATTTTCTCGCATCATAGGCCTGACGAACATATAACGGTGCTGCTTGTATATCGTAGTTTTTCTCGTTCCACTCTACAATCTGATAGTCTGGCATGTATCTTTTCCAGCTTTGGATGCATTTTTCAACCGATCGTGGTTTTTGGTTGTAACCAAACCAGCAGTAATGGATTATTTTAGGAATCATGCGTCACTGTCTCCCCTTTAACTACAAGTTATTCCATTCAGATATAATTTCCAAAAACGCAACAAAACTTTTTCCACGAACCGCCTCAGATAACATAGAAAGTCGAAAATCATCCGTCAGATTTATATCAGAAAAATACTTTTCCCGTAAAGCGCATGAGAGTGCAAAAATGCCTTCCTGTATTTCAATTGGTAGCTCTTTTACTCGTCTCTGATTTGTGCAGAGTTGTTTGAGAAACTGAGTATACTCTTCTTTCCCAAGAAAATGTCCACGCCTAAATTTTTCCTCCAGATAAAGTTTTGTAATCCAATAAGTGTCAACACACCGTTTGTCGGCATGTTTCTTTGATATGCCTTTGGGATTTTGTCTATAATAGTATGTCACTTCCGGCACGGTGACAATCGTCTCACACTCCGGGCAGATCAGGGTTTTTATCACTGTATCTTCATACCATAATCCTATTGGAAAGCAGTTATGTTTTAACAGTGTACCCTTGAGCAACTTACCCCAAGGGTACCCTGTTATTTCATTAAGCATAGATTTTTTTACTTGATATCCATATTTAACCGAAGCCAACTGTCTGTTATCTTCAAACATCACATGGCCGCCTTCTACCAAGTCAGCATCAAATTCATCAGCTGCTCGCATCATGACATCGACAGCATTAGGTGCCAAATAGTCATCCGAATCCAGAAATAATACATATCTTCCAAGAATATGTTCTATTGCACGATTTCTGGCAGCAGACAACCCTCCATTTTTTTGATGAATAATACGAATGTGCCTATCTCCAAAATGTCGCTCTAATATTTCACTGCTGCGATCAGTCGACCCGTCATCAACAAAATAGGCGACATAACTATATGATGTCTGCTGATTGATTACGGATTGAATGCACTCTTCAAGAAATGGCTCAACATTATATACAGGGATTACAATCATCAGATCAAATTCGGCATCAAGGATTGCATCTTGTGAAAACGCAACCTCCCCACATGCATGATAATCCCTAAGCTGTTCTTCCGCGCTTTTCAAATCATAATTAGATGTAAGCTTAATTAAGCTATCACATTTCTTTTTTAATCTGAAGCGTCGAACAGGTCGCAGCATTTTATTGTCTATGACGTGCATAATCTCTTTTTTTAATTTTGAAAGAATTATTTCCACTTTACTTTTTCTATCCCCATTACCTCAGCACCCAATTCTGCAAGCAATCTGCTTTATATAATTTGGATCCACGCAAACAGAGTAAGACTTTCCTTCAGCGGTCTCGTTTGTCCATTTTCCAGGAACTACAGTTATCTCTTTAACTCCCCTCTGGAACCATTCGTATTCTATATCCACATGTCCGATGTCAAGTGCCTGAATTCCTTCTTTCGACAAATCGCAAGCAAGTACCGTTGCCGTCGGTCCCAGCGCAAGTAAAACAAGTTGTTTATCATAATGGTCGATCACCCCTTGTCTTATTTCATCATATACGTCAAACGCATTTATTGCCGGGGCTAAAATTCATTTTATAGACCGAATTCCATCGAATAAGTCATTCCCTACTCCAAGACGCGTTTAGTTTCCTTCCACAATGAGTACATTCCTTCCTTTCCCAAATCAATCCAGAATTTTTCCCTCGTATGCTAAGCTTGCTTACAGTATTGAAGCAATGTGGTACGCATATCAGGAGATTCTTATTCTCGTTATCCAATACATCTTCGAGACGCTTGGATAATTCCGCATTTAAGGCCCGAAATACTCAATCCCTTCTTCGCAATATTGCATTAAACTCGCCATCATCAAAACGTGCAATGGAACCGTTGTTTGTCTTAATATATCGAATGGTTTTCCTCAAATTAATTTATCTTGTAACACTTTAGTCTTTTTCCTAAGCTTACTAATCTGTGCCTGCATGATCCAGTAAAGCTGCATCCCGCGAGGATAAATAGCTTCATAAACAATGCTAAACTCTATTATTTCAAAATAATACGTTCGAACCATCCTTTTGAGTCTTTTTCGAAGTATAGCTGCGTACTTTCTATCATTAATATACTCTTTCATACATTGCTCTGCGAGTGCCTTCGCGCAATGGGAAACATAATTTCTCATAATGTTTTGTGCGCCCGCCTTTTCCAATACAGAGATCATGCCTTCTCTTGTTTCCACGATGCCAACATTCCTGTAATTCAGCCATTTATCCAAAACACGGTGTATAATAGTTTGAATGAAACTTGCGATTTCACTCTTATTTTGTCGAATACAAGTTTCATAATCGGAACACAAGCAATACAAATAATCTCCTATATTTTGCTCCAATAATTTATATAATCCTTTATCCTCATAGAACTGCAGCATCTCATCATATGTACGAAAATAATCAATATTATGCCAACCATATGCGCTATGACAAATACTGCCAGCATTCTGAAAGTAATAATACCTTGCTCCGCGCACCTCAACAATCTTAGTTGCTTGCCAGTACCAGCGGTATACACATGCGGCATCTTCTGCCATAACTCGTCCCATCGGAAAAAGCTCCTTACAAACAATCTCTCTTTTTATTAGTTTCGCCCAGGATGATCTAATATCCGCACCGCCATGCATTCCATATATGTTCAATGCCTCGTAGCGATTTCTGACTACTGTTCCCTCCTCATCCGGAGTCGTTGCTTCTTTTTCGCAAAATATCCGCTCACTACTTCCAACTGCTATATCTGCGTCATTGTCTTCACATGCTCGATACAATCTTTCTAAATAAAATCGATCAATCCAGTCATCCGGATCGATAAAAGTTACATATTTCCCCGTTGCCCTTCCAACACCATCATTTCTCGCAGCAGATACACCCCCATTTTCTTTATGAATGCTAAAAATAAAGTCATATCTTGCGGAATATTCATCGCAAATTGCACCACAATTATCCGGTGAACCATCATCTACCAAAATCAGTTCAAAATCTTTGAAGGTTTGCGCAAGGATACTGTCAATACAGCGTTGAAGGTATTGCTCTGTGTTGTAGACAGGAACAATTACACTGACCAAAGGCATTTCATTCTCTCCTTCTCTTACGAACCTGCGCGACGACAATCCAATATAAATTCATCAATCGAGGAAACGCCGACTCATATGCAAACGGACATTGATTAACTTTAGGATGATATCTTAACAGAAATCTTCTCAATCTTTTCTGCAACCCAGGGATTTGAGTATGATGTTGTATATGTGTGGCCATTCGATTTGCGCACAATACGATATATACCTCTCTAACTGTATCAGCATTCATTTTAGACAAAATATGAACCATTTTTTCTCTATGCTCAATGATCCCACTCTCACTATAGCCACACCATTCGCGCAGAACCTGATGTATCATCTGCTGCAGCCTCTGAGCAATATCCATTTTATGATCTGCAATACAAATCTCATATCCGACAATCATGTCGTCTAAATATATGCACAATGTGCGGTCGAGCAACTTTTCCATACCTATCGACCGATAAAACACCAACATCTCATTATATGTGTCAAAGACGCCAAGCCTATGCCATCCATATGCAGTATGTACCGCACTTTCAGTTCGTTGAAGATAGTAATAGTGTTTTTCTTCTATATCTGCGACCTTTTTCGCATCCCACATCCACAAATACACACATGCAGAATCCTCCCCGTATGTTCTGCCTGCCGGGAACGGATGCTCCAACACAATCTCACGCTTGACCAATTTCGCGTATGGGCCTCTGAATCGTGAATCCATCAAGATCCCATACTTTTTCAGTGCATCCTCCCCCGTCGTAATACGTTCGTTCACTGGAATTGGCGTCTCAACACTCTCTGTATCAACCATGGCAATATCACATATGGCCATCTGTGCATTGTTTTCTTCGCAAGCAAAATACATTCTCTCGAGACATTTTGATGAAACCCAGTCATCGCTATCTATAAAAGTGATATATTTACCATTTGCCTCTTTTACACCATTATTTCTAGCTACAGAAACTCCGGCATTTTTCTGGTGAATCACTTTAATCCGGTTATCCCTCGCAGCGTATTCATCGCAAATTGCACCGCAATTATCCGGTGAACCATCATCCACAAAGATCAGTTCGAAATCTTTGAAGGTTTGGGCAAGAATGCTGTCCACGCAACGATTAATATATTTTTCTACATTGTAGGCCGGAACAATTATACTAATCGCAGGCACGTCCGGTCACCCCCCCCCCACAATCTTTGCGTCATGCAGATGCACACTTCCCCAATATTGATGCATCCATACAAGTTCATTCCGTTCATTTAGCGTGTCATTAATCTCGAAGGAAAAGCCGGGATACACACCATCCAGAAACGCCTCAGCTCTAAACTCGTTATAAGTAAAAGCAATTATATCAACACGATATTTTCCGGGTGCAAGATGCTCAGTATCAAATATCAGTTCTATATACCTCTCCTGTGCCGAGAAAAAGTCTACCCCGTAATCAGAAAAAACCGTTCCTACCTTTGAGCCGTCTTGATACTGAATCTCAAATCTAAACTTTACATTTTTTAGCTGCCCTGAAACAGAACACACTAGCTTCAAACAAATCGGCGATCCATAATCAAATCTCATATTAGAAGAATTAAGAACAGAAAGAGATTGTAGCACCAGCTTTCCGAACGATCTATGATTGGAGTGGTATTCCTTCCCATATTTATAAAATGTGCTAAGAACACCCGATGTTCCCCAATAAATCTGTATTGCTTCCTCCACATCCCCCTCAAACGCAACCTTCCCCTTATCCAACACAACGCACCGATCACACAACTGCCGTATGGTGTTCATGTTATGGCTGACATAAAGGACAGTGCGGCCTTCCCTTTTGGCCGCTTCCCGCATCTTGTCAAGACACTTCTTCTGAAAGGCCATGTCACCAACTGCCAGCACTTCATCCATAATCATAATTTCGCTGTCAAGATGAGCAGCCACAGAGAAGGCCAGCTTGACGTACATACCAGAGGAATAGCGTTTGACAGGTGTATCAATAAAATCCCGCACCTCAGAGAACTCAATAATATCTTCCATTTTAGCATCAATCTCTGCTTTTGTCATGCCTAAGATGGCGCCGTTCATGTAAACATTCTCACGACCGGTCATCTCGCCGTTAAATCCGGTACCTACTTCCAGCATGGAGGCAATTCGTCCGTAGATTTCAATCGTTCCGTCTGTCGGGGCGGTCACGCGGGAAAGCAGCTTCAGCAGAGTGCTTTTACCTGCCCCATTGCCGCCAATAATGCCAAGTGCTTCGCCTTTGTAAACAGTCAGATCGATCCCGTTTAGCGCCATGAAAGTCTGTCCTACAAGACGCTGTTTCTGCCCGATTTTCGTATTTGGATCCTCTTTGCCTCGTTTCCGCGCCCACCAGCTTTGCAGGTCTGCCTGCAGCGTTCCGCCGCCTATCTGACCCAGCTTGTACATTTTTTTTATGCCGGAGATCCGAATGGCAACTTCACCTTTTTCTATACTTTGCTCCATCGTTTCTCTCCTTACACTGTATCCATAAAGGTTCTTTCCACCTTGTTAAAAATCATGATTCCCGCCAGTACCACAACTATTGTAAATGTCCAAGACCAAACGAGCGGCATCGCAAGGATCTCTCCTTGTCCCAGGACAGCATAGCGAAATGCCTCAGCAGGAGCTGTTACCGGATTGATAAGCAAGATCATTCTAATCCATCCCTTACCTGCCTGAGACAGCGGGTAAACAACAGGGGTGATGTACATCCACAGCTGGATTGCGAAGGTGACCAGGATGGACAGATCACGATATTTTGTCGTCAGACTGGAAATAATAATGCCGCAGCCCATGCCCATAACGCCTAGATGCAGCAGTATCACAGGCACCAACAGCCATGCCAGTAAGTTTGGATGTACCACACCCATGATCACGTAATAAATCAGGAACAGCAGGACTAAAATCATCTGGATACCGAATTCCAGAACCGACGTCAGTACATTAGAAATTGGCATCGTGAGCCGGGGAAAATATACCTTTCCAAATAAGGCTGCGTTGGCCGTAAATGTTGACGCATTTCTATTCACACTGCTGGAGAAGAACGCCCAAATCGCATTTCCCGACATATAAAAAAGCAGTTGAGGCACTTCTCCCGTGCCAATGCCGGCGATTCTCCCAAAGATAAAGCAGTAGATCAAACTGGAGATAATCGGGTTAATAAACAGCCATGCAGGGCCGAGGATCGTCTGCTTATATCGGACCTGAAAGTTGCGCTTGGTGAAAAGGACAATCAAGTCTCGATATTGCCACACTTCCTTCAGGTTCAGATCAAACCAGTTGTGTTTTGCAGTTATTAATGTATAGTACTGCTCTCTTGTTGTGTCTGCCATAAATGTATCCTTTCTTTTAGCCGGTAAAAAGCGTGTCAAACTCCACTTTCGGAAACACCTCCAGCTTTCCGCCTCTGGTTGCGTTAAAAATCTGAATGCCTCGTTTATCGCACTGCAGCTTCATTGCTATATAAGTAAGCGTGCTTTTTTCCGTGTTGGGGATATAAAGGTTCTCCTTATCCCCATTATATTTGTCCGTAAAATAATCTTTCACAGAGGAGTCGACCACAATTTTGCCTTGATTGTTCTGGCTAACGCGGAAATGGTGATCCACGCCCAAAAGGTATATCTCCTTAAAGCCCATGTATGCAGCCAGCTGTGCTGCAGTATACATGCCGGTACTGGCACAATCCAGCTCATGCGCGGCATCATCGCTAAACAGAAATTGCATGGGATTCTCTGTCTGCTGCCAATTCATGTTGAAATAAATTGCATCATGGATATTGATGCCATAGTACCAGTTCAACTGAATAGGAATAAGTTTCCGGGGCAGATCCAGCCGATCTACCACATCGGCACAACCCTGCAGCATCTTTTCATCCTGGGAAATGTAAAAAGTTGGGCGCCAGGTCGTCTGTTCGAACATGTAATAAATCCGATTAAAGGCAAATGTAATTTCTCCGTGTCGGTGCAAGACGGTTAAATCTTTCGCGGACAAACTGGGACCGTTCCCTATCAAAAAGCACCTTCTGCCGACATAAACGTTTTTGTATTGCGCAATCTTCTTTCCGCACTTCGTTTTCTCAAAATTAGCCTGCATTTTCGGCTGAGCGACCCTTGCCTGATAGCTTGTCCAGATACGGCTGAACATTCCCATTTATCTTTTCCCCCTAAAAAAACGGACCATATTGTGTACAGCACTGCACAGTACAATCACAGGCGTTGATGTGCCGATACACTCTGCTATTGTACGCTTATCATGATAATTAAGCAACTCACAGGTGAATGTATAGTATAATCTCAGTTTGCCGATCCATTTTGCGCCTGTAAATTCTGCCTTCTCTTTTAGCCACAGGCCATAGCCATGTGGATTATTAATGAACAGTTGATTGCCAGCTTTGGTCAGGCCGTCTTCCCGGTACTCGTAAATCCAAATGATGTCGTTATAGAAACGCATTTTATAGCCATCGTGGGCCATGCGATTCCAAGCAACTGCTTCTGTCATAAATTTTTCGCCGTTGAATTCCGGGTATTTATAGCATCGATGTATATCCGTATATACGACAACCGCTCTTTCGCCATCTACCTTTTTGTATCGGTCAAGCAAATCACCATCATAGTATTCGCCATCAAACAAACCGTTTTTCACATCATCCTTACCCGTTCCAAGATTACCTGCCACCCCACAATAAGAAGCATTTTGTGGCAATGTGTCCGCCCATGCTGCGATTTTTTCCAATGCATCATCGGTGAGATAATCATCCGAATCAACCGTGAAGAACAGCTCTCCCTGTGCCAAATCAAGGGCATAATTAATCGCTCGGCACTTACCGCCATTGGGCTGCTTAAAATATTGTATAGTAAATTTCTTCTCGTTCTTTATCCACTCAGTAAACAGCGCTTCAGTACAGTCGGTAGAGCCATCGTCCACTACCAGCCATTCAAAGTCACGAAAAGTTTGCCGTTGCAGTGATTCATAGAGGTTGTGAAGCATATATGCCCGGTTGTATGTGGGAGTGAAGACTGTAATTTTGAATTTAAAATTCATTTTTCTCTATCTCCCCTCTTTTTGTAATGTCCAATCTCTTTTCTTAATATTGCTATATTGCCGATCTATTCCGAATTCCACCCTGTTTTGTATAGAACACATGCATGAATCACTTTCGAAATCATCCTTCACACCTCATATTTCCATGTGTAAAAAATAGCCATATATGCTTTCTGCGCTGTCTTTCGTTTCAAGTGCATACGTTTCTCTCCATGAAAGCTTATACAGAGCCGTGTCCGGCCGGACTACGTTCCAAAATTCTTCTGCTGGAAGTCCCATATTCATGGCAGCCTGCAGGTCATCACGGTGGGGGGTATTCACCGGGACCGCATCCATCAATTTCTCAACTGCAGGGACATTCTCCTTTGCTAAATATATCAAATAGTCAAAGAAAAGATAATCAATCGCTGTATCTGCACTCTTCCAATAACGTTCAAAGGCATCCTTCATAAATGAATAAAAAACGTTTCCTCTCCAGCCGCCCAGGCAAAATGTAGTCCACTGAAAACAGGAAATGTAGTTGCTTTCCCTGTATTCACTCTTGCCGGTAAAAAAGGGAAATTTAAAATACTCTTCGGGTATCTTCTCAGCGCAAAATATAGTCGCATCCAGCCAAAGACCGCCATATTTCTTCAGCAGAGAAACACGCAGATAATCCGAAAAATGGGCCAGTCCAATCTGCCCGTTCTTCATTTTCCGCATAATGTAATCAGGAAGTTCAAAATAATCCCTATAATTCTCTTCCGAAATCAGATGAACAGGGCGATCTCCCGCATTCTTTCGGATGCTTTTGATGCACTGCTTTACAAGAGGCGGTGCCGTTACTTCGCCTGTCCACCAGCAGACCCAGATGGGGGCGTTTTCTAACCGTATACCCGTGCGATCTATGTACCTATATCTTTTCATGATCGGGCTTAACATCTCATTCAGGTAATTTAAAATCCACGCATCCTTTTTACTTTTCCCCCAAGCGCCTAATCCCTTCATGTGCGCTCTACCGCACAAATCTCCGATCAATCGATATACGGCAAGCTCTTTGGAGAACTTGCAATCGTTCCTCCAATTTCTCGCTGTTATGTCGTATCTTTTTTTTATTCGCTGCGGCAAATTACCCATCTTGTTGATATCCTCTACACACTCGTAATTTCGCAAATAAATCAATGATCAACGGCAGTGAGCCAATGATGTAAATCTTTTTTTTTAGGGAATGACGCACGATCTCGCTGAACGAAAAATGAATCCTTCTGCGATATTCTTTAATTCTGTTCCGTGCCACTATATTGTTGTCAAATTGATGCATCAGCGCATCGCAATATAAGTTCAGGCAAGCTACACAAAATAACACCTTATCTCGCCGATACAGATCCGGATACTTATGTTTCAGTAATTCAAGTCTCCTGCTGTATGCCTCTAATGCATCCAAATGCCCGATGGAATAAGTGGACATAATACTGTCCGCTCGCTGGCGGTAGCAATAAAGCGGAAGATCTACAAATGCCAACCGACTGCATTTATCAAAGATTCGATAGCTGAAAAACTCATCTTCATGTAGTCGTCCTATCTCAAATGTCTCTCCGTAAAGTAGCTCTGCCTTATAGATTTTGTTCCAGACAGTCGCCCTGAAGCTGCTTCCCTTTAAAAGTTCCCCAATTGCCTCTTCAGGAAAACAAGTCTGAACCGTTCCAAATGACTCCATACAATCAGGAAGCTCTTCACCATCCGGAACAAAGCAAACATCGCAAGCAGATAAATCCGCGCCAGTATCTGTAATCGCTCGGTATAGGTAATCAATAAATGTTTTATCAATCCAATCGTCACTGTCAACGAACGCAATATATTGCCCTGTTGCTGCTTCCAACCCCGCATTTCTTGCGTCAGACAGTCCGCCATTTTCCTTATGAATCACTTTGATACGACTGTCTTTCTCCGCCCACTCGTCACACATTTCGGGGCAGCGATCCGGCGAACCGTCATCTACCAGAATGATCTCGAGATGTTGATAGGTCTGATTGACAATGGATTCAACACATCGATCCAGATATTGCTCCACTTTATAAACGGGTACAATAACACTGATTAAACCCATCAACTCACACCTCACTCTACTCTGTATTTTCGGTCTAATCCTATTGCTTTTGCATATATTGTATGTACGAAACGATAGCTTGCTGGCCAAATCGATACCCATAGCGCTTTGAATTTTAAATTGATACCCATATAGCTAGACTTGAGAACATACGGCAGCCGTTTACGCAGCTCCACGCACATTTCACGACGAAACGAAGAAATCACATCCGGCTGTTGCCCTAACGGCATCACTGCCGCATCAATCATTTGCCCTGTAAGGCGCTTTTCCGCCAAATGATTCAGTTCGGGGCATTCAACTGTTTCTTCGCATATCTTGCTCATAACACGAATCGGGTCTCTCAGCTTATGTTCGTTCATACCTGACGTTGCAGCAGAATTTGGGCGAAGAACATAGTGATACGGGCAAATATCATAATAAACGGTTTTTCTGGCAGATTGAAACAAGTAGTAATTCATCAGCAGATCTTCATAATTCTTAATTTTATTGTCCATCACATTGTCGTGCATCAAGTTGTAGAACAAGGTCTTGCGGAAGAGTTTGTTCCACAGACCCGGTTCAATAAATGAGCCTTCTAGCAAGTCTTTCAGACCTGTTAGGTTGTCTTGCTCCGCAAGACAGCCTGTGTTGTAGTAGTAATCGACCCGGCTGGGAAATATCATCTGATAGCCACAATGCGAAATATCTGCTCCATATTTTTTTGCGTTTCCAATCAGCATTTCATACATTTCCGGCTCAATATAATCATCGCCGTCAACAAAGCCGATCCATTCACCTGTTGCTACTTTAACGCCGCAAAGGCGAGCGCTGGTCGCACCACCGTTCTCCTTATGAATGACACGAATCCGGTCATCTTTCTCAGCTAGTCGATCAAGAATTTCCGGCGTACGATCCATTGACCCGTCATCCACCAAAATGATTTCCAGATTCCGATACGTTTGGTCGCAGATGCTTTTTACGGTATTCTCAATGTAATGCTCGATGTTGTATGCAGGCACAATAATCGAAATCTTATCCATCTCCATCAGTCAATATACCCTATCTTCCCGGTTAGTGCTTCTTTCTGTGTCATCCGCAATTCCATTGAGATTTTTTGGGGCAACGTATATGTATCATCAAAAACCGGAGATTTCCCCATTCTTTTCTTCTCTTTATTTAGATATTCATCCAAGGTGCAAATTTGTTTTGCCGGTGTCCCGGCAACGACTGTATTATCCAGCACATCATGAGTTACCGTGCTGTTCGCACCGATCACAACGTTATTGCCGATCGTCACGCCGGGTAGGATAACAGACTCAGCGCCAACAAAAACATTATTCCCTATGGTCACTCGTCCAATTTTGGTATAGCCGAGAAACGTTTTGGTGCTCGCATCATGACAAAGAATGTGAACTCTTGGAGCCATCGTAACATTATCCCCAATTTCGATCAACCAACAATGGGCAGGATCTAGAATAACTCCATTTAACCGCTTAAAGTTTTTTCCAACTTTCATTCCCATTGAAATCAGTTTTTCAGTTGTGTAATCGCCTCGAAATCTGTATACGATTTCCTTAATGATATCCATATTCTACTCCTCAAAGGGACAGTAACATATCCTCAACTGCTTCTACAGTATGCTCAGTGCTGAAGTCCTTCCCTCTAATCAATGCCTGCTTTCTATAGTAATCCAACAGGTCCGGATAATCTAATAATTGTTTTATTCCCCGATAAAGCGCTTCCTCTTCATTCTCTGTGACAACTCCATACTCGTTGTTCTCTCCCAGCATTTCCTTCACACCGGAAACCAATGTCGTGATCACCGGCGTTCCAACAATTAAAGCCTCTGTCGCTGCAGTGGAAAAACCCTCTGAGTAGCTGGAACAGACAAACAGATCGCATTTTGTCACATATTTATACGGATTGGTTTGATACCCCAACATGGTTACACAGTCATCAAGCCTGTTTTCTATAATGAATCGCTCAAATTGTTTCGCTAATTTGCCTCGGCCAATAAGATATAGGTGAACCTCCCTTTTTTCGTCCCTCAATCGCTTTACAATACGGAGCAGCCGGTCAAAGCCCTTGACTTCTTTCAATGTTCCGACTGCGACAAGCCGGATACAACCATCATCTATCACTTCCGGAGCATCGTCTTTTGAAAGTTCCCGAATTTGCTCTGACTCAACCGTGTTATACAAAACAATACATTCCTGTTCAAGTCTTATTATGGATTCAAAATCCCTTTTTACCGTATCCGAAACACACACAACCCGATCAAATCGGTTATAGCAACCATCCGCTTCTCTTTCAGAACGAAAACTGCGAGACGCCGCTACCCGTGTGCGCTGTTCGGCGTGTACCCAGCTTATCAATCTGGTATTTGGGAAACAGCACCCGGAAATCACCCTGGCTGATGGTCCTTCTAAGTAAGCAATCTCAATGTCATACCGTTTCTTAACGCAAAGCTTATGCAATTGCTGCGGCGACAGTAATTTCATCAGCTTACTGTTGCCGGGAACTTCTTTTGGCCAAACAGAATGGAAGTGAATATCCGGCTTAATAAACTGCTCGTTCACTCCACCACCAAACAAGACTGTAAGCGAAATGTCGAATTTTGTGCGATCCATGTTATTGACCAAATTCACGAGAACCTTTTCAGCTCCGCCTTGACCAAGATTGTGGATCAGAAAGAGGATTCTAACCATATTGCCCTCCCCCATCAGTGCCTTCTTTTCTCTTAATTAAACTACTGCAAAATGCTCACAGGATATTATCCATCATCTCATTGCCACACTCACTTGATGATCCACTTCCTCATTGACATTTTAATTTTCCTGGGAAGCAGCCACGACATAATCGGTTTGATACAATATATCTTATAATAAAGCGGAAGCTCAAGCATATCGCATCCATACCAAACGATATAGGACGCATGCAGCATATATTTTAGCTTTCGACGTTTATACGCTGCCTCATCTACACGCACAAGATACAACGGTTCCGGGATATTTCCCCCGACAAACCCTGCCGCAAAGAAACGATACCAAAGATCAATATCTTCCGTGCGAAGTGTATGGTTTGAAACACAATATCCATTTAGTTTCTTCATCGCCTCTGTGCGCATGACGATCGTGGCATGACAAAACGGCGCTCCCTTTGGTAAATCATATCTTTCCGGCCGCAGCTTTGTCTGTACGATTTCCTTTTTCCCACAATCATCAAATGCTTGCATATAGGTTCCCACCAGATCGTATTCCGGATGATCTTTCAAGTACGCAATCTGGCGTTCTATACGCTGGGGGAGTGATACATCATCACAATCCATCCGTGCAACATATTCTCCCTGTACAAACTCTAAGCAATGATTCAATGATGCCGCCAATCCACAATTCTGTTCGTTGCAAATTATCTTTATGCGGCTATCTCTATCTGCAAATTCTTGTAATACATCCAGAGTGTTATCTGTGGAACAATCATTACAAATAATAAATTCCCAATCTTCAAAAGTCTGCCGCCGAATTGATTCAATAGCAGCCCACAATGTGGCAGCTCCATTAAATACTCCCATTATTATTGATACTTCCGGTCTATGGTTCATTGTCTCACTGTCCCCTATTCCAATCGCAATTTACCTCGTACAACATCATTCTACCTGCAGACGTTCGTTATAAAAAGCATCTACATTGTAGAAAAGTGATAAACTGCTTCTTCATCAACCTGAGCATCAAACTTACGTGCCCAAAAAGCACCCGATTTTCGAATTTTCTCTACATCGCTCATGGTCAGAGTTTTTGGAGCTCCAACAACTTTTTTATCTACCGTTCTCATATCAACATAACGAAGGTTATTGTGCCGCTCCACCACTTCATCTTCAGCTGTCATATTTACCAGCGTGTTAAAGAAGATCTCATCACCGCAAAGCGATTCTCTGAACAGATCAAGAAATTCCGGATGCATACAAATATAATCAAGGCACTTTTCAACACAGTCACTTCTAAGTGTATACCAAGCTGCTTTTCCCCAAAACGGTATCTCTGCCGGAAGCTTTTTCCCGGGGATAAGATGCCATCCATACAGATGACCATATAGCGATCTAAGATATCTTTGTACAGAATTCGGCTTTAGCCTGCTTCTCATCCATCTGGGCCATGGCAAGGCTAATCTGCCCAGGCCTCCGCCATACTGCCACTCACTCCACGGAAGGCTCTCACAGTCTAAGTATGCATACTTATTATCTGTTTTTAAAAAATCTGATAATTCACAGAAAGGCCGGACCATTAAATCATTGCCGCTATGTATTGAATAATAGTCAAACTCTCCAAAGTCTTTTGCATACTTCATCAGTTCAATGACATATTCAATTTGGCTATAATCCCCCCAGCGGACGGAATACGATTTTGGAAGGATGTGAATACGCCCATGCGCTATCAGTTCACTTTTAATATCCAGACCCTTCTTATCAATATGAACAAAAACATGACAGCCCTCATTTTGTATGCATTGTTTCATAAAGATGTTCGCCTGTTTGGGATTGTTGTGTAACGCAAGCATGATTGCAATTTTCATTCATATACACCTCATAATAGTCGAAAACCCACATGCATCTGATAATAATAAAACCCCAGATAACCAACAATCATCGCCACATACATCAACCTTTTGGATTCCCTTATAAACAGATTCTCAATCTCCCACGGCAGCAAAATGTAGCTATATAAACTGGTATAGATCGGAAGTCTTCCCAGAAAAATACCGCTTGTGAACATGGAAACCAGATACAATCCGGCAGTGACCAACGAAAAATTTGTACACAGATTGATAAGTTGGTCATCCTCATACATGATTCTTTTCCTTCCAAGGAACGCAAGGATTGCGGGCAAGGAGTATACAAGAACCCGAATAGGATTTGTACCATCATCATTCCACGATGTATAATCGCTTACTACGCTGGCATACTGCGTCTCTTCAAGTACGGCATCCAACAAGCTCGTAAACCGGCCAACAAAGAGAACTGCTATAATGATAATTGCAATAAAGAGAAGTGTACGTGTATTCCATGCCTTTCCCTGCGCGATCAATACGATTGGTATCATGATCAGCGCTGATTGATGAAATAGAGACGCAAGAAGTATGACAAGAATTAAAGAAACATACTTATTCCTCAACATTAATGAGGTGCCCCCAAATATAATCGTCACTGCCATAAACTGCCGAATTCCGTTGTACATCCAGGAAATGTAATCCGTTGAAGCAAGAAACAAGAAAAGAGAGACAATATAAGCTGATGAATATTTACGATATACGGTCAGTAAAATGATTCCCTGAATGGCAGCGAGAACTGTAAAATACCGAACGCTGTGATTCCCAATAAATTGTTTCAATATTGCGGAAAAGACGTAAAATCCAGGATCCTTTGCCTGTGTTTCCGCATATGCCGGAATTCCGGCAAACGAGTCCGGCATGTTAAGGAATCCACTCAAATATGCCCCGGTGTCGCCAACATTTCCTCTATGCCCCGCCATCCAGATCACCGGCACAAAAGCAACAAACGCAAACCACCATGGAAACCTCTCCACTGTTCCCCCGCAAACTACTTCTGTTTTTATCACACTTGATTTTTCAGCTATTATAGCACAAAATCCCAGCCAAACAAAGATTAGGATATACTGATTTACCATAGTCTCCCCTGTACTTTCATCCGGTAACCGTTTCTCCCGCAATAGCTGTGAGAGTTTCATTTACCACCATATTTCTATCAAACACTTCTTCCATTTTTCTTCTTCCGCGCATCCCCATCGCTTTGCGGGATGCGGAATCCAGAAGCATAAACCTGTCCATGCATTTTGCCAGGCTTTCACTATCCATCCCTTTGCAAATGAAACCATTCACGCCATCGTCAACCGCCTCGCGACACCCCGGAATATCACTGGCTATTAATGCTCTTCCGGTTGCCGCTGCTTCCAACAGGACATTGCTCATACCCTCATGATAGCTGGGAAGGACTATGCAATGGGCTGCAGCGTAAAACGGCCTCGGTTCCTCCTGAAAGCCATGGAACGCCACTATTCCATCTGCTGCTAATTGATTTACAGTTTCTTTGTATTCATCCTCAAAAAAGCCGACCAGGTCAATCTTAATTTTGTCACCGTATTTTCCCTTAAGCTTTTTAGCGGCATCAAATAACTCGTCCACACCCTTTTCCTTCATAATTCTTCCAAGAAATAAGAAACGGATCCCTCCTTCTTCGGCGGGATAGGGTTCAAACTTATAATAATCCAAATTCACTCCGGCTCCAGGTAAAACAATTTCTTTGTCCGCCAAAACGATCCCAGCCCTTGCAAATTCTTCTGCATTGACTGTATTTTCAAAAAAGACCGCCTTTGCATTCTTCAAAGCAATCTTATACATAAAGGCAGCAATTAAAGCCGTTAACCTCTTTTGAAATGCCGTCCCAAGCCCCTGAACATTTACACAATATGGAATTTTCAATCTTCTGCACGCATAACCCGCATAAACATTTGGCTTGATAGAATAAGTAATCACTATATCCGGTCTTTCCGTCTTTAACAGTTTTTTATAAAACCAGTACAATCTCAGGTCGGTGACTGGATTTATGCTGCGCCTGTCTAATTCTGTATTTATCATCCGGCAGCCCATTTCCTCAAAATCTTCTTCGTGACCGACAAACGGCGTACTGACAACAACCTCCCCCCGTCTTTGTAATTCAACAATTACTTCCCTTCGGAACTGCCACAGCATATAAGAATGATTCGTAATAATCAGAAATTTCATTTTCTCAATCCCGCCTTATGTATCTTTCCAGTACCGCCTTCAACAACTCCATCGGCTCTGAGTGTTCCGATCACAGTTCCAAAAAAGCAACGACAATCAAAGAGAAAGCTCATTTTTCGAACATATTCACCGTCCAGGCGGGCTTTTTCCTCAATTTCAAGTTCATCACGCCCGCAAATCTGTGCCCAACCGGACAATCCCGGTTTCACATCATTTGCCCCATACTTGTCTCTTTCCTCAAGCAAATCATATTGATTCCATAGTGCCGGACGGGGACCGATGACACTCATGTCGCCTTTCAGAATATTCCAAAGCTGGGGTATTTCATCCAGCGAACTCTTTCGGAGAAACTTACCCACGCGAGTGATATATTGATCTGGATTTTCCAACAAATGGGTTGGGGTATCATGGGGCGTCGACGCTTTCATGGTTCTAAACTTCCATAAGAAAAATTTTTTCTTGTGCACACCAATCCTTTCCTGTTTAAAAAACACCGGACCCGGATCATCCATTTTAATTGCAACAATTATGAGCAAATAAAGCCAAAATGCCAGGATCATTCCTGATACGGAAAGAATAATATCGATGAAGCGTTTTATATATTCTTTGTACATTCTTTATCATCCTTGCAGACATATGCTATCTATCCGCATTATCCGATTGGTACGTCGGCACCATTCTTCGTACCATCTCGCGGATATCCTTCGCCTCACCCTCGGCGGCTCTCCTCAGATTCTTCAGTTCCTGTTCAAACCATTCTTCGTCAAACTCAATGGGCTTTCCGATGTATATCAGCTTATTTTCCGTCTCCCTCAGCCCCTCCTCATCCATCAGAAGTTCCTCGTAGAGCTTCTCTCCGGGGCGCAGCCCCGTAAAGACGATCTCAATATCCTCGCCCTCCTTAAGGCCGGAGAGGCGGATCAGGTTCTTAGCCAGATCCAAAATCCTTACCGGTTCTCCCATATCCAGGACAAAAATCTCGCCGCCTTTCGCGTACATACCCGCCTGGAGCACCAGCGAGACTGCCTCCGGTATCGTCATAAAATAGCGGATGACATCCGGATGGGTCACCGTCACCGGGCCGCCATTTGCAATCTGTCTGCGAAACAGCGGGATCACACTGCCATTACTGCCCAGCACGTTGCCAAAGCGTACCGCTACAAACTCCGTTTCGGAGCGGCGGTCATACATCTGGATGATCATTTCGCAGAGGCGCTTGGATGCCCCCATAATGTTGGTGGGATTCACCGCCTTGTCCGTGCTGATCAGAACAAATCGTTTCACGCCCCATTTATCTGCCGCCTGCACGGTTTTCAGGGTGCCCAGCACATTATTCTTGATGGCCTCGTCCGGGCTGATCTCCATCAGCGGCACATGCTTATGAGCCGCCGCGTGATAGACAACGTCCGGGCGGTAGGTGCCCATGATATCATCCATGCGCTTCGTGTTGCGCACGGATCCGATCAGTACCTTCAGATCCAGTTTCGGATAGCGGCTTATCAGCTCTTGCTGTATATCATACGCGTTATTCTCGTAAATGTCTACGATCACCAGCTGCTTGGGTTCTCTGGCCGCAATCTGACGGCACAACTCACTTCCAATAGATCCTCCACCACCGGTCACCAGAACGATCTTTCCGGCTATGTACCCGGAGATGGAGACATCATCGATCACAACGGTATCTCTTGCCAGCAGATCATTGATATCTACATCTCTCAGGTGCTTCACCTGCACCTCGTCGTTCACCAGCTGATACATCCCGGGAAGGGTCTTCAACTCACAGTCCGTCTCCTTACAGATATCCAGAATCTCCCGGATGGTGCGCTGAGACTGGGAAGGCATGGCAATAATGATCTGGCGGATCTGATACTTTTTCGCACTGTTCAGTATCATATCACGTCCCCCCACTACACGGATACCGTGAATATAGCATCCCCTCTTTGCACGATCATCATCGATGATGCACTTCACTTTACAATGCAGATATCGGCTGTCTATCATTTCCTTGATGATCATGGTACCGGCAGCTCCGGCACCAACAACCATCACGTTTTTGACGTTTCCTTCTTCTCTCAGCCTGCGCCGCATCATGCGCACACAACGATAGGAGAAGCGAACTAAGCTGATGCCAAAAGACGTGTACATTACATTCAGCAGATAGTAGGAACGAGGCAAATACCCTTTCATCCCCCGGATTACCATGAAATCGGCAATTTCAGCCAACGCGCAGGCGAAACATATCGTTACGATTTCATTCAGATTGGCATATTTCCACAAGCTGTGGTACAATCGAAATGCCCAGAATATGCCCAATGTAATTACCAGATGCATCGGCAAATAACAAACAAATGCATCCACAAAACTCTGATCGATATCCGACCAGATAAACTCAAATCTGGTGAGAAGAGCCAATGCACCCGACAGCGAGATTACCAGTATATCCAGTAAGATCAGAAAGATCCTGCGGCTCCATATCTTATCCTCTCTCAGTTTTCTACCTATTTTTCTCATATGCAGATACCTATTTTCTAATGGTTTGTCCCGCCCTGTGTTTTTTCGGTATATTTGCTCGTTCCATATTTACCGTATTTCCCGTAACCGTAGCGGCCGTAACTATATCCGTATCCATAGCCGGTAATCCCCGCCTCCGTATAATTCATCACACAGCCGGCCAGCCGCAGCCCCGTATCAGAAAGCATCTCAATACCGTCCAGAATCCGCTCCACCGGCGCATAATCCTGCCGCACCACAAAGATACCCGCATCCACCCACTTTACGATCTGGGCCGCATCCATCAGAAGACCACTGGGCGGTGTGTCCACAATAATGTAATCTGCTGCCCTACGGAGGGACTCAAAAAGAAGCTCAATTCTCTGGTTACTCAAAATCCTGGCCGTGGTCCGTACCGGCTCTCCCCCCGGCAGTACCTTCAGACCGCTTTGCCCGTAATCCGTGATTACTTCCATCAGATAAGCCTTGTCCGTCAACACATCGATCAGACCCTTTTTCACATCCTTGATTCCCAGCACCTCTGTCACGGAGGGATTACGCAGATCCAGATCGATCAGCAGTACTTTCTTTCCCTTTCCCGCAAGAGAAAGAGCCAGATTTGACGCGACAGTACTCTTGCCCTCCCCCGTAACGGCGCTGGATACCATATACACTCTGGCTCCCGTCTCCGCCGCATCACGCTCGATTCTGGTGCGCACAGTACGGGTGGCTTCAATAAATCCATAAGACACTCCCCGATTATCGATCATCACCCGGTTTTTCTCCCGGTCACTGCGCTTCTTTAATTTTACTCTTGGTATAGCGCCAAGGCATTTTACATTCAGTAATTTTTTTAAATCCTCTTCTCTTCGGATCGTCTTTCTGGTCATTGCGTAGAGGAGCAAGATCACCGCGTCAATTGCCAGACCGATCAAAAAGCCTTTCTTCGCTGCCGACCTGGCGCTGTCAGAGTTTACCGGTTCTGTGGGAATACCTGTTTCATCCACAACATTCAATTCCGTCTCTCCGATCACCGCCTTTGCCACCTGCTGATAATTTCGGATCACCGACTGCAGGATATCATATGCCATATTTCCCTCATTGGCAATGACACTGATGGTGATCAGATTGGTATCCTCCATAGCTTTCGCGTCAATAGTACCCGGTATCTCGCTGACCCCCAGATCATCCGCAATAATATGCTGCAGCGCAGTGTTGGAAATAATATAAGGAAAGGTCTTCGCAATCTGGGACGCGGTCGCTTTATTATAATACTCTGCGTTATAATTGACAGCCAGTGTCGTATTCACGATAAAAGTCATGGAAGCATTGTACTTTGGTACATAAGTACTCTTTGCCCGAAAGTAAAACAAACTGGCACACAAGCTTGCCATTACCAGAAGTAAGATCCAGTAACGCCGCAGCCCCTTGAACGCGTCATCAACGATCACGCTGATATCCCAAAGTCCCTCTTCGGTTTTTTCCTGGTTCTCTGTTTTATCGTCTCTTTCCTCACTATATTCTTTACTCATTGTCACTCCTCATCAGGCACGTCCTATTTGACCGACTTTCCATAGTAATTCTCATAACCATAGCCGTAACCATAACCTTTTCCGTAACCGTAACCTCTGAATCCGGCCATACCTGCACTGCTGTGGGCGTCATTGAAAACACAGCCAATAGGAACAGCCCTGCAGCCATTCAGCACATCCAGCATATCATTAATATCTTTTGCCACCGCTATATGCTCTCTTACCACGATCAGCGATGCATCCGCCAGATTGGCAATCTCCTCCGTATCCGCCACATAAGCCATGGGTGGTGTATCAATAATTACATAATCAAAGGCTTCTCTCAGATATTCCAGAATCGTCTCCAGTTTTCCAGTGGTCAGCATCTCCGTGGACCTGGAGTACTCTTTCGTGTTCAATACCGCGAAAAGGCTTTTCTCCTCTAAATAATCGATCAAATCTTCTTTCAGTGGTTTTCCACTCAGGACGTTCCCCAGGACATCACGTTCCAGATCATTCCTCTCAAAAATCTTGTATTGCGAAGGTTTGCGCAGATCCAGATCCATCAGAACCACCCTTTTCCCTGTTTGAGCCAAAGCCAGCGCAATATTAGCCGCCACTGTAGATTTGCCCTCATTTTCCAGATAACTGGTCACCAGAAGAGTACTGACATTTTTCTGCTCCATACGGTTTAATACTTTCCGGCAGGTTTTCTGCACAAGTTCCACATAGCGAAAACTCACCATGGGATTGGTGATCAACAAAGAATACTTTGTTTTATGCTTCTTTTCATGGCACATAGTTCCCAGCAGCCTGGTATCCAGCTTTTTCCCCACATCAGAAGGCTTTCGTATTGTATCTTTCCAATAAGAAACCAGTGCCAACGCCAGAAGTACAACCAACGCAGTGATCAGGAAAGCCTTTGTCACCGGCCCCCGCACCGCCAGCGCATCATCTGGCTCCGTGGGAATCACCGGCGCGATCAGCACATCCATAATGGCGTTTCCTATGAGGTAATCTGATAGAGTAGAATAATTATTCATCACTGAGCGCAATATCCGAAACGCCATTTCAGGAGTGGAGGATGTCACCCGAAACATCAGGAGATTCGTCTCCGGAACCAGTTCTGAGGTAATCTCCCCCTGGACGCCCGTTGTCCCCATTTCCTCCGCCACCTTCGCCTGCAGTGTTGGACTGTTGATGATCTGAACCAAACGGGAAGCAGTATCCTGCGCTGTATTTAGATTGTTAATGACATTGTTATTCCTGCCTCTGGTGGTCACCGCATAAGTCGATTCGATGGTGTACACGGGATGGTAGGAACGATTCACCTGTACATAAGAGAGCAATGCAGCTGAAACGGCCAGTATCAAAACCAACCACCAATTTTTCAGCACATCTTTTATAATACTGTAAAAATCAATGTCCATTCCGGAGGCAAGTGTGTTCTCCCGAAGTTTTGATTCCGCCATATTCTTATTCCTCCTCTACCACTACCACCAGATTTACCATGCCACGGTTGGAATCGTCATCATCCAGCATATACTGGATCTCATAGACGCCGGGAGTTCGCAGATCCGTCTTATCTAAAACACGTATCCTATCGTAGGATACTGTCGGATCTTGTTTCTGTTCCTGCTCAAATGACGATCTTTCCTCACTGGTCATATCAGCGGTATCCACGCAAAAAGTCCCCCGCTCCTCCGTAAAACCATACACAGTTCCCCTATAACTCACAGAATCCAGATACTTCAACGGATCCAGTCGTTTCCCTTTCTTTATGTAGATGAGATAGTCCGTCAGCTCAATTTTCGGCGAAGTGTTTTCCTTTGCAGGGTCGTAGATCGTCACCGTCACCGGAAGTATCGCCGTATCTCCTGCGCTGTTGGTTACCTGCAGCTGAACCGAATAATCAGAAGTATTTGCCAGATTGATCGAACTTTCCTGGGTAAAATTAACCCGATCCGAAACATCTCCGTCCAGGCAGTCCATAGCATGTATATTATTTAGAATGTCCTGGTTAGTGTTTCCGGCCGGAAAACGCATAGGCGCATCCAGAGAAAACTGTATTGGCACGTAATCTGTATAAGTCAGCTTCCGGGAAATTTTGCTGACATGATTATCCTTATCAAAGGCTGCATAATTTACATAACGGGTAGCCCCGTCCACAAAATCAGACATACTCTCCACTACAAGAGTATCTGTCACATCGCCATCTTTGGAATCTGTCGCCCGTATTCCCTTCAGGAGCATGTCTTCCTTGTCACTTACACTGACAAAAATGCGTTCTTCCTCCATCTCTATGACAGGTCCTAATGTGTCCCTGTTTATTATCACTTTCCGGTTGTAATCGATAAAAATACCGATGGCAATCAGCAGAATAACAACACTCAACCATTTTAAACGCTTCATCTGACTTCTCCCATATTATATCAAATACTTCTCCGCATTTTCTACTAATAGACATCTGGCCCGCTTTTCCGAAAACTCTTCCCTAAGGAAATCATAAACGTCTCCCATAAACGTTGTACGCTGATACGGACTGTGAGCGTCGCTGGCCACATACGTGATCCAGTCATTCCGCAGAAGTTCGTCTGCCGCCCGAAACGAAGCACGGCCAAACTTCCCGAAAATACTGCCACGGTTCACTTGCAGCTGGCAGCCCAGATCAATCCAGTCCAATGCCAGTTCCGGCTTTTTCTGAATACAGTCATATCGCTCCGGATGAGCTACCACCGGAATCCCGCCTGTTTTCCGGATACTCATCAGAATATCCGTGATCCATGATCCACTGCGTCGAAACCCAAACTCCACCAGATAATAACCAGAGTTATTCAGAGAGATCAATCTCCCCTGTTGTATCTTCTGCGCCGCGTCCTCCGTTCCGAATATCTCCATGCCGGGGAGCAGTATCAGCGGCAGTTCTCTTTCCTTGATCCGCTCCTGCAGATCAGTCATCCGCCGCATTAGCGCAGGATCATAATAATTATCCACTTCCCCGGGAATATTACTGTGAGGCGTCGCAATGATAGTGTGTACCCCACCCTCCACTGCCAGCTCGGCCATAAGCAGCGCATCCTGCATGTCAGCTGCGCCGTCATCTACATGGGGAAGAATGTGTGCGTGAATATCAATCATTTCTATCACTCCATTTTGCTATAATAGCATACATCCATAAAATAATAAAGCAAATATCTGAGATACCAGAAAACCTCTTGTACCTACATTTTCGTATGTGTTATGATAGGATTACAAAATCAAAAGAGGAACATCAACTTATGAAAACATTTACAAAATTTCTGACCTTCCTGCTGAAAGGCCTGATTGTTCTGGCCGCAGTGGGAAATCTGGCATTACTTTTTTTATTTGACTATCAGATACCCTTTCTCCATAGCGGCACAGTGGAGACTGAGAGTGAACATGACGAAACAGACACCGCCGGTCTAGCGCTGCTGCAGCTATTTGTTCCATCCAAACCTATTGAGTACGATGGCACGGGAAAACTGGATCTCATGGATGGCGTAGTAGTCCGGGATCTCTTCGGTATTGAACAGTCCGGGGTGAAGGTATTTTCCACTCTGAAATCAGGCAGCTCCAGAACAGAAAAAATCGTGGAATACTCTGTCACAGACGAGAACGGCACTCGCATTACGGCGGAGCGGACGCTGCGTCTTTCCAGTAATTATATTGGTCCTAACATTGAAATCCTGGGTACTATCCCGGATATAGAAGAGGAAGAATTAGACAACATTGTTGCCCTTCTGACCTCTGAAAATCTGATTTTCGCCAACGATGGCTTCGGAAGTGATGTCACATCTTCCATCACTTCAACGGTAAAGTCTCAGGCTAATGTTTCTGATGACAGCGTTGTAACTTTGAGCATCGTCAATATGCTGAACGATTCTTTTTCCACCGATGTGATCGTTCACACACAGCCTGATGGGCCTGTATTGAAGCTCACCACCGATAAAGTCACTATAAGTGTCGGAGACAGTTTCAGTTTTTATGAGTATATCGCCAAAGCGGAAGACGAGGAAGGCAACAGTCTCTTTAACAGCATCAGCATGAACGGCTCTGTAGACCCTTACACTCCCGGGGAATATGTACTGGAATTCTACTGTACCGATTCAAACGGGACAAGTTCACCGGTTAAACGGCTGACCGTAACAGTGAAGTAATCCACATTTTTTTGGGGGCTGTCGCACCATATGCATACTTTGCATAAATGCTTCGTATGACAGCTTCCAGATCGTTCTTCTATACCGGTTTATAAAATACATCCAGAATAATCTGATACAATGCTTCTTCTTTTACATAGTACTCTGCATACTCTTCCCCCATCTTTACCTCACCGGGGATGGTCACAATATTTTGACTGCCAAAACTGCCCTGGAGCAGCAAAGACGCAAGATATGTCACTTCCGGAGCGGAAATGTCCGTCACCATGTAGGCGGTAACAGCGTCATATAGTGTCAGGGGCACAGACAGGTTTTTTCTGGTCTGTGACAACGTCTTTGCAATAAAATTAGTCAGATACTGCCTCTGACGTGTCATTCGGCTGTTGTTGGCGTCCACATTTTCATGGTCGCGGCTCCTCACATAAATCTCCGCCTGATTTCCTCTCAGCAATACATGAGCTCCCTGTACCAGCGCCGGATCTTGAGAAGAAAGATCCTCCAGCACATCTACCTCCACTCCCCCGATCGCGTCATTTAACACACTGACAGCCGGCAGATCGATAGCAGCATAAGCATCAATGGGCATACCATACAGCAGTCTCGATACTGACTTTATCTCATTCTCACAGCTTTTTTCTTTTCCGTCGCCGTAAGCATAAGCCAGACAGAGCTGCATCTGTTTCGTTTCTACATACCCTCCTTGTATATTATAAACATCCACATCCACCATGGAATCCCGGGAAAAATTGACCAATGTCATATTTCCGGTCTCGGTGTCCAACGCAGCCACAAACAGCGTATCTGCCTGTCCATTATCACCGATCACATCGTCTTCGCGTTCCAGCGCCTCCCGGTCAACGCCCATACAGAGAATACTGGTTACTGCTTCATTTCTTCGATACTTTTTTCCTTGATAGGTGACAGTCTGTCCGCTGTCCTCTACCTTGGCGCCATCAGGGGCCGTAATCTGTATATCTTCCAGGCTCTCATGCCGCAGCAGAGACTGTTTTCCCAACTGCCGAAGCACAAAAAAAACACCAATGACCACCACGATCAAAAGTATCATTACTGCCAGCACTGCTTTCCATACACGAAACCGTTTTTTTTCTTTCTTCTTTACCTTACGAAGTGCAGACGCCCTCTTGACCCTCTGATCGGCAGCTCCATCTCCTGTCCGTTCCGGATTCTCCGTACTTTTTGTGGCATTGATGTTCTCCATTCCAAGGCGGGCATTCAACTCCTTATTTAGTTTCTCCAGTTCCTTATTTCCCATTCTCTTCATATATCAGCACTGCCTGGACAAGAAAACGCGCATCTGTCTGTCCGGCAATACAGGTGCTTAAAGTGAGTATTTTACTCTCCTGCGTCACCTCTGCTCCCTCCCTCATCATAGCCTCCATGGAACGGGGATGCTGACTCTCCTCAATATATTTTTTCAATTCTTCCTGTTCTGCGAAATCGAACGACTTCATAATATTTCTGTCATCATATGGGTAAGCGGAATAAATCTCGTAGACCCTGACCATTCCCGGTGTATAGATATAGACATAACGATTATCCAAAAAAAACGACTCGTCTTTATATTGAAACAGATTCTGAAACATAGATCCGTTTTTCATATTATGTCCATACAGAACGGTTACCGGATCTTTGAAATCGGTACTGTTGGCACTTTCTGAATAGATGCAGCCCGCGAACTGGGGAGTCCCGTACATATCATGGTGCAGGTAAAAGGTCTGATCCTCCCCCTTATGCTGAGCTACCGGATAATCAATGTTTGTATTCGGTATTCTTATCCATGCGTACAATTCGGGATTTATCTGCGAAAGCAATGTGAAATTCACGGGATTTTCCGAGGCGTCTGTCAGAACACCATCCGGTATGGCCGGAGCAGGAGCATCAATAATACCGGTAAACTCCGCGCCTTCAATCTCCTCCAGCGTGGGGGCATGACCCGTCTCTTCCTCCGTCTCAGTCTGCCGGGCTATCTCCCAGCGCAATTCTTCATATTCCCGCTCTGTCTGATATCTGCTCCAGTAATACCAGCCCACATAGCAGGCACAGCTCAAAAAACCCAGCAGCGCGATCCAGAAAACCACCCTCCAGAACTTTTGTTTTTGCCTTTTCCTCATAGCCCCATCCAGCCTTCCAATATGCTAAAAGAGCTATCCCATTTATCTGACAGAATGTTTCGGCATCATCCCTGTCACACAAATTTGACAGCCCCCTGAATTTGACTTATGCTTCCCGTGCGGAACGTTTTTTGGCAACAACCGCAGTTACTGCAAGCGCGGCGCCTGCCAGTTCCACATACAAAAGAGTCTGGTCTCCAGTCTTCGGAGACTTTTCTACGGTAGTTTCCGTTGTCGGCGTCCCCCCGGGACTGCCCACCGCAAGAGCGGACATGTTCAAAGAGTATAACATCACTATCATTGCAGCGATACCCGCAAAGAATTTCCTCATTCCAATCTCCCTCCCGCCAATAATCTGAAACTTTATGGTCTCAGTATAAGCCATTCTCCTCAAAAAGTAAATAGATTCAGCGAATAAAAGGCGGCAAAAACATTGACAATGCGGTCCCTTTGAAGTAGAATGAGAGTGATTAGTTGCGATTTTAAAATGTTGATAATACTGTGTTTCCTGAACACATACAATGGAGAGGCGCTGCAAACATGAAGAAGTTGTACCAAAAACCGGAAATTGAATTTGTCGAAATCTCAAACGATGATATTGTGACCGGGTCACGCGACCAGGAAGAACGAATAACAGAATCTCCAATATCAGAAGTTGGCATAGACTTTGGTACCATGAGTAACTGTTAGGAAGACAAAACGCTTTGCTCATCCTTTTAGCTTTTGCTGCAGGGATGAGCAATTTTTAACATCTCCGACATGTTAAAGCCGATCCTGCAGTGCCTTGAAGAAAGGATGTCTTTTACAATGATCGAAGTAATGAAGATGGACCCACTGATCAGGATTGTCCTATCAGAGCAAAAGCTCCCTCCCGCCAGGCAATATAAATGGTCTGTATATGCTTATCATTTTCAAAAAGGAAACGCAAACTATATCTACAATACGCTAACAAAGCAGTGCTATTTATTGGAAGCTTCAGATAACGCAATAAACACGCGCAATTTATATACCACTCTGGATATGGATAATAACGCTTCCCTTGGGCAGCTGGCAAAAGACTATTTTCTGGTACAGGAACACGAGGATGAAGATTTATTATATGAAAACTTGACTGAAATTGCCCGTTCCCTGAAACACAGGAAACAAAAAAAAGGATTTACCAGATTCACGATCCTGCCCACGACTGCCTGCAATGCCAGATGTTTTTATTGTTTTGAGGCCCATAAGAAACCTGTCACGATGACGCCGGAGATGATAGAACAAGTAACTTCCTACATTTTATCCTCCAGATACGATGGGAAAATTCACCTGCACTGGTTTGGAGGCGAACCGCTGATCTGCAGTAAAGCCATCGACACGATATGCCGGCGTCTTAGGCAGCAATCCGTTGACTTCTATTCCACCATGGTTTCCAATGGCAGTCTGATCACGGATGAAATCGCAGATAATATGGCAGGCATCTGGAATTTGGAATTGATCCAGATTTCTTTAGATGGAGACGAGACAGAGTATAACCACCGGAAGCAATACCATACCGCAAAGAATTCCCCTTACCGTGTAGTAATGGATCATATCGGCATACTTCTTCGCCATGGCATCAAGGTTCGTTTGCGCTGCAATGTTGACAGCCGCAACTTAAATAGCTGCCATCGGCTGATAGAGGATCTAAACTGCCGGTTCCCCGATAAGACAAATTTATCAGCCTATTTCACACCTCTATATGAGGTTCAGGCTAAAGAGAATAGCTTTTCGGTTTGGGAAAGCTGTTTTGGGATGAACGATAAACTGGCAGCCTATGGATTTTCAGAAAAGAGCGGCAGCAATCTTCATCAGTTGGCGCTTCAATACTGCATGGCGCAAAATCCTCATAATAATATTGTGATCGCCCCCGACGGACTCCTTTATACCTGTGAGCATTGTTTGCCGGGCACAGCGATTGGAACGATTACCAATGGGATCTCTGAAAATAATATTTTGAAACAATACTCCTCATACCCGCCCGTACCAAAAAAATGCAGCGGCTGCGCATTTCTTCCCAATTGCACTACTTTTTCACTTTGTCCGATAACCAGAAGCAGCTGCAAAGAATTACAAGAACATGCCTTACTCAGATCGCTGCATCGGGAACTTTCCTGAGAAGGAGAATTTATGGCTATATACCGCATAGCAGATCTCAATATGAAAATTACCCCACAGAGCGTTTATGCCCGGAGGGTGCTGCAGGACTATCGAACGGAAGACAAACTGTACGATTTTGAAATAATTGTTACCGGGAAGGATATTGTCTGCGAAAAGGAACGCTCCGGCTTTTCTGATGAAATCTGCGAATCTTCGGCGCATCTTCGGAAGATCAGCCAGGAACTACTGTATCATTATGACGGACTTTTGCTCCACAGCGCCGCCGTCTGCTATAACAACAGGGCATACCTTTTTACTGCCCCTTCCGGCACCGGGAAAACGACACATATCCGGATTTGGAAAAAATGTTTTGGCGATCGAGTATCGATTATTAATGGGGATAAGCCCATCCTGCGCATTAGAGACGGAAAGGTAATCGTGTATGGAACTCCCTGGCGCGGAAAGGAGAATTACGGTTCCAACACCAGCGCGGAGTTGGGAGGGATCTTCTGGCTGACAAGGGGAGCCGAAAACCATTGCAGGCAAATTTCTTCAACGGACGTCCTTCCCCGGCTAATAAGCGCAACTCCCCTCCCCCACGACTTAGCGGGCCGAATGAAAGTATTGGATCTGTTGGATGTGATTACCTCAACCGCCAGAATGTTCCACTTGGCATGCAACCAGAGCGACGATGCTGCTTACACAGCATTTCAACAGATAAAAGGAGACTGAATATATGAAAATCAAAGATGGATTTATCCTGAGAAAATTTGCCGACAAATACCTTTCGGTAGCTGTAGGAAATGCCGCGGATGAGTTTAATGTTCTGATCACCCTAAATGAAACCGGAGCCTTTGTCTGGGATCTCATGCAGGAGGATGTGTCATACGATTTTGTAATTGAACAGATGCTGGAGAATTATGAGGTGGACAGGGAGACTGCTATACGCGATCTGGATGAGTTTCTGGAAAAAACCCGAAGTGCAGGGCTGATCGATGAATAATCCCGGTGAGACCATCGACCTGCTTGGCTGCTATGCCGCAGCTGTTCACGGCTGCAGCATGTATCCGCTGCTCCATGATCGTCGGGATGTGGTCTACCTGGAAAAGCGGGAGCCTCTGAAGAAATACGATACCGTGCTTTTTCAGCGGGACAATGGTCAATTTGTTCTTCATCGTATCCTGAAAATTGATGGCGACACGTTAAACATGTGCGGCGATAATGAATTTAGCATGGAACGCATCCGGAGAGATCAGGTACTTGCCGTTATGATCGAATTTACGCGAAACGGAAAATCCTGTTCCTGTGATAATATATGGTATAAGTTCTATGTACACTTCTGGTGTCTCTCCTTTCCCACCCGGCGAATACTGCGGTATGGATACAGAACCTGTGAAATTCTCCTTCAAAAACTGACTGTCAAAAAACATAATTAACCATAATGGGGGCTGTTGCAAAATACTGGCTAATGGATTTCCGATATCCTATGTTCGCTTGCTCCTTCCGACACTGTATGTCTATGACGGACTAAAGTCCGTCCTATCTCTTACAGTGTCTCGGAGATGCGTACATATGGATACGCGGAACCCCTTACCAGTATTTTACAACAGCCCCTTGTGTGTTTGGTTCCTATTCTAAAATCTCTTCCGTGTCATTCTCTAAAACGGTATCGTCAAGCACTTCAGGCGCGTCCTCATTTTCCGCGTCATCCGTCGGGTAACCATCTGTATCCGTCTCTTCCTGCACATCAGGTTCTCTCTCGTCAGACCAGTTGTCCGTGGCGTCTTCGCTCATATCCTCCGCGTCCTCGATCAGACCGTCATCGGCATAGTCCACATCAGAGTACAATGCGGCAGGCGCTGCCGCACTGCTAGGCAGCGTTTCCGGTTCAGTTGAATCCGGATCCTCCGGCTCCGGCAATACCTCAAAAGCAGAATAGATCCTGTGACCGTAGTCATAGATATTCAGTCTGGAAACATCCTTGCTGACAATGACTGTCTGCGCATCATCCCTCGTGATGATCATATATGCGTACACGTTGTAGGCATACTTCGGATTCAATTCGTTATTCGCAAATCTGATGTACACATCAATGCGGTTCTTATTGGTCAGCAGCGTTGCCGAGTCCGTTCTGTCGAAGATGAAGTATTCACGTTTTTTTTCTTCTGCCGAAACTTTCTTGCTTGTACCACTGCCAATTTCAGCCTTTTTCCCATCCAGCAGACTGCAAATATCTTCCTGTGCCTTTTCCGGATAAACAACATTCTCGTTTTGGTCATGGTCGTATTCATAGCTTGTATCCCGCTCCAGCACAAGGCCGAACTGGATATTCGTTATTTCGCCCTGGGTACTCTCATCGTTCTCATTTTGAACAGCTTTATTGATATCATCCACCAGTTCCTGATACGGTGACAGGATGGAAATCAGATAATCGGTATAGACGTAATCGTATACAGTCGTCTTTTCGATCCCTGTTGTCGAATTTCCCCCTTCTTCCGTCTCTTCCTCTAGCTCACCTGTATACTGTTCCCGGGAATAGATCGTCTCGCCCAGAGTAAGATCCCAGCCCTTCGTCCCATCTCCATAATAAACAGGCTCTACATAGATATCCTTGGTGATACGGTAGCTGTAGTACTCTGTGTAGCACACAGGCTTGGTGGTTCCTTCAATCAGGTTTCCGTTGGCATCCACATCCGTTGCCTGCCAATACAGGAAGTCCGTTACACCATTCCTCTTCACTGCTCTCAGAGGACACAGTACGTTGTAGGGGTGGTCAACGTAATGGCATGTTATCTTTCTTCCATTCTTAACGATTTCCGCTGTATTCGTTTCTTTCAGTTCGCTTACGTCGATGGTTCCGCTGCTGCTTTCCCCCGTCTTTTCTTCTGCAATTTCCCAGTAGATCTTATACTTTTTCAGGGTCTGAATGGCTGGTATCGTAGTTACATTGTCCACGGTCTTCGCATTGTCAAAATCCCATTTGCAATCTTTGTACAGATCGTCAATGTACGGCGCATTCTCTTTCAGAATCTGTTTCGTTGGCTGCTCTGCATACGTTCCATCTGTATTTTGCACTTTTACTTTCTGATCGCTGTCAAGCCATACAAAGACGATGTACTGTCGGTTTGCTACTTCATCCAGATCATTAACAAATCGGTTCTTGTAGCTGTAAACCAGTTTATGCCGGGTCATAGGTTCCCAGACAGCATAAAGATCCGTATTTTCCGTAATATGGAAGATTGCGCCTGGCAAGAATTCGGGCTCTGTGGCTTCGGGATTTTTGCTCCAGCCCAGGAATGTATTTCTCGCCTTTACAAGTGTGCCCTGATCAGCAATCGTGAGTCCTTCATTGTAGAAGCAGTTTTCCACGGGATCAGGAGCGTTGCCGTCTGTATTGTTATTTCCGTGGTAGGTCAGCTTGTAAACCGGCTCCTTGTAGTAGACATCCACACAAATGACGCTGTAGTTCTCCGCGGTAAAGCCAAATTGCCGCTCCGCACCAGGCACCGTGGTTCCTGATAAAGTCACTGTGCTTTCACTGTTGAGCCGGTAGTCAACATGATCTACCAGGAATAGCTCCGCCGGCTTTGCAGTAAAATCGAGTTTCGTCCCCTGCACCACTGTGGCGGTGACGCTGGGGTCTTCCTCCAGCACCAGCGGGTTGGCAGGGTTCTCATTCTCATCGAGGATGGGGTCATCCACACCCTCCAGTGTACCGACCGTTGTCACCGTGCCGTGATAGGTGGTATTGCAGGGGATCCAGTCGCTGCCGTCCCAGACAAAGTGGGAGACGATAAGCGTCATGGTCTTTAGCGCAGTCTTTTTGGCAAACTGCACATGGACGTCCACGTCCGTATTGATCTCGCCCAGCTCCACCGTGATCCGTCCGTTCGCATCGGGCACGATTAAATCGCTGCTGATGGGCAGCATACTGTTTCGGCCGTCCCGACCCACAAGCACATAGGCGACCTGATAGTCCTCCACGCCGTTCTCCGTCTCATAGGTCTTGGGTTCGATAACGAGCTGCTTGTTCACGCCCTTTTCCACCAGCGTACTGCCCATGTACACGCCGGAGTCCACGATCAGGTTGTCTGTGTTTTCCGGCGTTACCGCGTCCTTCCAGACGGTACCCTTTTCATCTCCGGCCTTGTTGTTGGTAGAGACGGTGATCTGCGGCCACGAGTAATAGACAACGATCTCTTCCTTGGCAAAGCTGACTTGGATGTTATAGAGGTTATCCTCGTTGGGCTTATACTCATGGACGCCGTTGTCATCGGTCACGACTACCTTTGTGACGATGCAGTTTTCCGGCGGCGTCACCTGTAGCCGGATAGACTTGCCGACCACAGTATTTGCCAGCACCACACTCTCCTGACGGTTGTGTCCCGGCGCCTGAACCGAGGATACGCTCTCGCCCTCGTAGGTAAACTGGGAACCGTCTGCCAGTGTCATGACCGCAGTTCCGTCGGTAGTCATGACATAGTCGGAATTGCTGGTTCTCTTCTTCTGCCACAGGGTGATGGTGGAAGGCGTGTCCTCCGTGTCGTGAACGCTGGGCGTTTTGGGCGTGAAGAAGGTAAACGCGAAGTGCTGGGAGTTATCCAGCGGTAACGTGTTCCCACTCGGATATGCAGGCGTGATCTGGAAGGCGTAGCAGTACCGAGTAAAGCCGTTGCCATCCTGCACCGTAAAGTAGTTGGCGAGCATCTCGCTTTTGACGTTCACTCCGCCCTTCTGGTCGAACTTGCCGTCCTTGGCATAGTCGTCATAGTAGTCACGCCACTCCGCCACATCCAGATTGAGCTCGCCCGAGGGCTGGCTCACCTGAACAATGACGTAGACCGGCCCCGTCACATTCCGCCATGTCTCGTCCAGCCGGTACTGCTCTCTGCCCGTGCCGAACTTGATCTGTTTCAGCATGCCGTATGTCTCGGAATTGTAGATGTCGATGGTCTTGACGTTCTGATCTGCCGTCTTGGGCGTGACCAGATAGACGCCGGCATCCTCTCCCGTCCCGTTCAAGCTCGTCCATGTATCCACGCAGTCCATGGTGACGACCACCTTGTAGTGCTTGTTCGCCTCAATGACAAAGTTATCAGGCGCGGTATAGACGCCCGCTGTTTCCGTCTCAGTCAGCGTCGCAACAAGGGTGTCACCATCATATGCCTTGACCGAAACCACTGCTCCAGGATCAACCTTTGCTTTATTCAGGCTGACGGTCAGGTTGCTGCTGCCCTGGAAAACGACCACATTGCTGGTGTTCTCCGTAAGCTCGCTGGTGTAATGATTCTTATGGAACATGGAGCCGGAAATGGAGTTATTGATGTTGCCGGATGCAACGGCAGCGGCGAGGTCGGCGTCCAGCTCCAGCTCCATCTTGGCCTCGGGACAATATTTGGTATTGTTGTAGCAGGTGGTGGCAATGGCGTCGGTGCCTGTCGGCGAATCGCCGACTACGTTGCGGTCCCGCTGCGTAAAGTCGATGACCGAAACCGGGGCGAGAAGGATATGGCAGAACAGATCCTCTCCCGCTTTGACCGACACATCCTGATTCACGCCATTGGTGGGCATCGCATACGAGGTCTCGCGGCTTGTTTTCCCGGTGGCGGTATCCGTGCGGTCGATCCAGTTCTCAATGGGAGCGTAGATATTCCCGTTGATCAGGTGTACGCCCAGATACAGTCTGGTGCCGACCAGCACGTCGTAGGTTCCGTTTGCCGGAATATTCGTGAAGCCGGAGACCCACACGCCATTGTCCGCATCATAGACCGTTGGCTCGTTGGGATAGACCGAGCTGCCGTAGTGCTGTTCAATGTAGGCGGTAGTGACCTCGCTGCCGGGGGCGGGCTTCATCGTCTTGTAGTCGTCGGTATACCAGTAGTCGATGGTCACATGCGACGATGTTACAGGGGTAAACTCCACATCAATGTAGAGATCCTGCAGCTTATTCATCTCAAACGCAGAACCATTTGCATACGCCAGCGTATAGGTGATGACGCCGTCGCTGTCCGGCTCGGAGGGGGTGCAGACCAAGTCTTCGGAATTATCAAGCTTTGCAGTAAAGGAGCCGACAATATAATTGCTGTTCTTCGGTTTCACCTTCACCGTGAGTTCCGTTTTGGCGATACACTTGGTCTCAGAGCGATAGCCGTAGCTGTCGCTGCGCTTGGTATTGATCGCGTCATAGTGATTTGCGGATATGGTCCCGGTGGGATCGATCCTTGTAAAGAGGATCGTATCAATATCCGCATTTTCGCCGTACACCTCAACGCTTCCCGCCTGCGTGGGAGAAGCAAACGTGCTGTTGGTGATCGAGGTGGTGACGATAACGCTCTTTGCCTTGGCCAGATAGACCGTCACCGTATAGTTATTGTTGGGAAGGAACTGCTGCCTTGTGCCGAACTTGACCCGGAGAAAAGTATTGCCGGTGTCCTCCGCCGTCACCTGTGAGCTCTCGCCGGTGTAGAGGTTGCCCACCTCATTCCCGTCCTTGTCCGTGACCGTCACCTTTTTAATGACCCAGTCCTCTGCCAACAAAGCATTGGCAAATGCCTCCAGCGTGGAACCTTGGAAGATCTGAACCGTTCGCGTGGCGGGATTGTCCGTGATGGTGATGCTCTTTGTGTTGAATTTGCCCTCAGTTTCATCGGTGACAATGGTATACTCGTTGGCACCGATCTGGCTATTTTTGCCGTACACATTGACATAGGAGTCAGCAGGTGCGCCGTCCACATCTATGCCGTTTTCATTCTCCATTTTGATCGTGACTGTCATATTCACCGGCCTTGCCAGATAGACAGTGATCAGCACGTTTTGACCCACGGGCATCGAGGGCAGCGTACTGAGGGAAAAGTCGATGCCTCCGCCCTCGCCGTCCTGTCCGGCGCTCTTGGTTCTGGAATAGGTCAGCGCTATGGGGTCGCCCTTGGTATTTCCATTGTTGTCTATCTGATACGCCACCACGTTTGCAACCCTGTAATTGGATCCATTGAGCTCTGTTTCAAGGTCGATTTTGGCGTTGGGCGCCACATAGACCGAATCCTCGGACTTGTTGGTCTCGTCATACGCACCGACCTCGATGGTGTTCCCGTCCACCACCTGGTTCTCGCCGCGCCAGAATACGTTGCTGCTATCTGTGACTGTGCCGGTCACATTGACCCGCACATCGGATTGGTTCGGCACCAGCTTGTTGGCATCGTCGAGCATCATCACACGGACGGTGAGCCGCTGCATATAGTCATAGATGATCTCAACATGGATATCATCGCCGGGCGTGGCCAGATAATTGACGATCCGGTAGGTCGTCTTTTCGCCCGGATATGCGCTGCCGCTGACACGCTCCACTTCCAGCTCTTGCTTCACATCGTTTTCCAGCAGCTTATACGCCCTGACCTCGGAGATATTCCGGGTGCTGATCGGGGTAATCTCAAACTGGATGCCGGTATCCCGGTTGACGCCAAAGTTTGTAGAGACGCCTGCCGAATTGGCAGTCTTATTGATGGTATAGGTCTCATACTGATCGACATGATCGAGCAGATAGGGCATTGTCGGCTCGTCCCGCTCGGTGTTGTAGTTGCTCAGCACGACCTTATTCTTGCTGGTGCTGGTGTTGTCGTACTCAGTAACGGTGAGGTTTGTCAGCGCCTTGGTGTAGTAGACGTTGACCACCAGCTGCTGGGAGAGCGGCAGGCGAGAATTAAAATGAACCCAGTTTGCAGCTTGTGTTGACAGATAGCTGATGGCAGGCGTAATGCCCTTCTTGGTAGTATTGGTGTCCTCCGTAGCGACTTCAACACCGTTTCGGTTCAGCGTTTTGGTGCTGATTCCTGCCAGCACATAGGAGCCGGATGTGGGCGGCGTCACCAGCAGGCCGGAATTGGGATACTGCGTCAGCATATTTCGGGACTCTCTTGAGCCAGAGACCTTAAATTCGCTAACATAGTTTGTGCTGAGATCCGAGGCTTGATAATAGTCCCCTGCCCGGTAGGCATTGGTAAAGAACTTCTGCTGATAGGCCGGGGCAGTCGTATAACCACTTGCGTACTTTGAGATTGTCGTTTCGATGCCGTCCGTCTCGGTTGCCTCACGAACATTACCGTCCTCCTCGATGATCATCTGGTTGATAGTCACGGGGATATAGTTGTCAAAATACTTGATCGTCAGTTTGAGCGGGTTCTCCCCTACCGAGACCTGAAAGGTGATGGATTGAAGCATTTCATTGAAATGCTGGGTCGTCTCCGGCGTGGAGACCCGGCTGGTATTCGTTCCCGAAAGATCGTAGATATCCCCGTCGAAATAACGGAAGGTGGACAACACTTCGTCGGTCTGTTCGTCCGTCAGCGAAATGATCAGGTTTCGGTAGGCCAGACGGCTGCCACGGTATGCGTTGGTCTCGGACTGCACAGCGTCATAACCCAGCGTGACGTTTATCACGCTGTTCTTCTGAACTTCATCATTCTCCAACTCTTTGGAATTATTCCATTTATTCCACAGGTCTACCTTTCCAAAGCTGGCATTCGTAAGCGTACCTGTACTTGGGTAAGTGACATCGCCGGCTTTTGTATAGACAAATTTACCGACAAATTTGGAGTTCAGCGTCATACCGCCGGAAGAGCTGGTTCCGTCCAGCGCATAGGTAAACTTGACAAAAGACTCGGGAATTTTTTCCACTTGGATCTCGATCTGAATGTTTTTGTAGGCGAAGCCGTTTGGCAATGTGATCGTCCACGTCCCATCCGTGTCATTGTTATTTATGATAGTAATTTCGTCATCTGTTAACTGAGTCAGTGTTCCTAGGCTGCGATTACCGATTGCAGCTGCGCCATAGAATCCATATGTATTTGAATAGTTGGTTGTGGTAGGCGTAAAGTAATATGCTCTTACGTCAGTCACACGATAAGCGCTTGGATCAAAATTGGGGGTCAGCGTATAGGTCTGATTATCTGAGGCGTAGCAATTGCTGCTCGACCACGTCAGGCTCGCATTATTCTTTCCGTTTTTATAGAGCGGAGTGCCTCCAAAGAAATGGTTTCCGCCAGTTCCATCTTCGCCCGCTTCTGTACCAGACAACGTGACGCCGCCCACGATCTCACCAACGGTGTCCACCTTCACATTGATACTATGAAGGTGCTCCTCATACAGGGGATGGATCTCGACTGGGTAAGCCGGCATGGTAAAGGTGTAGACGTTTCCGCTGCCGGTAATCTCGTTATAGGTAATATAGTCCCCGTTTTCATCCGTCTTTCTGGTCAAATCGCTATTCAGCTGATAGATGATAAAGCCGGTGCAAATAAGTCGATTCCCATCATAATTCTGGTATGTACTTTCCAGCTTATAGGTACGACCACTGATTAAATGGTAGCTTTGATTACGAGTTGCGGTAAAACTTTGTTCGGAGTAACTCTGAGTGCCGTTATACCAAAAAATTGACTGCGCTCCTTGCTCCGTATCAGTAATGCGAACCTCACCCTTATTCTCATCGTCCAAGGTAACAACAGCAGAATTGCGGTTATATTGATAGTTGAGCGTTAATTTATTATTCGTTGCGTCGTAGGGATCCGCGAGGAATGGCATGGTAAACTCAATCTGGTTGTTCACTCCCTGCTTTGGCCGGAACGTCTCCGTTTGTATCACTCCATCGGCATCCTTATAGGTCAGAACCGCACTTAGCAGCTCTGAGGAGTTCACGGCATCATCGTAACTGATTGTATACGTTTCACCGGAATAAAGATATGTGCCGCTGAAATTTGTTATACCATCGCCTGACGCACCTATCTTTTGCGTACCACGGTTTCCCCCCACAGAAATCGCCCCCGGCAGCGTCGGGTTGATATAAGAGTCATACTTGCGCGCTCCAACCACAGTCAGGCCAATGTAAGACTTGGCATGTTTGAGCTCTGCCGCAATTACAATGTCGTCCGTACACGTGCCGATCCCACTGATTTTAAGGCGCATTTTCTCGTCACTGTCTGTGCCCAGATATGTGACCCGAGGCTGCTCCTCCACGATGACATTCAGCTCTGTCCTGTTCCCGCCAGCGTCGCATTGATAGACCTTAACTTTTGTTTTGTCGATATAAATTGGAGACGGCAACTCAAGGGTGATCTCATTCAAGTCTGTAGTCGTCGCAATTACAGCGGATTCGTAATTCGCCTCTGAAACAGAAATCTCATTCGTTACAGCGCCGCTATAGGTACCATTGATGATCTTCTTTTCCGTTGTCGTGAACGCAATAGACGCTGGAGACTCGTATTGGTTGAAAAAGGTCAGCTCGCTGCGGATATTCTTATAGGTTCTCTTATATTCCACGACGATTAAAATGCTGTCATCGTCTCTAATTGCGCCACTTGTAAGGGTAATGGTAAGATTTGCGGTAGTCGTCGGATTTGTGAGCGTGATCGTACCGTATGATGAGTTGCCGTCTTCCCCTAGTTCGTCCCTGCTTTCGTCAGAATGAACAACATAGACATGATAGCTTGCAACACGGGAAAGTCTGATAGAATCAGTCAAAGCGACTTTGATCGTGCTGTCCGCAACCTTAATATAGCGATCGACTGCATTGCTGTTCTGAAGCTCCCATGTATAGCCGCTATACTTAAAATCACTGCCGTCTTCAAGACTGGCACTGTATGTTCCGAAGGAAACCTTCTGGTAATAGGTATAGCTGCTAGACCCGCTCCCCTTATAGGAGTAGTTCAGCACCCCTGTATCACCGCTGGGCTGAATTGTCACCTTGCGGTATCCGGTCCCCGCCCCGGAGGCTTGGACTGCAGGCGCACGATTAACCACGCTGGATGTGGTGTTGATTGTATCCAGCTCATTTTTCGTGGCAATGATGGTGTTTGCCGAAACTAACGTCTGCTTTTCAGTCTCCTCTTCTGGCGCAGAAGAAGTATCGGCTGCTTTTACTTTTTTTACGGTAACTCTACATTTGTATGATGGTCCATTGGGGACTTTGGCCGTGATCACTGCCTTTCCGGATGACTTCGCTGTGACACCACCGCTGGATGAAACAGTCGCCACTTTTTTATTACTGCTGGACCATTTCACCTTTTGCGTATTATTTTTCAGCTTTAACACATATGTTTTTCCCTGATTGATGGTCAAGGACGTTTTGTTCAGAGAAGGCTTCTCTACCGTAACATGAAATTTATACTTTTTGTTATTCTTGCCTGTTACAGTAATAACGGCCGTGCCCTTTTTCTTTGCCGTGACCAGTCCTTTGTTTGTGACTGACGCCACAGACTTTTTGCTGCTGACCGCCTTTTTAATAGAGGTTCCTTTGACCTTTAACTGCTTGGTTCCCCCTTTTGCGATCGTCACGGAAGAGGTTGCCGCACTTGCCGGAACGCAGATCAGCATTAAAAATACCAAGGCTGTTACGATAAAGCGAAACATTTTCTTTCCCATAATCTTCTCCTTTATATATTCTATTCCCATCGGCAAATCGCCGGGTATTTACAGAATTTTCTATTGTTATTTTGGCTGATTTAACGGGTTCTGTCAATATATTTTTATGTTTTTCCTACTTCCATTGTTCTGCGTGCGAAGCTGCGCATCTCTTGCCCGAAGGGCTTTATCGTATAGGAGGCGAAGTTTCCTATACGATAAAAACAGCAGGCGCTCTGCACGCCTGCTGTTTCCATGCACAAAAATGTTTCATTCTTCTGTTTCGCCGGTCATGATCTGTTCCACCAGTCCCCAGATTTCTTCCCGGCCCTGCTTGGTCTCGTTGCAACTGGCTGCGCTTGATCTTGTCCAGTTTGGTGGCAATGATAATGGGATCGAAGCCATTATGGCAGATCCAGTCATACATCATTTTGTCATTCTCTCCCGGATCATGGCGAATGTCAATCAGCAGGAACACTGCCTTCAGTTGTTTTGATCCGTGCAGATATCGCTCGATCAGCTTCCCCCACTGCTTCTTCGCCTCCACTGAAACCTTGGCGTAGCCGTAACCCGGAAGATCCACCAGGTAAAGTTCCTGATTCACATTGTAAAAATTGATGGTCTGGGTCTTGCCGGGCTGGGAGCTGGTACGTGCCAGACTCTTGCGATTCACTAGCCCGTTTATGAGGGAGGACTTTCCCACGTTAGATTTTCCCGCAAAGGCGACCTCCGGCAATACGTTCTCCGGAAGTTTGCTGGTAACTCCGCACACAGTCTCCAGTTCTACCTGTTTGATAACCATATATCTCTCCTATCATACAACCTGCTGACAATCCACCAGTGCCACTTTCAACACGTCCGTCATAGTTTTCGCATATACTATTTTCAATCCTCCGGTGATCTCGTGTGACAGTTCTTCCACATCCGGCCGGTTATCCGCCGGAACTACCACGGTCTTCATTCCGGCATTCTTTGCCGCCAACAGCTTCTCTTTCAACCCGCCGATAGGCAGTACCCGCCCCCGCAGGGTTATCTCTCCGGTCATAGCCACATCCGCCCGAACCGGAGTATGGGTAATGGCAGACAGCATGGCCGTGGCCATGGTGATGCCCGCTGACGGGCCATCCTTGGGTACGGCCCCCTCCGGAATATGGATGTGGATATCATGCTTTTTGAAGAATTCTTCCTCAATTCCATATTGTTCGCTGACGGAACGGATGTAGCTGATGCCCGCCTGGGCGGACTCCTTCATCACATCTCCCAACTGTCCGGTGAGCAGAAATTCCCCTTTGCCCGGCATGATATTGACTTCGATCTGAAGCGTGTCACCGCCCACACTGGTCCAGGCCAGGCCGCGAACGATACCCACCTCATCCTTGTCATTGAGTTTCTGGATGGTGTATTTTTCTCTGCCAAGGTAATCTTCCAGATTCCCAGTCTTAACCTTGACAGTCTCTTTTTTGTCTTCCAGGATCTGTCTGGCCGCCTTACGGCAGATCTCTCCAATCTTGCGCTCCAGCTGACGCACGCCGGCTTCCTTTGTATACCCCGAAATAATCTTCAAAAGGGCGCCGTTTGTGATCGTGAGCTGGCCGTCTTTGTCTTTCGCAATGTGCAGTTTTTCATTTTCCGTGTAGCTGCTGACTTCGATGATCTCCATGCGATCCAGCAAAGGCCGGGGAACTGTGTGCAGATCGTTGGCTGTGGCAATAAACAACACTTCGGACAGGTCGATGGGCAATTCCACATAATGATCCCGGAACTTGCTGTTCTGCTCAGAGTCCAACACCTCCAGCAATGCTGAGGAAGTGTCTCCTTTATAATCACTGCTGACTTTATCAATCTCATCCAGCAGCATCAGTGGATTTTTCACACCTGCTGTCCGCATTCCGCTGGCAATCCGTCCCGGCATGGCCCCGATGTAAGTTCTGCGATGCCCCCGGATCTCCGCTTCGTCCCGGACGCCTCCCAGAGAGATGCGCACATACTTTTTGTCCAAAGCTCTCGCCACGGAGCGGGCGATGGATGTTTTTCCGGTTCCGGGCGGTCCCACCAGACAGAGGATCGGACTGTCCCCTTTCTTTGTCAAGGCCCGCACCGCCAGAAATTCCAGCACTCTCTCTTTCACTTTCTCCAGGCCATAATGATCTTCATCCAGTACCTTTTTGGCGTATTTTAAGTCACTATTGTCCCGGCACATCTTATCCCAAGGCAGATCCAGCAATGTCTCTATGTAACCCCTGGATACAGAGGCCTCAGCAGAGTTGGATCCCAGACTCTTAAAGCGATCAATTTCTTTGGATATCTTTTTCTTGATCTCTTCCGACGCTTCTAGCTTTGCGAAAAGTTCCCGGTAATGATCTGCGTCATTAATGGGAGAGTCTTCTCCCAATTCTTTCTGGATCACCTTCAACTGTTCCCGCAGGATATAATCCTTCTGGTTTTTGTCGATCTGTTCCTTCACTTTTTGCTGGAGCTGATTTTTGATGCGCATGATCTCAAGCTCATTGGCGATAATGACGCAGAGCGTCTCATAGCGTTCTTCCAGTTCCACCGCTTCCAGCAAGCGCTGTTTATCCTCATAATAGAGGGGCAGATTGATGGCAATCTGATCCACCAGTTTTTCCAGATCATTCAGTTCCAGAAGCTGTCGGGATAATTCTTTTCCCACCTTGGGGTTTTCCATGCAATACCCGGCAAAAATATCCTTCAGAGCCCGGGTCATGGCTACATGGGCCGACTCGCTGAGCTTCTTATGCTCCGCCTCCGGATATGTGACGATTTCCGCCCTCAGGTAACCTTCTTCCTCATTCAGATCGTTCATTTCCGCCCGTTCCAGCCCTTCCACCATCACCCGGACGATGTTCTGGGGGAGCTTTGCCAGATTTTTGATCCGGGCTACCGTACCGATCCGGTACAGATCCCCAAATCCGGGGTCGGCTATATTGGGATTTTGCTGGGTTATCAAAAATATCATCTGGTCTGCCTGCATTGCGGCTTCCAGCGCTTTCCTGGATTTCTCCCTGCTGATATCAAAATGCACGATCATGGAGGGCAGTACCGTCATGCCGCGAAGTGCAATGGCAGGTATGTTTTTCATCAGTTCACTCATAAATTTACGCAGTCTCTTCTATCAATTCCTGTGCTTTTACTTGTCCGCTTATCGCTCCGTCTTTGTAAGTTACAATCGGTTCCCCGGTTCCATCAATGGTGTCCTTCGTTACCAAACAGCGCACAATGTTGTCATCTGAGGGAATTTCAAACATCAAGTCCCTCATAGAAGTTTCAATAATGGCCCTTAATCCTCTGGCCCCGGTCTTCCGCTCAATGGTCTTGTCCGCAATATCCTCAACTGCCGCTTCCTCAAACTCCAGCTCCACGCCATCCAGTTCAAACAGTCTCTGGTACTGACGGATAATGGCATTCTTCGGCTCCCGCAGGATGCGGATAAGAGCGCTTCGATCCAGTTCATCCAGCGCTACCACCACCGGTACACGTCCGATAAACTCCGGGATCATCCCGAACTTGATCAGGTCTCTTGGCATCACCTGACGCAGCAGTTCACCCACGTTGGTCTCCGTCTTGCTGGTGATCTCTGCCATGAAGCCCATGGAGCGGGAATCCATCCGGCTCTCGATCAGCTTGTCCAGGCCTTCGAAAGCCCCGCCGCAAATAAACAAGATATTGGTGGTATCAATCTGGATCAATTCCTGATGCGGATGCTTGCGTCCGCCCTGGGGCGGCACGGAAGCCTGTGTTCCCTCCAGTATCTTTAATAGCGCCTGCTGCACCCCCTCACCGGATACATCTCTGGTAATGGAAACATTCTCAGATTTTCTGGTAATTTTATCAATTTCATCAATATAAATAATGCCGTGTTCTGCACGCTTCACATCATAATCCGCCGCCTGTATGATCTTCAGCAGAATATTTTCCACGTCTTCCCCCACATAGCCGGCTTCCGTCAGGGAAGTGGCGTCCGCAATGGCAAAGGGCACATTCAGGATCTTCGCCAGCGTCTGGGCCAGAAATGTCTTGCCCGAACCAGTGGGACCCAGCATCAATATATTGCTTTTTTGCAGTTCCACATCATCTTTGCGCCCTCGTTCACCTGCAAGAATACGTTTGTAATGATTGTATACTGCGACGGAAAGAGTTTTTTTCGCGTCCTCCTGTCCGATCACATATTCGTCCAGAAATTTCTTGATCTCTGCAGGCTTTAATAGATTGATCTCTCCAGCGTCAAGAGTCTCCTCCTCGTATTCTTCCCCCAGCTCTTCCTCTATAATTTCAGAGCAAATATCAATACATTCGTCACAAATATACACTCCTCCCGGCCCTGCGATCAGTTTTCTGACCTGGTCTTCTGTTTTATTGCAGAAGGAGCATCTGATTCTGTCACCGATTTTTCCCGGCATAGTTCCACCTCACACATCATAAATTAGACATTCTTTCTATTGTTATCAAAGGCGGGCTGCCACAAAATAGACTTATTTTGCAGCAGCCCGCTTTGCATACCTACATTTATCTTGTCGTAACTACCTCATCAATCAGGCCATATGCTTTCGCTTCTTCTGCGCTCATCCAGTGATCACGCTCAGTGTCCACCTCGATCACATTCAATGGCTGACCGGTATTCTCCGCCAGGTGCTGATTTAATTTCCTGCGGGTCTCAATAATCTTATCTGCCACGATCTTGATATCCGTGGCCTGTCCCTGAGCGCCGCCGGAAGGCTGATGGATCATCACCTCCGCATTAGGCAGAGCAAAGCGTTTTCCCTTTGCGCCGCCAGCCAGCAAAAACGCGCCCATGCTGGCTGCCATACCTATACAGGTAGTACAAACATCACATTTAATGTAATGCATTGTATCGTAGATCGCCCAGCCTGCGGAAACGGATCCGCCCGGGCTGTTGATGTAAAGCTGGATATCCTTGTTCGGATCCTCTGCCTCTAAAAACAGAAGCTGTGCCACGATCAGGTTTGCGCTTACATCGCTGACTTCTTCCCCCAGAAAAATGATACGGTCTTTCAGCAATCTGGAATAGATATCGTAAGAACGCTCACCTCTGCTGGTCTGTTCAATCACATAAGGCACTAAACTCATTTCCATTCCTCCTGTTATCGAAACGGCGAGAAACACACTCTGCCAAACCGATTTGATGCAGCAAATTTCTTTATACTTCCCTGGCTGCTCCAGTCACCAGATCAACTGCTGCCTGAATCGCCAGATCGTTCTTCATCTGTTCTTTCTCGTAATCACCCATCAGTTCTTTCAGCTTATCCGCTTCCATCTTGTAGCTCTCCGCCAGCTTAGCAATTTCTTCGTCCAGCTTCTCATCACTGATCTCAATATTCTCTGCCTTGGCAATCGCTTCCAGAACCAGGCTGTTCTGGATCCGTTTCAATGCCTCAGGTTTCATCTGTTCCTGAAGTTTGTCCGGAGTCATACCGGTAAACTGCATATACTGCTCCATGGTGATGCCCTGAGACTCGATTCTTCTGGTGAAATCATCCGCCATGCGGCTCACCTGCTCGTCTACCATAGCATCCGGAATCTCCATAGCGGCATTCTCCACGATCTTGGCAACTACATCATTTTCTTTTTCTCTCTTGGCAGCTTCTTCTTTCTGTGCCTGAAGATTCTTGCGAATATCTGCCTTGTACTCTTCCAGTGTATCAAACTCTGAAACATCCTGTGCAAAATCATCGTCTGCATCCGGAAGTTCTTTTACCTTGATCTCATTCACCTTGCATTTGAATACCGCTTCCTTCCCCTGCAGCTTCTCCGCGTGATAATCCTCCGGGAAAGTGACGTTCACATCCAGTTCCTCACCGATCTTCGCCCCGATGAGTTGCTCTTCAAAGCCGGGGATAAAGCTGCCAGATTTTCCCCCCTCAAAAGGAACACCGTCCACAGAACCGTCAAAATCAAGTTTGATCATATCTCCATTTTCCACCGGTCTGTCATCCACATCGATGGTTCTGGAGTTATTGTCTCTCTCTCTGTCAATGGCTGCCTGAACCTCTTCCTCAGTAACCTGAATTTCTTTCTTCGGAATCTCTACTCCCTTATACTCACCCAGTGTAACTTCCGGTTTCAGAGCCACCTCTGCTGTGAAGATGAAAGGCTTTCCCGCTTCAATCTGTGTCACATCGATAGATGGCCGGGACACGATCTCTTCCTCGCAATCCTTCAACGCTTTATCATATGCTTCCGGAATCACGATATTCGCGGCATCCTCATAGAAAACGCCTACTCCGTACATTTTCTCAATCATCTTGCGGGGCGCTTTCCCTTTGCGGAAACCCGGAAGGGCGATCTGCCCTTTTTCTTTCTGATATGCCTTTTCAATGGCAGCCTCAAATTCCTCGGCGGAAACCTCAATGGTCAGCTTTGCCATATTCTTCTCTAACTTTTCAACCTGTACACTCATTTTATTTATTTCCTCCTTGATTTGCTTTCCTGTTTTCTATCTGTTCGCGCAATGTCAATTTCCCATATTAACAGTCATTTCACAAGTATATCACAGAGTTTTCAAAAAGGCTAGTCATATTTTAAAAACTTTATTATCGTATAGCTACCGTTGTTACCATTCATGGCCTAGCCGAATAGGATTTCTTTAAATATCATATCAGATGTACGACCTAGCGGGTATCTCTTACGAGGTATCCGCTTTTTGTATT
>CACYXH010000003.1 GCA_902778245.1 uncultured Lachnospiraceae bacterium | reverse complement strand
GTCATCTCCCCGACCGGCCTCTTCCTGCGGTTTACTCCGTTCCTGGTGATCATTGGCGCGGCAGTTCTGCTTCTCCTGGTGAGCCGCAGACGCGGGACGAAAAAAGCTGCCGGCAGGATTTAAGAGGCTATAGGCACGAAAACTTAGCTTTCTATTCGAGGGACAGGGAACAATGAGAGAAAAGCAGGGAAGAAGAAAAGAACAAGCAGAAGAACCGGCGAAGGAGAAGACTATTTCGCCAATGCACTATGCCGAGCGCGCGCTCTTGCGTTCTCTCATTGTCGTGACTCTGATCTATCTGCTTTTGAACTGTGTGATCGGTATCATGAGGGCGCCGAATGATGATATGACGCCCAGTATCTACGGACGCGATCTGCTCCTGTATTACCGGCTGGATAAAGAGGTAAAGGCAGGAGATGTGATCGTGCTGGGGAAAAATGACACAACCTATATCGGACGTGTCGTTGCCGTGGGAGGAGATACCGTCGAGATCACGAATGAAGAGAGTGTCCGCGTCAATGGAAACACTCTGGCGGAGTCAAGGATATATTCCGGCACTCCCCGGTACGAGGGTTTCGTGGAATATCCTCTGACACTGGCGCAGGACGAGTGCTTTGTCCTGGTGGATCGCCGAAATGGCGGCGAGGACAGCCGTTACTACGGTCCGGTGTCCAGGGACGAAATCAAAGGGATCATTATCACGATCATGAGGCGGAATAATATCTGATGGCGGAAGGGGGGAGCCCGTTGAACATCTTTGTAAAAATCATGGACCGTCTGGTAGGCACGGCGACGGGCATCCTTGCTTTCACGATGCTGCTTTATGGCGCCTATATCCTCTATGATAATTTTTCCATCAGTCAGGATGCTTTTGCATCAGCGGATCTGCTCCAATACAAACCTTCGGGGGATGGCGGGGAAGAACAACCTGGTTTTGAGGAACTGATGGAGATCAATCCGGATGTGGTGGGATGGCTCACGGTCTATGATACCAATATTGATTATCCTGTTGTCCAGGGTGAGGATAACATGGAATACATCAATAAAAATGTGTATGGGGAGTTCAGTCTCTCCGGTTCTATTTATCTGGCGGCGGAGAATGAAGCAAAGTTTTCTGATGAGTACAATCTGGTCTATGGGCATAACTTTGCCAGCCCCAGCATGTTCCTGGATGGGTATAACCTTATTTACGGACATAATGTGTCCGGTGGCGCGATGTTTGGTGACATTCCCCTGTATCTGGATGAGGATTACTTCCGTGCGCACCAGCAAGGACTGCTCCAGACGCCGGGAGGAAATTATGAACTGGAAATTTTTGCCAGTGTTGTGACAGACGCGTATGAATCTGTCATCTATTCCATGAGCAATCGGGAGGATCCTTCTGATCCGGCGCTGATGGAATATATTCGTGAGAATGCCAGGGTCTACGACTGGGAAGAGGGGAAGAAAATCACCAAGTTAGTTGCTTTCTCCACCTGCTCCGATGCGGAGACCAATGGCAGGATTGTAGTATTTGCGAATGCGGTTCCGACTACAATAGATGGTTCGGCAGTTCGGGATGTGCAGGAAAAAGAGCAGCCCTCAAAGAGAAGAGCAGTCGGGCATGGACAGAGAAGGGCATGGGCATTACTGAATCTGATCTGTGTTTTACTGACTGTGCTGACGCTCTTTCCTGTAGGAAACCTCAGACGGAAGTACGGACAATTCCGGTATAGCAGCGAGCTGATAAAGAGATTGAAAGAAACGTATCGCGGGGAAGAAGGGCAGAACTATGAGAGAGAACCTCGGCTGCAGATGGAAGATGACCTGAAACGGTTCCGATGGAAAATGCGGTTTGGTGTTCTTGCGGAGCTTCTGTTCTGCCTGGTCGCTGCGGCAGTTTTTCTTTATACCGAAAATATCCAAAATCCTATGACGGTCATCGACCGCTGGACCCCATGGATGATACTGATATTTGCGGTCGCCCTGCTGGCGGATTTTCTGTGTTTCCGCTACAGGGGAGAAAGAATGGGGAGCATGGATCCGGAAATAGAAAATGTGGTTGAAGACGCAGAATAGTGGGATGCCGGAAAGGAGAGGACCATGTTTGTGAACGTGTTGAAAAGAGAAACAGGTGAACGGCGTTTCATTTTGTTCTCCGTCTTATTGTTGATAAATGGTCTGTTCTTTCTGCATGTGCAGGCGGCCGGGGAACAAACAGAGAAATTTGTGCCGAAGCTGTCCATACGGCAGGAATTTAATGCACCGGAAAACGTTAATGTTCCTGTGGACAGTACATTCCAATATCAGCTGGAGGGAGTGACTGGGACGGAGCCTTTGCCGGGTGGGGCGCAGGGCAGTTATGTTTTTTCTTTACAGGGAAACGATAGCAGAGACTTTTTTTTCAGGGCGGGAGATGCTGCCGACTCATCTTTGATCCGGTATGATGCCCGGGGTGTGTATGAGTATCGGATAAGACCATTGGAAAAGAACCGTTCCGGATATCAGGTCGATATGGAAGAATATGATATTCAGGTGTTCATAAAAGACGGAGAATCCGGATCGGAGTTTTATGGTATCGTGGTGAGAGATAGTACGGGAAAGAAACCGGGGGAGATCGTGTATCGGCAGTCGCTCCTTGTGGAATCGGATCCGACAGTATCGCCCGATCCGGAAGGAGAAAATCTCACGGTTCTTTCTTCAGATCAGAACCGGACAGGAACGGGTGCGGCCGGTAACGTTAAGACAGGAGATGATACTCCTGTTATGACATGGATCATTTTGCTGCTGCTTTCTTTTGTTGGAATCGGGATTTATGGAGGGAAGCACAGATATGGTTAGAGCAAACAGGAGTGAGCCCGAGTTTCTTCGTAGGGTGATGAATTTATACAAAAGTGAAACATAAGAAGCTATGCTTCATATTTACGAAAGTGAATAACAGCCACATGAGAAATGATGTGAGCATAAAGACTTGGGATATGCCTAACAAGCGCACCTGGCATAAGATTTGGATAGCCGGATGCATTGCTTGCCAGTATGATTGAACTTTCTAATCTATATGGTGGGAGAAGCTGATAGCTTCTAGCATTGTTTTCGCAACATGCTATACGCCTATGATAGATTTTACGTTATATCATACGCCCGATAATTCTCGTCCTTTTCCTGCATATCGTCAGTCCAAACCGTAAATATGGTTTTGTATGGATATTGATCGGTGTAAATGCGGCAATTTACCTGACAGCCCTGTTTTCCAGCATCTGCTTTTATATCAGTGAGAACAATCACTATCAAAGCGGACCACTTGGTGATTTCTGCCTTTATATCAGCATTGCTTTGCTGGGATATCTCTTGTATCTGACATTCCGCGAATACAGGATGTCAGAAAGCGGGAAATATGCATTCCCATATTCAATGTTCTGCTGATCGTTTGAGCGCTTATCATGGATGGGAACGTGGGAGTCAAGCAGCAGCCGGTCACTTTTCTGACAGATTCGATCGTCAGCAGCAGTCTCTTTTTTTACATCTGGCTGCTGGATTCGCTCTCAACGGTCGGTTCTATTCCTTTTGAAAAAGAGCTGTCCCACACGAAATTTTACTTGGAGCTGGAACAGATCCGTTTTGAGTATGCCCTGCAGGTAGAGTATGATATTTCCTGTACGGACTTTACGATACCGACACTCACACTGCAGCCGCTGGTAGAGAATGCGGTGCGTCACGGGGTAAGAGGAAATGAGGACGGAAGAGGAACCGTCATCATCTCCACACGGGAATATCCGGATCGACTGCGACTATTATCGTATGCTGGAAGGGGATATGTCAGCGGTCAATGCCTTCCGGGGCGAATACATGGAGCAGTACAGCTGGGCGGAGATCACAAAGGGGAACCTGCATTTTGGGAGAATATAAAAGGATATCTTCCAAAGAGTATATACCAATATCTTTTAAAAGAAACCATCGGAAAGACAAACACTTCCGGTGGTTTTTTGATATCCGAGAGAAAACAATGTAAAAATAAAAAAAGGGCAGCCATTTTGAGACGTTTTTGAACGCTTGCTCTTTATAATATTGTTATGAATATGCGATAGGTTACCGGAAAACAGCATGTAATGATAAACTGGATATATAAGGAACCGCATATGTAAGGGGTGTCTATTTTAAAGGAGGCTGAAATTAATGAAATCAAAAGTGACGACAAGATTTTTCGCAATGATTTTATCAATGGTGATGGTGATCAATATGATACCGATGACAGCATTTGCCGAAGAGGAAGCGGAGACGCCGGAGACTGCAACGGAGCAGATGGCAGAAGAAGAATCTTCGGAAGGTGGTACGCTGTATGCTGCGGCAGAAGATGAGGATGAGGCACTATTCGAAGTACAGGAGGAAAACACAGAGGAATCGGAAGATGCGGAGGAAATGCCGACAGTTACTGAAAAGGAAGAACAGGAAGTTTTCGAATTAGCCGATGAAACCGAAAAAGAAGAGGCTGACACGGAAGATCTGGAAGAGGTACTGGTACTGGTGGCTGAAGAAGAGCCTGCTGCTGTTGCCTTTGAACAGTCGAAGACCATCGACGGCGTGGAAGTCACGGTCAAGGCCGAGGCGGGCATCTTACCGGAAGATGCGGTGCTGTCTGTGGAAAAGGTTCCTGCCAAGCAGCAGGAAGAAGCGGACAAAGCTGTTGAAGAAGTAAGAGACGACAATCAGAACGTCGCCGTTTCCTACACCTTTGACATCAAGGTACTGGATACAGACGGCAATGGACTTCAGCCAAAGGAAGGACAGAAGGTTGAGGTCTCTTTTGCGTTGGAAGAAGCAACAGATAAGAATCTAGACGCCAATATTTATCACATCACAGAAGAAGAAAAAGATGAGGAAAACGTATTGACTGCAGAGAAACTGGAAACAGTCGTGGATGAGAACACAGAAACAGTAAAGGCAGAAACCGACGGATTTTCACTTTATACCGTGGAGTTTACCTACAACGATCTGCAGTATGCGATGCAGGGAGATGGCTCTGTAGCGTTATCGGAGATCCTTAATACAGTGGGCCTTACAGGTGAAGCGGAAAACGTCACTGTCAGCAATGACACATTGCTCTCTGTATCAGACGGGAGCGGAGAGTGGCTCGTCACAGCTTTGCAGGCATTCCATTCCGAGGAGTGGATGAAGGTAACCATCGGAGGGATTGATTATGAAATCACGGTAAAGAATATAGCGGACCCAGAATCAGAGTCCGAAGAACCTTCCGTAGACGTGGACGTGAAGGCTGTTTCTAAGACAAACAACATAGTCGGCGATGTATTTTCCAATCAGGCAAATTCCACAAATGAGGAGGGTGTCGAAGAAGCGAAGAACGCTTCTCTCGAAAAGTACCCTCTGGACAATCATGACCTTTCATACTATGGGGACTCGCTCAGAGTTCGTTACCTGGAGGGTGGAGATAAGAACGCTCCCAATTATCTTGTTTACAGAGAATCATATTCGATTTTCTCCGAAGAAGAAAGTAAGCAATACACTGTGAAACTTGGCGAGGACGGATTGACCGCGTATGTGACACCGGCCATATCCGCCGAAGACCTGCAAGGAAAAACCGGCATTGTTTTCCTTGGCGAAAATGTGGCGTATGACAATATTTTAGTCTTTGAGGATGTGCCGATATACGACGGTGACACCATGATCGTTCCTCTTAAAAAAACAGAGGATATCTGGGTCAATGAGCTCTTTTCTGACGGACATTGGGTCGTTAAAAATGATGCTTCCGGAAGACCATTACTGCGTGCCGGTATTTCATGGGACAGGACACCTTCAGGAACCAATTGGTCCGGTGAAATTTCAAACTTCAGCGCAAGCTAGCCGACAGCCAAAGCGGATGTCGATGTGTGGAATCTGTCTTTTGGACTGAGCCTTGAGTTGAAATTCAGCCTGGATTTTAAATTCAAGACCACCGGCGCCACAACAGGAAGAGAAACCAAAAATATCGCTACTCTGTCCATACCGGTTGAACTTTTTAATATAGACCTTGATTACAATTTGCAAGTAGAATTTGATAAAACCCCCATTGAAGTCGAGGGAACTCTCACAACCGATTTCGAATACACGTTAGGGGTGTTCGGCGCTAATATTAAAAACTTCAAAACGCCGGTGAAGATCAGCAAGCTTACTGTGCTGAATGAATCAGATTATAACAAAGATATAAATTTTTATATCGGCTCACAGCTTGCTGTACAAGGCGGTTTTCTTAGCTTAAAAATCAACCTGTATATTTTCAAAATCGATATCGGCCCGATTCTTTCTCTGAATATGGATTGTCATGGCGGATGCTGTATTACTGCCAGACACGAGAAAGACAGTTTCTCAGATGAGGACATCTCAGTGAACTTGATCCACACCTGTGCCCGGGAGGGGGAAAAGGGCTGTCTGGAACTAAAGATAGTGGAGAAGAATGCGAAAAAGATCTATTTCAAAATCGACCTCTATTTCGATGACTGGAGCTTTAATCTGTCCGATCCGGACGAAAATATCATCGGTACAGATTATTACTATAGCTCCTATACGTTTGGCAGCGGTATGAAGGAAGGCATCTGTCCCCACAAACTCTATAAAGTGCCGGTGGCAGTCTGGTTTGATGATGACATGACAAGGCCTGCCGCAAATATGACGGTTACCGTCAGTGATACACTGGATATCGATAACAGTGAAAAGTCTTTTACCACAGCAACGACTAATAATGATGGTAAAGCTTCACTATATCTGCCATATAAAGAGAAATATCTATATACCTTTGTTACAGACGGCGTGATTGGAGGCCAATCCCTTGCCGGCTCCAAAAGACAGGTTGTCTATATGCAGGAGGGAGAAAACAGACAGGTCGATATCATCGTGAAATCTGATGCAAAGGTGACGATCAAGACCAATGTCGTATGGAATGTGGATGTCGAGAAAAAGGATGTCCCCACTGGCTATGCACCTTTGATTCTGGGCATTTTCAGCAGAAAAGCCGCGACTGATGACCAGTGGCATCTGGAAAGAACTATTTTTACAAATATGGATAAGGAGTGGAAATATGATGACCAGAGCGATCTTCCAAAGTTCGGTTTTGATAATGGACAGGCATATTTTTACGAATATCGCGTCCGTGTGATGGAAGAAGGCGGTGTGCTGTACCCGATTACTCCGGAAGAAGGTAATTGTTATATTCTGCGCGGCGTGGAAGCCTATGATAATGCCGCGGGCAAAACAGAACAGTCTCATGGTACTCAATATTATATCGGATATGATGAAAAAATGACAGATGATACCGCAGAGACCACGATCACGGCAACAGCTGTCATGAACCTGAAATTGAATAAGCTTTGGCAGCTGACTGATCCCGATAAGAAACCGGAATCCGTCTATCTTGCTTTGCTGCAAAAGCCGGAAAGCGGCTGGGAAGACAAGGCCAATGAGAAAAAGGTTCCAAATGAATGGGTCACAGTACTCAACCCCCTGGCAGGGGAGACAAGCACACTTAAAAGTCTTGGAGAGGCGGAGGTGCTTACCACACAAGACAACCTTGTCAGTATTGAAAATACGCCTCTTGCGATTGGAGAAGTGAATGACGATCACGGTTGGGGACTGACATACATTGTTCCAAAGTACCGCAATGGTATTCAAATGCAATATCAGGGATGCGAACTTGATAACTCAGTGATTGAAAATCTGCTCCGCAATGAGTACGACGTAAATACGAAAGCTGCGGTCAAGTCTTTCGGAGATTTTATTTCTACTCCCGGTCTCGCAGCCAGCGATAATGATTACACAAAAAGTGTAAAAGTAATTAACTCGGATTCATCGAGTGAAAATACCATTATTGGTACCGTCCGCTGGGAGTCGATTTATGATTGGGATGTGATACCGGACTATGTTGAACTTCATATTAAAAAAGACGGTATTGAGATCACGGAATCGCCGATCCGGTTGAACAAAGCCGATTATTCCGGTCAGGACACCTGGATCTGGACAAGGACTTTGGAGAACTACGACCCTAATGCAAAGTATAGCGTGACGGAGATCATCCCGAACGGATCGGAAGGTCCAGAGTGGGTCGGTATTGCCAATGGCTTGAATGTGTATAACTACCGCACATTTTATAACAGCGTCCAGTGTGAAGTTCAGGCTGTTTTTGAGGATGAGCCTGACCTTGATGAAATTAAGGTAACAGTTGATGACAAAGTCACAGGTAAGCATACTTTGCTTCTGCAGAAAGACAGGCTCTGGTATAGCCGTTACGCAGACGTGGATAAATCCGTGGTAAAGGATATCTCGGAGTATGTGTTTGAAGCGCCGGAAGTTGCCGGCTATACCCGCTTTTACGTACAATTTTACCGTATATTACATGCGGCAAAGTGAAAACCTGAAGATTCACATTTCCAAGGAATGGGCTAATACGGATGCAAACACGGACTATCCTGACGAGGTCAGCTTTGACGTCTACCGCGATGACGAGAAAATTGCGGAGGCGAAGCTGACAAGAGATGATTCGACTCAGGAATGGAGCGAAAGGGTCATTGAAAAGGATGCCGATGGCAACAATCTGCGCCGGGTAGACGAACATGGTCATAAATACGTATATACCATCATCGAAACGCCGGTGGAGGGATTCACTTCCCAGGTAGTCGAAAAGAAGGATGACATAGATGATGTCTACTACACCATTACGAATACATGGGTAGGGGAAGACTACGTCAATGTAAAGGGAAAGGTTGCCTGGGAAGGGGATGAAGACAAGGAATACCTGCGCCCTGAGACGGTGCGCCTTTCTGTCATCAACAGCAAGGAAGAGTACGTCAGGACGGTTGAAGTGCCGGTCAAAGATGATGGTACATATGAAGCCAGATACCTGCCGGGAAAAGATGGCGACGGCAACGAACTTACCTATTCTGTGATAGAGAGTCATGTGAAAGGCTATACGCAGACTTATAAACAGCCCTCTTTTGACGAGGAGAGCCGCACATGGACCTGCGACGTTACGAACATGTTGACAGGCTATTTCCCATTGACCATCAAAAAAACGGTCAAGGGCAAGCTGGCTGATGATAAAGAAGAATACAAATTTAAGATCAAGGTAAAAGATGATGCCAATGATAATACCCCTCTGCCTCTCAAGGACGAGATAAGTATCAAGGGTGCGGGAGAAACAGAAGCCGGATTTCTGATCGATGAGAACGGTCTTTATCTTTATTCCGTTACAGAGGAAAAGGGAGAAAACGAAAAATGTACCTACGATGACACCGAGAAGATGGTGCTGATCGCCAAGATTACGGACGAGGATGGAAAACCGACATTCAAAAGCTGGGTTGCAGATGCAAAGAAGAATGGTGAAGGAACCTCCGACGCAGAAGCGACCGACGGCGAGGAACCAATCTCTGCGGAAGATCCGGCAATGATGGAGGCCATAAAGAACGGACAGTCGAGTACGGTGGAGTTTACCAATGTCTATCCGGATCTGACGATCGAGAAGAAGTGGGAGATCGATCTGGAGAATAAGGACAAGCCGGACAATATCCAGGTCGTGGTCCAGAAGAAGAAGGACAGCAAATGGGAGACCGTAAAGCTGGTTGAACTGAACGATGACAACAACTGGAAGGTGCAGGTGGCCGTCTCTGACGGGAAAGAGGACAAAGCGGAGTACCGCGTCCGGGAGCTGAAGGAGGAGACCGCCCTGCAGGAGCTGGGAAGTAAGATCAGAAACCTCGTCAAGCAGGGAAAAGCGCAATATGATTCCTGGATCAGCCAGATCAAGTCCGAGGGTAAGTCCTATTGGGACGCGCTTCCGGAGGACATCAAGAGCGCGGCGGACAAAGGCTATGATGATCTGATCGATAAGCTGAATGCCACGCCGGAAACGCTCTATGACAAACTGATCGAGCAGCTGGGCTTTGCTTCTGCGGAAAAGCGCATCGTCTATGACAAGGACGACAGCGACAAGGGCGACGACACCAATGAGGTGACGTACCACGTTGCGGCATATGAATCCGTGTTATCCGGTGGCACGGAAGATGCCCATGCCACAAAGTACAAGGTGTCCTACAAGAAGGATGACGATACCTATACTATCACCGATAAGGCCATCATAGAGATTGATGTGGTGAAACGCTGGCTCTCCTTCGGCGTGGACGATGACGATATGCCGGATTCTGTGTGGCTGGTGCTGATGTGCCAGCCGAAGGCGGGTGCTCTGGGCAACGCACAGGGACTTGCCGGAGCAGCAGGTATTGATCTGGGGGGTGTACTGGATTATGAATTTCCGGTCATCAACCCGATCAAGGGTGGCATGGATCCGATCGGCTTAATCAGTGAGCTGTCTCTTGGTGTTGATCTCAACATATTTAAGGATGTTCTTAATATACCGAAATTAGCCATTGGAAAGACAGACAAGGACAAAGACTGGAAGATCGAATTTGTCGACAGCAAATACACTCTGGGTATTCCTATGGAGTACAAGGGGGCGGAGCTTTCCAGCGAGATCATCCGCCAGATCATCAAGTATCTTGGTGTTGATCTTCCGGTGTCCTACAACCCATTTGACAATTACATCAGTATTCCAACCAAGGCGGTCAGATCCATTGATGGAATCACGAATCCCGAGGATCTTTTGGATTTTTCCAAGCTGAGCGGAGCCGCGCTGAATAAAGCCAAATCCCTGACAATGGATGATTTAAAGAACTTTGGATGGAGCACCGTCCTGACGGATTACCATCTGATGGCGAATGTCATCAATATCAAGATCGACTGGGATGACGACGAGGATCCCGATTCCGATCCGAACACCTTAGAGGGCACCAAGACCTGGAAGGGGGATAAAGAAGAAGACCGCCCTGATATGATAAAAATCCATATCAAAGATGGCGATGAGGAAGTCGAAGGATCGCCGATTGAACTGAAGAAGTCGGATTTTGGCGGGAAGGATATCTGGGAATGGAAGCTGGAGCTTGACGAGGACGCGGACGAAGACGCGACCTATGTTGTCTCCGAGGAATGGCCGGAAAACTACGAGTACAAGGACAACTATACCGTAGAGAAGGACGGCCTGAACCTGACCAACACCTGGCACGAGAAAGAGCCGGATACGATCACAATATCCGGTCAGAAGATATGGAAGGATGAAGGTGACCGGGATGGCATCCGTCCGGAGAAAATCATTGTCCATCTGCTTGCTGACGGCAAGGAAATGACCTCCGTAGAGACCTCAAAGGCTGGAGAGTGGAAATATTTCTTCGGAGACCAGCCCAGGAAGAACGATAAGGGCGGGGATATCAAGTACACCGTCACCGAAGATACCGTTGAGGGATATGAGAACACGGTGGATGAGTACAACATCATCAACACACACAAGCCGGAGACCATCAATATTGAAGGCACCAAGACATGGGATGATGCAGATGACCAGGACGGTATCCGTCCTGATGGCATCACGGTGAACCTGATGAAAGACGGAGAGAAGGTCAAAAGTACCATGGTCGAAGCCGATGACAACGGCGACTGGAAGTACACCTTTGAAGATGTGCCGAAGAATGAAAACGGAACTGAAATAACATATACCGTTGAGGAAGAAATGGTTGAAGGCTACGATGCCGAGGTCACCGGATATGACATTAAGAACTCACATACACCGGAGACTGTAACCGTAGCCGGTGCAAAGACCTGGGACGACAGTGAAAACCAGGACGGCAAGCGTCCGGACAACATTACGCTTCGTTTGAAGGCAGACGGTAAGGAAGTGGATTCCGCCACCGTGACTGAGGATGACGGTTGGAAGTGGAGCTTTGCAGACCTGCCGAAGTTCGCAGAAGGTAAGGAGATCACCTATCCGGGTAAGACCCAGGTGAACGTGACGAAGGTATGGCAGGACGAAAATGATAAGGATGGCATCCGTCCAAGCTCTGTTACGATCAGGCTGCTTGCCGACGGCGAGGACACAGGCAAGATGCTGGTTTTGTCTGAAGCAAACAACTGGAGTGGTTCTTTCACTGGTCTTGACGCAAATAAATCAGGCAAGGATATTGCCTACACCATCGAAGAGCAGACTACGGATGTCATCACCGGCATGGACGGTCCGGGCAGCTATGCCTGTGCCATCGAGGGGGATGTGACTAAGGGCTACACGGTTACCAACAGTCATACGCCGGCGACCATCAAGGTCGAGGGAAGCAAGACGTGGGATGATGCTGATGACCGGGATGGCAAGCGTCCTGAGAGCATCACCATCCGCCTGAAAGCAGACGGCAAGGAAGTAGATTCCGTTACCGTGACCGAAGCAGATGGCTGGAAGTGGAGCTTTGCAGACCTGCCGAAATTCGCAGAGGGCAATGAGATCACCTACACCATAACGGAAGATGTCATTGCGGACTACACGTCCCAGATCGACGGCTTTGACGTGACAAACCATTACACCCCGGGTAAGACCCAGGTGAACGTGACGAAAGTATGGGCCGATGCCGGCAATCACGATGCCATCCGACCTGAAAATATCACCATCAGACTGCTGGCAGACGGTGTTGACACAGGAAAGACCGTGACGGTTTCTGCGGACGACAAGTGGACTGCTGTCTTTGGCGATCTGGATGCGAAGAAAAACGGCGCAGATATCGCCTATACGGTGGAAGAAGTGACAACCGATGTCATTACGGGTACAGATGGAGAAGGAACCTATGCCTTTGCAGTGAGGGGCGATGCCACAAAGGGCTATACGGTCACCAACACGCATACGCCGGTAAAGGTTCGCGTGGAGGTGAAAAAAGTCTGGGATGACGCGGAGAATCAGGACGGCATCCGTCCGGCATCCATCACCGTGAAGCTGCTGGCAGGCGGTGAGGACACCGGAAAGGCCGTTACCCTTTCAGAAGACAACAGGTGGAAGAGTGCCTTCACCGGCTTGAATAAGTTAAAAGACGGTGCGGTGATCGAGTACACGGCAGAGGAAACGAAGGATGAGGTCGTCACAGGAACAGACGCTGGCGGAACCTATGGGATTTCCATCAGCGGTGACACAAAGAAGGGATTCACCATCACAAACACCCACACGCCGGAGACCATCAAGGTAGAAGGCAGGAAGACCTGGGCGGACAACGACGATCAGGACGGGGCACGTCCGAAGAGCATCATTATCCGTTTGAAGGCAGACGGCAAGGAAGTGGATTCCGCCACCGTGACCGAGGATGACGGTTGAAGGTATGGCAGGACGAAAATGATAAGGATGGCATCCGTCCAAGCTCTGTTACGATCAGGCTGCTTGCCGATGGCGAAGATACCGGAAAGTTTGTGACATTGTCTGCGGACAACGAATGGACGGACAGCTTTACCGACCTTGATGCCATGAAAGACACAAAAGAAATTAAATATACGGTAGAGGAAGTTACGGATGGAAAAGTCATCACTGGAACTGACGGCAAGGGAACGTATGCCTTTGAAATAAGCGGAGATGCAAAGATGGGCTTTACCGTAACCAATACACATACGCCTGAGACGATGCCTGATCCAGGCGAGAAGGTCTACCGCATTACGTACAAGCTGAACGGCGGTTCCTACGATAGAAGCACAGCTGACATTATCGAGAAATACAAAGGCGGTACGGTCATCTCCATCCACGAGAAACCGGTCAGAGACGGATACACCTTCCTATACTGGAAAGGATCTGAGTATCAGCCGGGCGACAAGTACACGGTGACGGAGGATCACACCTTCGTGGCGCAGTGGAAGAAGAATGACAGTCCGACAGATACACCGGATAAAGACAATCCGCCGACCGGTGACCTGCCGCATACCGGAGATAACAGTCGTATGATGTTCTGGCTTGTGTTGATGATCCTCTCTGCGGCCGGACTATTCGGTACGGGATACTACAAAAAAAAGAGATTGATGAAATAACGTGTGATCCACGGAGGTTTTCGGTTATACCGTTTTTCCAATTCATTCTGCTTGCAGGCAATGTCACAGCGCTGGAAGATGAAACAGATGAGGGAGAGGAAATGAACATACAGATTGAAACGATCAAAACGAATGCATTTACGATGAACTATTGTCAGTTCGGACATGGGAAGGAGACGCTTGTGATCCTTCCGGGGCTCAGTGTGCAAAGAGTGATGGGCTCGGCGGATGCGATCGCGGAGGCTTACCAGCTGCTGACAGACGATTTTACAATCTATGTTTTCGAGCGCAGAAACGAGCTGCCCGCTGCCTACTCCGTGCATGAGATGGTGCAGGATACGGCAGAAGCGATCCAAGCTTTGCAGCTTGACTCCGTATGTCTTTTCGGTGCGTCTCAGGGCGGCATGATAGCAATGGAGATCGCGATGGAACATCCGCAGCTTGTTCGGCGGTTGATTCTCGGCTCCACATCGGCTTGTGTGACGCAAACGCAGAAACAGGCGGTTGAAAGCTGGATTGAATTAGCGAAGGCCGGCGACACGGCAGAACTCTATCTGGCATTCGGGCAATCCCTCTACCCACAATCCGTGTTTGAACAATCACGGGAGTTATTGTTTGAAGCCGGAAAAACCGTTACTGACGAGGACTTGCATCGCTTTGTTATCCTGGCTGAAGGTATGAATGGCTTTGATGTTGTAAATGATTTGGAAAAGATCACATGTCCGGTACTGGTGATCGGTTCCGCGGACGATCAGGTGCTGGGCGGGGACGCTTCTTTGCAGATCGCGGAGCATTTCAATGCTCGGTCGGATTGCGAACTATTTATGTATGACGGTTACGGGCATGCAGCCTATGATCTCGCGCCGGATTACAGGGAGCGTATGCTGCGGTTCCTTACTTCAGATTCGACAGACTGATCACAAAAGTTTCAGTTTGACGAGATGAATATACTTCCAGCGTCGTTTAATCACGAACGGCGCTTTCCGGTTGCATCGTGTGAAACAGAAAGGAAGGTTGGTATTTGATGGATTACAAGCAGAACGTGACAATGGATTCTTCCGGTTTTGTGCTGCTGGCAGATTTAGTGCCGGGCATTGTGCAGGAGATTCGTTATTATTCCACCTATAATTTTATGGGAGAGCGCGTTGACGGCTACGAGGTACCCGTAGCGCTGCTGACAAAGGAGGCTGCACGGGCATTGAAGACTGTTGCCAACGAGGTGAACGTGCAGGGCTACCGGTTGAAGGTCTTTGACGCTTATCGTCCCGCTGGCGCGGTGAGACATTTTGTGATGTGGGGAATCGAGGATCTGGATCTGCGAATGAAACCTTACTTCTATCCGGATCTGGAAAAGCAGGAGCTTTTTAAACAGGGATATATCGCCAGCCAGTCTTCCCACAGCCGGGGAAGCGCAGTGGATCTCACTCTGTTGGATATGCGTACCGGTAAAGAGGTGGATATGGGCAGTCCGTTTGACCTGTTTAGCGAGGCCTCGCATCCGGATAGCCGGGCGGTGACTGATGAGCAGTACGAAAACAGGATGTTTCTGCAAAGTGTTATGACACGGAATGGCTTTCTTCCCATTGATTGCGAATGGTGGCATTTTTCTTTGAGGGATGAGCCTTACCCGGATATTTATTTTGAGTTTCCTGTTTCAGCGGAATACCTTAAACGGTAATGCGGCTTTGAGGATGTCTACAAGGACACAAAGGAAAGCGTGAAAACGGTGACCAATGGGACGGTTCGTGTGGCGACCACAGGGGTTCAGATGCCCTTCAATTACAGACAAACATAACAACCAGGGCAATGCCTGCGAAGGGAGAGGAGAAAGTGGTGTTTGACAGAAAGATATACCGTAGTGATATGTTGAAATGTGTATTGTGCCATGAGGCGCCATGCAGCATTTCGTGCCGGGAGATGGATCCTGCGAGACTGCTGCGTGCCATTTGGTTTGATAATGAAAAAACAGCCGCAGCGCTTCTTCCGGATGAATTTCCCTGTTCAGATTGCACTGTTCCATGTGAGCAGACATGTGTGCGTGCCGAGGAAGTACCGATCCGGGAATTGATGAGACGGCTGGATGATGAGGTGAAGCCAGAGCTGGAAATTCCCATTCCGGAGGACGAGGAGCGGCTTCGGACGCAGCTTTGCGGGATTTTGCTGGAAAATCCCTTCCTGCTGTCATCCTCAGTCGTGGCAAGCACCTATGATATGTGTGCGAGGGCGTTTGAAGCAGGCTGGGCGGGAGCGGCCTTCAAGACAATCTGTTCGTTTGACATCCACGAGGCGTCTCCCCGTTTTTCAGCGATTACCGGGGATAACGGCAGCATTATCGGCTTCAAGAATATCGAGCAGCTTTCCGACCACAGTGTCGCGGAGAATATGGAGATCTTCCGGCGTCTGAAGGAAAACTATCCGTCAAAATTGATCCTTGCTTCCATTATGGGACAGGACGAGCAGGAGTGGGAGGAACTGGCAAGGCTCTGTGAGGAAAACGGCGCGGATGCTGTCGAACTGAATTTCTCCTGTCCGAATATGGCGGACGGCGGACTTGGCTCAGATATCGGACAGGTACCTGAGCTGGTGGAGCGCTTCACGGCTGCGGCAAGACGGGGTACGAAGATTCCCATTCTTGCCAAGCTTACGCCGAATGTGGCAAGTATGGGGCCTGCGGCGGAAGCGGCAAGACGCGGCGGCGCAGACGGCATTGCCGCAATAAATACGATCAAGAGTATCATCGGAGTGAACCCGCACACCTATGTTTCGGCGCCTGCAGTACGCGGAAAGTCAGCAGTTGGCGGCTACAGCGGCAACGCAGTGAAGCCAATCGCTCTTCGTTTTATCGAGGAACTGGGACAGAACCCTGCGCTGTCGGGGATGCATCTGTCGGCCATGGGCGGTATCGAGACCTGGATGGACGCACTTGAATTTATCCTGATGGGTGCGGGGAGCATACAGGTCACAACGGCAGTTATGCAGTATGGATACCGGATCATCGACGATCTGAAAGCCGGATTGAATTATTATCTGGCGGAAAAGGGATTCTATAATGTATCCGAGGCAGTCGGACTTGCCCTCGCTTCTGTCAGTGATACGACGGATGTGTTGGAAAGAGATACCGTAATCTTCCCAAAATTCCATAGGGAAAAGTGCATCGGATGCGGACGCTGCATGGTCTCCTGTGCGGACGGCGGACATCAGACCATCCGTCTGGATGAAAGCCGCAGGCCCAGACTAAACGGAAACCGGTGTGTGGGATGCCATCTCTGCATTCTGGTCTGTCCGCAAAGAGCGATCACTCCGGGGAAAAAGCGGGTTACAAAAAAATGACAGGATTCATAGATCTTTCTGCACAGTTTGGGGACTGTAAAGCCGTATACCGGCGGCTGTGTATCCCTGTCCGAATATATCATGAAGCAGGTAATGCAGCGGGCGCAGCCCCACTGTGTGGTGGTGATACCACGTTCTTCAAGGTCTCTTACATAATCCCTGTTAAAAATCTGTGAAAGAGCGTTCTCTGCAAGCTTCGCCAGTTTAGCACATCTTATAAATATCGTAGATCAGCTTCTCGGAATCTTCCCAGCCAAGACAGGGGTCGGTGATGGACTGACCATAGACGTGGCAGTCGCTGCCGATCTTCTGGCTGCCGCCTACAATGTAGCTCTCAATCATCAGACCCTTCACCATGGCTTTGATCTCCGGGTTGTAGTTCCTGCTGTGAAGTACCTCGTGGCAGATGCGGATCTGTTCCATGTGCTGCTTGTCGGAATTTGAGTGATTGACGTCAATAACGGCAGCAGGGTTTTTGAGTCCCCGTTTTCCGTACATTTTCAGCAAAAGCATCAGATCTTCATAGTGGTAGTTGGGGATGCAGTTTCCATGTTTGTTTACAGCGCCTCGCAGGATGACGTGAGCCAGATCGTTTCCATCGGTAGTGACGTCCCATCCGCGGTAGATAAAGTTGTGTTCGCTCTGTGCCGCCTGCACGGAATTAAACATAACGGAGAGGTCTCCGCTGGTGGGATTCTTCATGCCCGCCGGCACATCCATACCGCTGACAGTCATGCGGTGCTGCTGATCCTCCACAGAACGGGCGCCGATAGCTACATAAGAGAGGATATCATCCAGATAGCGCCAATTCTCCGGATAGAGCATCTCATCTGCTGCTGTAAGTCCTGTCTCCTCGATGGAGCGGATATGCAGCTTGCGGATGGCGATAAGGCCTGCCAAAAGATCAGGCTTCTTCTGGGGATCTGGTTGATGGATCATACCTTTGTAGCCCTGACCTGTGGTGCGGGGTTTATTCGTATAGATGCGGGGAATGATGATAATGCGATCCCCGACTTTATCCTGCACTGTCGCCAGACGGTTGATATAATCGCAGACAGAATCTTCATTGTCCGCAGAACAAGGGCCAATGATAACGACGAACCGGTCATCTTCCCCAGTAAATACTTTGCGAATTTCCTGATCCCGACGCGCTTTGATCTCACTTACACGCGGGGAAAGGGGATACTGTTTTTTCACCTCTGCCGGAATCGGCAGTTTCTTCTCGAAATGAATTGCCATAATGCCATAACTCCTTGTATAAATATTCATCTTAATCCCAAAACAGTTCCATTATAATATAAGGAAATTGGAAAGTCGATAGAAAAATTGAAAAGTTTGACCCGACCTTAGATTCGTGGTATGATGGCGCAAGGAATAGAACTACTTGTAAAGGGTGTGGAGAATAAAAATGAGCAGACCGTATTTTCCTATGTTTGTGGATTTATCGGATAAAAAGGTGATTGTGGTGGGTGCCGGAACCATTGCTAAACGGCGTATCCGTGTACTGGCTGAGTTTACTAAACGATATGAGCGGGAAGATATTTATGATGCTGCGGTAGTGATCGCGGCCACAAATGATACCAAGACTAACAATGATATTTACAGTACCTGCAAATGCCTGGGAATCCAGGTGAATGTGTGCAGCGATAAGAATAAATGTGATTTCTTTTTCCCGGGGATTGTGAAAAAAGACCATGTTGTGGTTGGAGTCACAGCAAGCGGAAAAGATCACAAGGAGGCAAAGGCCGCTACGGAAAAAATTAAGGAGATCCTATGAGCGGAGAGTGGAAGACAATATTGGGACTTGGCGGCATTATGCTGTTTCTGCTGCTTGCGTTTGCCGCATACAGCATATGGAATAATCGTGACCGTAAGAGGAGGATGCTGGCAAAGATACGGGCGGATTGGGGATCCTGGCCGGAGCGGGAATATGATTATTACCAGTGGAATGCCCTGCAAGGATATTTTGATAATAAAAAATGTGAAACATTTCAGATCGACGAGATCACCTGGGAAGATCTGGATCTGTCCCGGGTGTTTATGCTGCTCAATCATACCAATTCCTTTATGGGGGAAGGCTATCTGTATTATCTTCTGCATACCCCGTCTCAGCGGGAAAAGCTGCAGATGTTTTTTTGTGAGACTGGAAAAGCCGGTCGAAACTCAATTTTTGACGCGGTTTATAATCTGGCGGAGGCGGTCACTGTCAGCAACTGGCATCATTTCCTGATGGCAGGACTGTTTACACTTTCCATTATCGTGCTGCTGCTGATCCCCTCACCGGGAATTTTGTTCCTGATCCTTGCCATGTTTATCACCATGCGGGATTACTATAAGTACAAGAGACCTGTTGAAAAATATATTATCTCCTGCGGCTATCTGCTGAGGACGCTGCAGTGCGCACAGAACATGGGGAAACTGGACGCACCCCAGATCAGGGAGTATCAGCAGCGGACGGTGAAAGCGGCGAAAGCATTTGGAAAATTTAAACGAAACACGTTTTTCCTGATGGCAGGTTCTGTTACAGATGACAATATTCTGAAAGGATTGCTGATGTACCTGAACGTCTGTTTTCACATTGATCTGATCCAGTTTTCAACCATAGTAAAAGAGATAAAACAGCATATCGGGGAGTTTGAGATTCTGGTGGAGGAGATGGGCAAGATCGAGAGCGCCATCGCCATTGCTTCTTATCGGCAGTGCATGAAGGAATGGTGTGTGCCACAGCTGATAAAGGGGGAGGCTCCGAAGCTGTCTGCCAGAGAACTGTATCATCCGCTGATCCGGGAACCGGTGAAAAACAGTGTCTGCGCCCAGCGGGGCGTGCTGCTGACAGGTTCCAATGCTTCCGGGAAATCCACATTTTTAAAGACCGTGGCGATCAATGCCATTCTGGCCCAGACGGTTCATACGTCTCTTGCGGATCATTGGGAGAGCAGCTATTTCAGAGTCTTTTCATCCATGGCTCTGCAGGATGATCTGGAGGGGCGGGAGAGCTATTACATTGTCGAGATAAAATCCCTGAAACGTATTTTAGACGCCATGGGGAATCCGACTCCGGTGCTGTGCTTTGTGGATGAAGTACTGCGGGGAACTAACACGGTGGAGCGCGTGGCGGCTTCCTCGCAGGTATTAAAATATATGACGGGTAAAAGCGTGCTTTGTTTTGCGGCTACCCATGACATAGAACTCACCCACATACTGGAGCATTATTATGACAATTACCATTTCCAGGAGGAAGTGCGGGATAATGATGTAGTGTTTGATTACCATCTGTATCCCGGCCGGGCGGTCAGCCGCAACGCGATAAAACTGCTGTCGGTCATGGGGTATGACAGGGAAGTGATACAGGCGGCAGAGGATGCGGCGGCAGATTTCCTGACTACCGGTGAATGGAAGACAGTAAACTGATCGGTTAAAAATAATAACGAAAAAACAGTATCGAAGGAGTGGCAGAACATGTTGGTAAAAATATTTACAGACGGCGCGGCCAGAGGGAATCCGGATGGACCGGGAGGATACGGAACAATTTTAGAATATGTGGATACGAAAGGGCAGCTGCACACCCGGGAGTACAGTCAGGGATACGTAAAAACCACAAACAATCGCATGGAATTGATGGCGGCAATCGTAGGGTTGGAGGCACTGACAAAGCCGTGTCAGGTGCAGCTTTATTCTGATTCCAAATATCTGGTGGATGCATTTAACCAGCATTGGATTGACAGCTGGCTGAAAAAAGGCTGGAAGAGGGGGAAGAATGAACCGGTAAAAAACGTGGAACTCTGGAAGCGGTTGTTGGCGGCGATGGCGCCTCACCAGGTAGAGTTTATCTGGGTCAAAGGACATGACGGCCATCCCCAGAACGAGCGATGCGATAAGCTGGCCACTTCGGCGGCAGACGGAACGGAGCTGATAGAAGATACATTATCTTAAGATATTTGCATCGTTTCCAGGAAGGTACTGAATAGATAATAATAATTAATGGAGATATGGAAATTTTTGGCTTGTACGGGTACAGAAAATAGTTTATAATCAAAACAGTGCCAATCGGCAGGCTGTATGCCGATTATCTCATACATTATGTTTATCATTTACGAAAGGAGTTCATTCATCATGGGATTTATTGATGAGATCAAAGCAAAGGCGAAAGCAGACAAAAAGACGATCGTTCTGCCGGAGTCCATGGACAAGAGAACCTATGACGCAGCAGAGAAAATTTTGAAGGAGGGGATCGCGAATATTGTGATCATCGGTACTCCGGAAGAAATCAAAGAATACGGAGAGGGATATGATATTTCCGGAGCTACTATCGTAGATCCGTTCAACGATCCGAATAAGCAGAAATATATTGACAAATTTGTAGAACTCCGGGCGAAAAAGGGAGTTACCCCGGAGCAGGCTCAGGAACAGATGGAGAAAGATTATATGTATTATGCCTGCCTGATGTGTAAGTGCGGCGACGCGGACGGCGTAGTGTCCGGCGCATGCCATTCTACCGGTAATACGATACGTCCGGCATTGCAGCTTTTAAAGACAAAACCAGGCATCAGCAGTGTTTCCGGATTTTTCCTGATGGAAGTTCCAAACTGTGCGTTTGGGGAGAATGGATTGTTTGTGTTCGCGGACTGCGCGGTTATGCCGGAAGTGAATGCGGAGCAGATGGCGGAAGTGGCGGCGCTCTCCGCGGAGTCTTTCTCAAGCTTTGTGGGTGCGGAGCCTAAGGTTGCGCTGCTTTCTTTCTCAACCATGGGCAGTGCAAAGCATGATAATGTAACAAAAGTACAGGAGGCAGTCAAGATTGCCAAAGAGAAATATCCGGAGATCGCGCTGGACGGTGAACTGCAGCTGGATGCAGCTCTTGTTCCCAGTGTGGCAGAGTTGAAAGCCCCGGGCAGTAAGGTGGCCGGACATGCCAATACTCTGGTATTCCCCAGCCTTGAGGCAGGAAATATCGGTTACAAACTGGTACAGAGACTGGCGAAAGCGAACGCATACGGACCGGTCCTGCAGGGACTTTCCATGCCGGTAAATGATCTGTCCAGAGGGTGCTTTGCGGATGACATCGTCGGCGTCGTAGCGATGACTGCTGTTCAGGCCCAGAAATAGAAACGCATCAGGCGTTTCTATTTCGTATTTGCCTAGGCCCGTAAGGGGCGTATCCGCCGGAAGGCGGATTTTGCGGCGCGCTCCTTATGCGCCACAAAAGGCCAGAAATAGAAAATGAAAAAATGGAGGTAGAAGACCCATGAATGTTTTAGTTGTAAATTGCGGAAGTTCCTCTCTGAAATATCAGGTGATCAATTCCGATACAGAAGAAGTGGCGGCAAAAGGCCTTTGCGAGCGTATTGGTATCGACGGAAGACTGGTTTATCAGCCGGCGGGCGGTGAAAAAGAAATTACCGAGGCTCCTATGCCAACACATACGGAAGCGATCCGTATGGTACTGGATGCGTTGGTAAATCCAAAGACCGGTGTGTTAAAGAGTCTTGATGAAGTAGAGGCTATCGGTCATCGCGTTCTGCACGGTGGTTCCAAGATTACGGAATCCCGGGTGATCGACGACGAGGTGATCGCTGTGATTGATGAGTGCTGCGACCTTGGACCGCTGCACAATCCGGCAAACCTGATGGGTATCCGGGCCTGCATGGAACTGATGCCGGGCAAACCGAATGTGGCTGTGTTTGATACCGCATTCCATCAGACCATGCCGGCGAAAGCATACAGATATGCGATCCCCACAAAGTTTTATGAGGACTATGCGGTGCGTAAGTACGGCTTCCACGGAACATCCCACAGTTTCGTATCTAAAGAGACTATCAAATATCTGGGGCTGGACAAAGATAATTCTAAGGTCATCGTTGCGCATCTTGGCAACGGCGCATCCATTAGCGCAGTAGAGAATAGTAAGTGTGTGGATACTTCCATGGGTCTTACTCCATTGGAAGGTTTGATCATGGGTACCCGTTCCGGTGATCTGGATCCGGCGGTTCTGGAATTTGTGTGCAAAAAAGAGAATTTTGATATAAAGGAAATGGTTCGAATCCTGAATAAAGAGTCTGGTGTATATGCCCTTTCCAATAATCTGTCCAGCGATTTCCGGGATCTGGAAGACGCGATGAACGCCGGAAATGAAGCTGCCGGCCTTGCCATCGACGCATTTAGCTATCGCGTAGCAAAATACATCGGTTCCTATGTGACCGCAATGAATGGCGTGGATGCTATCGCATTTACCGGCGGTATAGGAGAGAATGCGGGGATTGTTAGAGAGAAAGTTCTTAGTTATCTGGGATACCTTGGCATCGCCATCGACCCGGAGCAGAACAAAAAACGCGGAGAGAACTTTATCCTTTCTACGCCGGATTCCAAGGTGAAAGTGGCAGTTATCCCCACCAACGAAGAACTTGCGATCTGCCGCGAAACAGTAGAACTGGTAAAATAATGAAGAATGAGTTTCGTGCTGCTGCGTTCATGAATTAGCAATAAGAAATACTTGACAAACCCACGCGCAGCACTTATAATGAAATGCGTGTGTTAAGGAGGAGTGCGCATTGTTGAACCTGACAGAAGTCATTTTAAATGAAGGAAAAGTCGTCAGGAGACAGGAAGAGATAACATTGAAACAGTTTGATTTTCCTTTTGGGAGTTATCCCATAGCAGAAGCATCACCGCTGTCTCTTACGGTGGAGAATACCGGCAATAAGGTACTGCGTCTGCAGGGAAGGATTGTTTTGAAAGTGATTATTCCATGTGCGCGCTGCCTGGAGAATGTGGCAACTCTGTTGCCTGTCGAGTTTGATCAGGAAGCGGATATGAAGCTTTCCCAGGAGGAACGCCTGAACGCATTAGATGAAAGTGCTTTTTTAAATGGATATAACCTGGATGTGGATAAGCTTGTCTATGGTGAAGCACTGCAAAACTGGCCGTCCCGAGTTCTTTGTAAGGGAGAATGCAAGGGATTGTGCAAGGTCTGTGGTCAGAATTTAAACCGTGGGACTTGCAGCTGTGACCGCACAGATTTAGATCCCAGGATGGCGAAAATCCGTGATATCTTCAGTAATTTTAAGGAGGTGTAAACCATGTCGATCTGTCCGAAAAACAAACATTCCAAAGCCAGAAGAGACAGCAGAAGAGCAAACTGGAAAATGTCTGCTCCGAATCTGGTGAAATGCAGCAAGTGCGGCGCTTTAATGATGCCTCACAGAGTGTGCAAGGCTTGTGGAAGTTACAACAAAAAAGAAATCATTGCTATGGGCGAGTAATAGGGTAGCATGAAATTGGCTGCTGCGGAACAAAAGATTCTGTAGCAGCCATTTTTTGGTTGCTTTTTAGAATGATGTTTAGTATATTATTCTATAGATGTGAGGAGGTAGGAAAATGAGTGAGAGAATTCGTGTGGCAGTGGATGCCATGGGCGGAGACAATGCTCCCTCTGAGATAATCAAGGGCGCAGTAAATGCCGTGAACCGCCGTCAGGATATTCAGGTCGTGCTGATCGGTATCCGGGATGTGGTGGAGAGCGAATTGAAACAGTATTCCTATCCTGCCGGACAGATTGAGGTAGTACATGCTTCTGAAGTGATTGCGACAGCAGAACCTCCGGTAGCCGCTATTCGGGGCAAGAAGGATTCCTCTATCGTGGTGGGAATGAATATGGTGAAGCGTCAGGAGGCAGACGCCTTTGTGTCCGCCGGCAGTTCCGGCGCGGTGCTGGTGGGAGGCCAGGTGATCGTCGGCCGCATCCGAGGGATTGAAAGACCGCCTCTTGCTTCTATAATACCTACCAAAACAGGTGTGACGCTTCTTCTGGATTGCGGGGCGAATGTGGATGCCAGATCTTCTCATCTGGTACAGTTCGCCAGAATGGGTTCCATTTATATGGAACGTGTGATCGGCAAGAAAAATCCTACCGTGGGTATTGTAAATATCGGAGCCGAGGAAGAAAAAGGAAACGCGTTAGTGAAAGAAACATTTCCGTTATTAAAAGGGTGTGCGGAATTGAATTTTATCGGCAGCGTGGAGGCCAGAGATATTTCTGCAGGTGTCTGCGACGTGGTGGTCTGTGAGGCATTTACAGGAAATGTGATTTTAAAGATGTACGAGGGAACGGCAGCTACGCTGCTGGATGTGGTAAAGCAGGGAATGATGAGTTCCCTTAGAAGCAAAATAGGAGCTCTTTTGGTAAAACCAGCTTTAAAAAATGCATTAAAGGCATTTGACGCCGCAAAATACGGCGGTGCCCCGTTGCTGGGGTTAAAAGGCCTGGTAGTGAAAACTCACGGCAGTGCGAAAGCGATTGAGGTGGAAAATTCCATTATTCAATGTGCCTTGTTTAAGGAACAGAAGATAAATGAGAAAATAAAAGAGCATATTGCTGCTGAAAATGAAAAATAAGGAGAGGAAATTATGGAATTTGAAAAACTACAGCAAATTATTGCGGAGGTCTTGAATGTAGATGTGGACGAGATCACACCGGATACTACATTTGTTGATGACCTGGGAGCAGATTCTTTGGATGTATTTCAAATTATTATGGGCATTGAAGAGGAGTTTGATATTGAGATACCGACCGAAGAAGCTGAGAAAATCGTTACAGTCGGTGACGCCGCAGAGGCGATCAAAAGCGCCATTGGCTGACAATATCTAGGATGTGCAGAATGGAGAAAGGTTCCATAGCCGGTGGGTAAAGCCGAATATGGAACCCATTTTATATGCGCAGGGCCGTGCAAGGGGCAAAAAGCCCCAGCTTGTATATGTGAGGTGAAAGATGACAGAAGAAAAAATGAGATATTTGCAGGAAAGGATCGGGTATCGGTTCGAAAACAAGGATTTATTATGGCAGGCACTGAGCCACAGCTCTTATGCCAATGAACATAAGCAGGAACACCGGAAAGATAATGAACGTCTGGAATTTCTGGGGGACGCTGTTTTAGAACTTGCCAGCAGTGAATTTTTGTTTTTAGAATATCCGGATATGCCGGAGGGCGATATGACAAAGCTGCGGGCCAGTATTGTGTGTGAGCCAACGCTGGCTCTCTGTGCCAGAGAGATAGATCTGCCGGATTATCTGTTGTTGGGGAAAGGGGAAGAACATACCGGTGGGAGGCAACGAAACTCCATTGTATCGGATGCACTGGAGGCTTTGATCGGAGCGATTTATCTGGATGGTAGTTTTGCTAATGCAAAAGAGTTTGTGAGAAAATTTGTTCTAACAGACATCGAACATAAGAAACTCTTTTATGATAGCAAAACGATCCTGCAGGAAATCGTACAGGGAGAATACCGGGATGAAGAAATCAACTACGATTTGGTTGGAGAAGAAGGTCCGGATCACGCAAAACGGTTTATCGTGGAGGTAAAACTCGGCGGTAAGACGGAGGGAAGAGGCGTAGGAAGTACAAAAAAAGCGGCGGAACAGGAGGCTGCATACCACGCCATTATCGCATTGAGAGGGAATGAGTGATGTATTTAAAGAGTATTGAAGTACAAGGCTTTAAGTCGTTTGCGAATAAGATTGTATTTCAGTTTCATAACGGGATTACAGGTATCGTGGGACCAAACGGCAGCGGAAAAAGCAATGTGGCAGATGCAGTGCGATGGGTATTGGGAGAACAGAGAGTAAAGGAGCTGCGAGGCGGCAGTATGCAGGATATCATTTTTGCGGGAACTGAGAACCGCAAACCGCTGGGTTCCGCTTATGTAGCCATCACTTTGGATAACTCTGACCACCAGCTCCCTATTTCCTATGATGAAGTGACCGTAGCCAGGAGATTGTACCGTTCAGGGGAAAGTGAGTACCTGATCAATGGCGTTGCCTGCCGTTTGAAAGATGTGAATGAGCTGTTTTATGACACAGGTATAGGAAAAGAAGGCTACTCTATCATAGGACAAGGGCAGATTGAGAAGATACTGAACGGAAAACCGGAGGAACGCCGGGAACTATTTGACGAGGCGGCCGGTATCGTAAAATATAAACGAAGAAAACTCACCGCCCAAAAGAAGCTGGAGAGCGAGCAGCAAAATCTGGTGCGTGTGAACGATATTCTTGCAGAACTGACCCGGCAGCTGGGACCGTTAGAACGCCAGGCTGAGACAGCCAAAATTTATTTAAAGAAAAAAGAGGAACTGAAAGCTTATGATGTTAATATGTTCCTGATTGAGTTTCACAGTATTAAAGAGAATTTGGCATCGATTCAGGAAAAACTGAAAATTGCTGAGGATGATCTGGAAAATACGAAGAAAGAATATGAAAAGGCCAGAGAAGAGTATGATGTTCTGGAGAGTGAATTGGAAATTCTCGGTCGGGAGCTTCAGGAAAAGCAGGAACAGATTACCCAGAAGCGTCTGTATGCTCAGCAGATGGAAGGGCAGATTGCCCTGTTAAAAGAACAGATCAATACCGCCATACAAAGTGATGAACATCTTCAGGGAAGAATGACCAGCCTGGAAAGGGATATTGCGGAGCGGGAAAGAGATCTGCTTCAGGCGAATGAAAAGCAGCAGCAGCTCTTATCTCGCGCGAAGGAGGTGCAGGAGAAGAAACAACAGGCGGAGAATGCGCATCAGGAAGTTCAGCACCGGATGGAAGATTGCAATGTGGCGATAGAAAACGGGAAAAACGAGATCATACGTCTGCTGGAGGAGCGTTCCTCTATTAAGGGAAAAAAACAGCGGTACGATACGATGCTGGAGCAGATGAATATCCGCAGGGCGCAGTTGAATCAGCAGGTGCTGAAACTAAAAAGCGAGGAGAACGATCAGAACAGTGTTCTGGGAAGCTTGAAGGCGGATTACCAGCGAGTCAGCGCTCAGATTTCCGAACTGAACGAAAGAAGCAGCCAGGCAGGCCAGGAACTGGGAGAAGTTCAGGAAAAACTGTCCCTGGCAAATCAGCAGTTTGAAAGTAAACAGGTAGAATACCACAGAGAGGCTTCCAGGCTGGAGTCTCTGCGCAATATTACGGAACGGTATGATGGCTACGGCAACAGTATCCGCCGTGTGATGGAACAGAGAGAAAAAGAAAAAGGCATTCACGGTGTAGTTGCCGATCTGATTAAGACGGAGAAGAAATATGAGGTTGCTGTGGAGACCGCGTTGGGAGGAAGCATTCAGAATATTGTTACGGAAGATGAAGAGACTGCAAAGCGTATGATCACTTACCTGAAGCAGAACCGCTTCGGACGCGCCACATTTCTTCCTCTGACTGCCATGAGCGGAAAAGGCGGATTTTCTCAGGAGAATGTGCTAAAAGAAAATGGCGTCATTGGACTTGCCAGCACTCTGGTGACAGCGGACGGCAAATACGGGAAGCTGGTGGAGTATCTGTTAGGCCGGACCATTGTCATGGATCATATTGACCATGCGGTGGCAGTGGCCAGAAAATACCGTTATTCTCTGCGCATTGTTACACTGGAAGGCGAGTCCCTGAGTCCCGGCGGGTCTATGACCGGCGGTGCGTTCAAAAACAGCAGTAATCTGCTGGGGCGCAGACGTGAGATAGAAGAACTCCAGGAGCAGGTAAAAAATCGGAAAAACGAATTAGAAGACTTACACCAGTATATAGATGAGTGCAGGACAAGACGAAATCAGCTGCGGGAGGTGCTGGTTAGGCTGCGGGATCAGCTGCAGGAAAAATATCTGGAGCAGAATACCGCGGGTATGAAATTAAAAGAAACGGAAAACCAGAAGAACCAGACGATCAGCGGTTATCAGCAGATCCGAAGGGAAAATCAGGAAATTGAAGGACAGCAGAAAGAGATTGATGTCCACAGCAGCCGTATCAGGCAGGAACTGGAAGATTCTGAAAAAAGGGAAAATGAACTGGAGGCGCAAGTGCTTGACCGTCAGCAGGAACTGGAGCAGATACGGGAGCAGGAAAAGGCAGCCGCGCAACATTCTGAGCGGGTTCGTCTTGAGTTGGCCGCCATCCAGCAAGAAGAAGCATTTGAACAGCAGAATCGGGAGCGCATCTCCTGTGAAATTGCTGCGTTGCAAGAAGAAAAAGAAACAATCCTTGGCAGCATTGGCGATGCTGCAGCGCAGATCAAACAGAAGACTGCAGAAATATCTTCCGTTGAAACGGTCATCAAAGATGCCGGGGAAGCGGAGGTACGGCTTCGAACCGAGGTGGAAGGATTAAATATTCAAAAAGAGGAAAAGAATAAGATACAGAAGTCATTTTTCCAGAGACGAGAAGAACTTTCTGAACAGAGAGCCCGCCTGGATAAAGAATGCTTCCGGTTGAACAGCCAGAAAGAAAAACAGGAAGAGATCATGGAGGCCAGAATCTCTTACATGTGGGAGGAGTATGAATTGACCTACAACATGGCTCTGAAATTGAAGCGGGATGATTTGGGGAGTACGGCGCAGATACGAAAGAACATCGGTACCCTGAAGAATGAGATTAAGGCATTGGGGAATGTAAACGTAAATGCCATTGAGGATTTTAAAGAACTCTCTGAGCGTCACAGCTTTCTGTCAACGCAACACGAAGATTTGATCAAAGCAGAGGCAGCGCTGCAGAAGATTATTGCAGAACTTGACGCAGGAATGCGCACGCAGTTTAAAGAACAATTTGTGAAGATTCAGACAGAGTTTGATAAGGCATTTAAACAGCTGTTCGGCGGAGGTAAGGGAACGCTGGAACTGGTAGAAGACGAAGATATTCTGGAAGCCGGTATCCGGATCATTGCCCAGCCCCCTGGAAAGAAATTGCAGAATATGATGCAGCTCTCAGGCGGAGAAAAATCTCTGACTGCTATAGCGCTGCTGTTTGCGATCCAGAACCTGAAGCCGTCGCCGTTTTGTCTGCTGGATGAGATTGAAGCAGCATTGGATGAGAATAATGTAGAGCGTTATGCCGGATATCTTAGCAAGTTGACAAAGCACACGCAATTCATTATTATTACTCATAGAAGAGGAACCATGGCAGCGGCGGATCGTCTATATGGCATCACCATGCAGGAAAAAGGCGTATCTGCCCTGGTATCGGTCAATCTGATAGAAGGAGAGCTTGACAAATAGTTAAGGAATATTAACTCAGGAAAGGAGGAACGATATATGGAAGAAAAGAAGGGCTTTTTTAAGCGGCTGGTATCTGGTCTTACCAAGACCAGGGACAATATCGTTTCCGGTATTGATTCGATTTTCAGCGGATTTTCCAGTATTGACGATGACTTCTACGAGGAAATAGAAGAAATCCTGGTGATGGGTGATATTGGCATAAACGCCACTACTTCTATTATCGAGGATCTGAAGCGCAAGGTCAAGGAACAGAACATTAAGGAACCGTCCGAGTGCAAAAAGCTTCTGATTCAGAGCATCAAAGATGAGATGAATGTGGGAGAAACCGCTTATGAATTTGAAAATCGCAGATCCGTGGTTCTGGTGATCGGCGTAAACGGTGTAGGTAAGACCACCAGTGTGGGAAAGCTGGCCGGAAAGCTGAAGGATCAGGGAAAAAAAGTGGTGCTGGCGGCTGCGGATACGTTCCGAGCGGCAGCCGGTGAGCAGTTGGCGGAGTGGGCAAAACGCGCTGATGTGGATATTATCAGCGGGCAGGAAGGTTCCGATCCCGGTTCCGTCGTGTATGATGCCATTGCCGCGGCCAAAGCCAGAAATGCAGATGTGCTGCTGTGTGATACAGCGGGGCGGCTTCATAACAAGAAAAATCTGATGAACGAACTGGGCAAGATCAACCGCATTATTGAGCGGGAATATCCGGAGGCATATAAAGAGACTCTGGTGGTGCTGGACGGAACTACCGGACAGAACGCACTGGCCCAGGCCAGAGAATTTGAGGAAGTAACCGATATTACGGGCATTATTCTGACAAAGCTGGATGGAACAGCCAAGGGAGGTATCGCAGTGGCGATCCATTCTGAACTTGGCATTCCGGTGAAATACGTCGGAGTGGGCGAGACCATTGACGATCTGCAAAAGTTTGATGCTGAAGAGTTTGTGAACGCATTATTTGCCCAGCAGGCAAACTGAAAATGGGGCATGCTGGTTGAATAATATTTACCAATAAGATTTTAGAAACGGAGCGATAAATGATGCTGACATTAGAAGCGTTTGAAGAGGCTTCCGACCTTGTGCGAAAAGTGGTTCAGGAAACCAAACTGATCTACAGTGAACATTTCAGTGCACAGACCGGAAACCGTGTATATCTGAAACCGGAGAATATGCAGGTGACCGGAGCTTATAAGATTCGTGGAGCCTATTACAAGATAAGTACATTGAGCGAGGATGAACGTCAGAAAGGACTGATCACCGCCTCAGCGGGAAATCATGCTCAGGGAGTTGCCTATGCTGCAAAGGCATATGGCTGCAAGGCTGTGATCGTGATGCCCACCACCACGCCGCTGATGAAAGTGAACCGCACCAAAAGCTATGGCGCCGAGGTGGTATTGTACGGGGATGTGTATGATGAAGCCTGCGAGCATGCTTTGAAGCTGGCAGAGGAAAATGGTTATACGTTTATCCATCCCTTCGACGATCCGGTGGTAGCTACCGGCCAGGGTACCATCGCTATGGAGATATTTAAAGAACTTCCGTTGGTGGACTACATTCTGGTTCCGGTGGGAGGAGGCGGTCTTGCCACTGGTATCTCTACACTGGCAAAACTCCTGAATCCCAAAATTAGAGTGATCGGTGTGGAACCGGCCGGCGCTGCCTGCCTGAAAGCTTCCCGGGAAGCCGGTGAGGTAGTGACGTTGCCCAGTGTAAATACCATCGCAGACGGTACTGCTGTAAAGACTCCTGGAGAGCACATTTTCCCGTATCTGCAGGAAAATCTGGATGATATCATCACAGTGGAGGATGATGAACTGATCGTGGCTTTCTTGGATATGGTAGAGAACCACAAGATGGTGGTGGAGAATTCCGGGCTCCTTACGGTAGCGGCGCTAAAACATCTAAATGTAAAAGGGAAAAAGGTAACAGCCGTCCTAAGCGGCGGAAATATGGATGTCATCACTATGGCATCTGTGGTTCAGCATGGTCTGATCCAGAGAGATCGTATCTTTACCGTATCAGTGCTGCTTCCGGATAAGCCCGGAGAGTTGGTACGGGTAGCTTCCGTCATTGCGGATGAACAGGGGAATGTCATTAAGCTGGATCATAATCAGTTTGTAAGTACGAATCGAAATGCGGCGGTTGAACTGCGTATCACGCTGGAATGTTTTGGAACCGAACACAAGAGCCGCATTGTCGAGGCACTGAAAGAGCGTGGTTATCAGCCGAGGCTGGTGAACGCAAATCTTTAAAGGAGCGGATGAATGAAATTTCTGAAAAAGTATGTTGATCCGAAGATAAGGCTGTATTCGATCATCCCTCTGCTAACGGTGTTCTTATTTAATGATTTAGTTTATTGGGGGACGATGATAGTTGCAGCCGGGCGTTACCACTATGATTTTACCACGGAGTTGGATCGTATGGTGCCAATCCTGCCCTGGACGATACTTATTTATTTTGGCTGCTACCTTTTTTGGGGAGTCAACTACATAATGATTGGGCATCTGGGAATAGAGCATTTTTATAAATTTATAACTGCTGATATGATTTCAAGAGTAATTTGCGGTGTTTTTTTCTTGTTTCTGCCCACAACGAATATCCGGCCGGAACTTCCGGCAGAGTCGATTTTTAATCCGGCGATGCGATGGCTATGGAATATGGATGAAGCGGCGAATCTGTTTCCGTCTATTCATTGCCTGGTGAGTTGGTTCTGCTATATCGGTATTAGAGGGGAGGAGAAGATTCCCCGATGGTATCAGAGTTTCTCTTGCGTGACGGCGCTTGCGGTGTTTATATCTACACAGACAACAAAGCAACATTATCTTGTGGATGTGATTGCTGCGGTGGTGATTGCGGAAGGATGTTACTGGATTGCGGGGCATACCCAAGTTTATATTGGGATCATGAATAGATTTGAGAAACTGAACAAAAGACTTGGATTGTCTGCAGACAGCGGAGAAGAGGTATGAGGATGGAGCCAGAGAAACGAAATAATGGGGAAAATAACAGCATGTTTTTGGGATTTTATGATTATACAGTGATTTTGACCTATATTGGACTGTTCAGCTCTTTAATTGGAATGATGAAGTCACTGGAAGCTTTAAAAGGCATTGAACATTATGGTATTGCCATTACCTGTCTGGTTATTTCCGGTATTTGTGACATGCTGGATGGCCGTGTGGCCAGATCAAAGAAAAACCGTACAGAGGACGAAAAAAAATTTGGAATTCAGATTGATTCACTGTGCGATCTGGTTTGTTTTTGCGTGTATCCGGCTTTTCTCGGATACAGCCTGGGATTGAGAGGTTTCTGGGGCACTACGTCTATGTGCCTGTTTGTGCTGGCGGGAGTGATCCGTCTGGGCTATTTTAATGTGATGGAAGAAAAGCGCCAGCAAGAAACGAAGGAGGCGCGGAAAGAATATCAGGGATTGCCGGTGACGGCGATCGCCATCATCTTTCCGGTGGTATATCTGTTGAGACCGTATATGGGAATACTGGCGTATCAGAGAGTGCTGATCGCTGTTATGCTGACCGTTGCGCTGCTGAATGTCAGCAGTATTCGGGTAAAAAAACCGGATAATAAGATGATAGGAGTTATAATTTTAGCAGCGCTGGTGATCATTGGGAAACTATTGAGATTGTATTAATTGAAATGAGGACGCTGTTTATGAGATATGTTGATCATTGCGGTGAAATTCATGAGGAGCAGGGGAAACAGGATCGCTTGTTTTCGGTGCTGTATACGACAAATGCGGGAAGATGGCTGATAAAGTGTCTGGTTCGTCCCGGTATTTCAGAAAAAGTTGGGGCATATCTTGATACAAAAGCATCCAGATGGCTGATCCTGCCTTTTATGCGAAGCTGTCATCTGGATATGGCTCCTTACCGCCGGAAGACACCTGCAGAATATATTTCCTACAATGATTTTTTCACCCGGGAACTACTTCCCGGAATGCGGGTGGTGGATAGGGAAAATACACATTTTCCCTCGCCCTGTGATGGAAAGGCGACGGTATATCCCATCGGAGAAGATACCTCCTTTGTAGTAAAACAGACTCGTTATACTGTAGCTTCCCTGTTGAAAAACAGACAGCTGGCAAAGCGTTACCAGGGAGGATATGCTATCGTCCTGCGGCTTTGTGTGACAGATTACCATCGTTATATCTACCCTGTGAGCGGGGAAAAATCCGATAATTACTTCATTCCCGGTGTGCTGCATACCGTTAACCCAATTGCTGTGGAGACAGCAGAGGTGTTTAAAGAAAATGCCAGAGAATTCACGCTGGTAAAAAATAACGAGTTTGGTACGGTTCTTCAGATGGAAGTGGGAGCCCTGATGGTGGGGCGTATCTGCAATTATCATCAGCAGGGTTGTGTGGAAAGAGGACAGGAGAAAGGAAGATTTGAGTTTGGAGGATCTACGATTATTCTGTTGATACAAAGAGACCGTATTCAGATACGGGAAGACCTGCTGAAGAATACTGCCCGTGAGTGCGAGACAGAAGTGCACATGGGGGAATGTCTTGGATATTCATTCAATGCAATGACGGTACATCCCTAATGCTATGAGTCATAAAGAAACTCTCTGGTACATATATTGTAGTAATAACCGGCAATCAGAGTTCAAGAGGGATATTAATATGCAGGAGTTTCAGTTATACAAAGATATACAAGCCCGTACCGGCGGTGAGGTTTACATAGGGGTAGTTGGACCGGTCAGAACGGGAAAATCCACATTTATTCGCAAATTTATGGAATTGATGGTGCTTCCTCAGCAGAGCGGTCATGAGCTGGAGATGATGAGGGATGAATTACCGACCAGCGGAATTGGAAGAACGATCACTACAGTGGAACCCAAGTTTGTCCCAAGGAAAGCGGCCAGGATCGATCTGGGAGAGGGCGTTGCCGTTAACCTGAGAATGGTGGACTGCGTTGGATATGTGGTGGATGGAGCGGAAGGCTATTCCGGGGAAAATGGAGCGATCCGCATGGTAAAAACACCCTGGGATAAAAAGGAGATCCCATTTACGGAAGCGGCTTCCATGGGGACGGATAAAGTGATCCGGGAGCATGCAACCGTGGGGATTGTTATGACCGGTGATGGGAGTTTTGGGGAACTGCCCAGAGAAAATTTTCTACAGGCAGAAAAGAAAGCGATTCAAGAACTGCAAAAAATAGGAAAACCGTTCCTGGTACTGGTAAATTCTGAGAAACCCTATGGAGATGAGGCTGCGCAGGCCGTTGCTTTCGTCGAAAATAATTATCAGGCCGCCTGTATGGCAGTGAACTGCGAACAGCTGCGGAAAGAAGACATTCAGCGAATTTTTGAGAAACTGTTATATGAGTTTCCTATTGTTCGGCTGGAATTTTTTGTGCCAAAATGGATGGAAATGCTGAGCAATGAACACTGGATGAAACAGGAACTGCTGGAAGAGGTTCATAAGATCATGGAGAGGGTACAGTCTGTGAAAGACATTACCCAGGACCTTTTGAACATGAACAAACCCTTTATCCGAAAGGTAAAGTTGGATCAGGTAAATCTGGCTCAGGGCCTGGCAGAGATCACACTGGAGCCGGATGACAGCTATTATTATGGTATCTTAAGTGAAATTACCGGATTGGAGATTGCCGGAGAGTATCAGCTGATCTCGATACTGAAGGATCTTTCAGCCAACCGAAGGGAGTATGAAAATGTGGAGGATGCCATCCGCTGTGTGCGCCTCACCGGGTACGGCATTATCAAGCCCCGTCAGGAGGAGATCACACTGGAAGAACCGGAGATCATTAAACAGGGAAGCAAGTTCGGGGTTAAGATCAAAGCGGCCAGCCCGTCGGTTCATCTTATACGTGCGGATATTGAAACGGAGATTGCGCCGATTGTGGGCAGTGAAGCTCAGGCGCAGGATCTGATCAAGTATATTAATGATTCCAAAGGACAGGAGGAAGGCATCTGGAAAACAAATATTTTCGGCAAATCCGTGGAACAGCTGGTGACGGACGGGATCGATAACAAATTGGCCATGATCGGAGAAGAAAGCCAGAAAAAGCTGCAGGATACCATGAAGCGCATAGTAAACGAATCCAATGGAGGGCTCATCTGCATAATCATATGAGGAGGATGTAAACATATCTTACGGAAGAGCGCTCTCACTGTCCGTCATGCCCGGGAATGGAAACACATCAGATGTTTCCATTCCGTAACCTATTGTGCATTGAGACTAAAAAATCTCCATTTGGAGGCTTAATTTTGTTAAGCATTTAATGCTGCAGATCGGATATTTTATTTGACAAATTCCATTCTTTGCCCTATAATGTAAAACAGATTTAACACAAATGTAATATTTGAAACGATCTGTTTTGTTATGGCAAATGCGTGGAGGATGGAAAATGGGAAGAAGGTCAGGTTTTGCAGCGGTATTATTATTGCTGGCGCTTTTTATGATCGGACCGGTAAAAGCGGATGCATCCTGGGTGCAAAATTCCAACGGGACCTATACTTACTATAATAAGTCAGGAAAAAAACTCTCCAGTCAGTGGTTTGCGGAAAAGAATGTTGGCTTTGTAAAGAGCGGAAGTACAACTTACTGCTACAAGCTGGATGGCAGTGTGTATAAGGGATGGCTGACGGTAGAAGGAAAGACCTACTATCTTGACAAAAACGGAAAACTTCTTAAATCAAAGTGGATTTTAAGTAAGAGTAAAAAGTACTATGCATCCAAAAAAGGCCAGATATACAAAAACTGTATTGTAAAAATCGGTAAAAACTATTTTGGATTTGACAGCGATGGCGTCATGCAGACAGGTAAGGCTGAGATAAAGGGAAAAACGTATTATTTTAGCAAAAAGACCGGATGTATGCTGCGCAAAGTTTTTGTGACCATTGATGGTAAAAAATATTACTTTGGCTCCAATGGTGTACTGGGAAGTAAAGTTTGGGTAAATAATTATTACATAAACGCATCCGGATATGTTGAGAAGAACGCATGGGTGGGCGACCGCTATGTGGGGGAAGACGGGCACCCGTTGAAGGGACTGCAGCTTCTTGGTGGTGTATATTACTATTTTGGCTCAAATAATAAAAAGATTACTGATACTACCAAGACACTGAGCGGGGTCAAGTATATTTTTGATAAAAACGGTCAGGGATCCACAAAAGAGAAAACGAACGAGACCACGAAGCCCAGTGTCTCTGTGCAGAGTACTTACTACACAGATCCGGTGGTGAGCGATGGAACACTGCTGGCGGCGATTATTTATTGTGAGGCGGGTAACCAGCCGTATTACGGTCAGGTAGCGGTAGGTATGGTTATTACGAACCGTATGCGCAGTTCCAGTTTTCCGTCAAAACTGAAAGAAGTAGTGTATCAGAGCGTTCAGTTCTCCCCGACCTTTGACGGAGCATTGACAAAGGCCCTGAAAAATCAGAGCAAAATTACCGCAAGCTGTAAAAAAGCGGCTGCGGAGGTTATGCAAAAGTATAAAGCGAACCAATACAACATAGAGATAGATGGAAAAGATTTCAATCTTAAGTCCTATCTGTTCTTCATGCCAAAACCGGCTTATCAGAGGCTGGGATTGTCGGCATCGTACAAGCAGTTAGGGGATCACGTTTTCTTTAAAAAATGGCAATAATCAAGATATTGATGTATAAGAAGACGGTTTCCGTTTTTCTATATTTCCTTACAAGGGAAAGAGAGAACGGAAACCGTATTTTGTTTTCTTGCAGGTATTTCTTGCAAGGATAAACTATATGAGATATACTGATTAAGCATATTTGCGAAAACTCGAAAAATAAGGACAGAAATTATGTTTGTTTTAGTGACTGGCGGCAGCGGCAGTGGAAAATCAGAGTATGCAGAGCAGCGGGTTCTGGAGTTTGGAGATCCAAGGCGGTACTATATTGCTACCATGATGTGCTTTGATGATGAGAGTAAAAAAAGAGTGGATCGTCACCGAAGAATGCGAAGCGGAAAGGGCTTTCAAACAATAGAGCGATATCTGAATTTGAAGGGATTAGAACTGGAGGAAAATGCGTGCAAAGCCACGGTCCTTTTGGAATGTATGTCAAATCTAACGGCAAATGAAATGTTCAACGAGGCCGGCAGCCGGGATCGGGCCGCAGAGGAAGTGAAAACCGGAATTGACAGATTGCGGAGAAAATGTGATAATCTCGTTGTGGTGACGAATGAAGTTTTTTCAGACGGAATTCATTATGATGAGACAACACGGCAATTTCAGAGCGTATTGGGAGAAATCAATGCATTTCTGGCAAAACAGGCGGATGAAGTAGTGGAGGTCGTCTACGGTGTTCCTGTTTTTCTGAAAGGCGGTTCATGAATTGAAAACATTTTTACAGAGCGTTGTAGTGGCTTTTTCCATGTATTCAAAAATACCCATGCCCAGAATTCAGTGGACAGAAAATAATATGAAGTATTGTATCTGTTTTTTTCCGTTGATAGGTGTGGTGATCGGACTTGTGCAAAATTTATGGTATCGGCTTGCGGTATATGCCGGATTTGGAGAAAGTTTTCGCACTGCAGTATTGATTTTGCTGCCGGTGGTGGTAACTGGCGGGATTCATCTGGATGGACTCTTAGACACGGCGGATGCTCTGAGTTCCTATAAATCACAGGAAGAAAAATTGGAGATTTTAAAAGACAGCCATGCAGGCGCTTTTGCCATTATCATAGGGATTTCCTACTTTGTTTTGGCATTTGGAGTCTTCTCCGAAGTGACAGAGGAACAGATGGCAGCGATTGGCCTGGGGTATGTGATAAGCAGAAGTTTATCCGGCTTAGGGCTTGTTATATTAAAAAAGGCAAAGAATACCGGACTATTGAGAACTTTTTCCGATGCTGCTGCAAACCAGAGGGTGGCCGCAGTTATGGTTATCTATCTGGCGGTGACGACTGCGATTATGATCGCTCTCAAACCGGTATATGGATGTATTTCAGTGCTCTTGGCGATATTGGTCTTTTGTGGATACCGGGGAATAGCTTATCGAAAATTCGGAGGAATTACCGGGGATCTGGCGGGGTGGTTTCTGCAAGTTTGTGAACTGGTGATGGCATTGGGAGTGATACTGGTATGATTTTAGTTGTTGGAGGCGCATTTCAGGGGAAGCTTTCTTTTGCATTGGACTTGACCGGTTATCAAAAAGAGGACTTTTTGGATGGCGCGGACTGTGATTGGGATTCGATTTTTACATCCAAGGGGATTTATCATTTCCAGGAATATATAAGGAGATGCATCCAGGATGGACGCAGCTGCGAGAAACTTGCTGAGCGAATAAGATTGGATAATCCGGATGTGGTCATTGTCACCCAGGAGATGGGCTGCGGGATTGTGCCCTTTGAGCCTTTTGATCGAAAGTGGCGGGAAAATACAGGCCGTATCTGTACGGAACTTGCGAAAGAAGCGGACAAGGTATACCGTGTAGTTTGCGGAGTGGGAATGGTCATTAAAGATGATAGCAAGAATTAATCTGATCCGGCATGGAAAGACCATCGGCAATTTATCAAAAAGGTATATAGGAGCCACAGACGAGCCCCTTTGTCCCGAAGGAATCCGGGAATTGCCAATTGGATCGTATAGCGCGTCACAGGCATGGTTTGTCAGCCCTCTGAGACGTTGCCTGGAGACGGCAGTTTTGTTATCAGGGGAAGAAGCCGGGCAGTGGACGACAGTCAGAAGTGATCGAGCCATACGGAAATTTCTGGAAGGAAAAAACAGGGAGATTGTTGCGGATTTCCGGGAATGTAATTTTGGTATGTTTGAAAATAAGAACTATCAAGAACTGTCCCATTGCCCGGAATATCAACGGTGGGTTGACAGTAACGGTTCTTTGCCCTTTCCCCATGGAGAAATCCCTAAAGCATTTCGGGAGCGATGCTGCAAAGCGTTTGAACAGGCAGTGGAGCGGATCTGCTCTGAAAACTGGCAGGAAGTCTGCATGGTGGTTCATGGGGGCACAATTATGAGCATTATGGAGCGGTATGCACTTCCTCATAGAACATATTTTGACTGGAGAGTAAAGAATGGGAGCGGTTATCTGCTGCTGCTTGAAAAAGAAATCTGGAGAGAACAAAAAGAGTTTTGCCATTATGAATTGCAGGAAAAAAGGCGACAGATCACGCAGTATTGAGAGGAAAAGAAGATGATAACGTTTTTAAGGGGTGAAGTGGTGTCGGTCAGCGAAAACCGTCTGGTGTTAGATGTGAACCAGGTGGGGTATCAGATTTTTATTTCCGGAAGAGACGCAGCGGATATGCCATCTGTAGGGGAGAGTGTCACGATACATACTTATCTGAGTGTCCGTGAGGACGCAATGCAGCTGTTCGGTTTTTTGTCGGAAGACGATCTGGAGGTCTATAAGCTGCTGCTGAATGTCAATGGCATCGGACCAAAGGCCGGACTTGGCATATTGTCCGTATTGTCCGCAGATGATCTGCGATTTGCTGTCTTATCGGATGATGTGAAGACCATTGCAAAGGCGCCCGGCATTGGAAATAAGACGGCACAAAAACTGATTCTGGAATTAAAAGATAAACTGAGTCTGGAGGAGGCCTTCGAAAAGAAACTGGAGAAAAGGAAGGGCAGCCAGAGTGAGAACGAAGATAGCCGCAATCAGGCGGTACAGGCGCTGGTAGCGCTGGGGTATACAAATTCGGAGGCGCTGCGGGCGGTAAAGAAAGTGGAGATCACCGAGGATATGGATACTGAGGCAATTCTGAAGCTGGCACTCAAGATGATCAGTATATAGAATATAATACCTGGAGTGAAAGATGGGAAAACGGATTATTACAACGGATACTACAGAAGAAGATCTGCGTCTGGAACCCAACCTGCGCCCCCAGTCGCTGGAAGAATATATTGGGCAGGAAAAGGCTAAAAGTACGCTGAAAATTTATATTGAGGCTGCAAAACAGAGGAAAGATACCCTGGATCATGTACTGTTCTATGGCCCACCCGGGCTTGGAAAAACTACTCTGGCGGGCATTATTGCCAATGAAATGGGAGTCAATATCAAGATTACTTCCGGACCGGCCATAGAAAAGCCGGGGGAAATGGCCGCAGTACTGAATAATCTTCAGGAAGGAGACGTACTCTTCGTGGATGAGATACACCGGCTCAACCGACAGGTGGAAGAGGTACTGTACCCGGCAATGGAGGACTTTGCCATTGATATTATGATTGGAAAGGGGGCGGCCGCCCGTTCCATTCGTCTGGATCTGCCCCGCTTTACTTTGGTAGGAGCAACTACCAGGGCCGGGCTTTTGACGGCTCCGCTTAGAGACCGTTTTGGTGTGGTCCATCATCTGGAATTCTATACTGAGCAGGAGTTAAAGACAATTATCATGCGCTCTGCAGAGGTGTTGAAGGTAAAAATAGATGAAAAAGGAGCTTTGGAGCTGGCACGAAGATCCAGAGGTACACCTCGCCTGGCAAACCGCTTCCTAAAGCGTGTCCGGGATTTTGCACAGGTGAAATATGATGGAGAAATTACGGAAGAAGTGGCAGCTATGGCTCTTGATCTTCTGGAAGTAGATCGCTATGGGCTGGATGCCATTGACCGCAATATTCTCACCACGATGATCAAGAAATTTTCCGGCGGGCCGGTAGGGCTTGATACTCTTGCAGCAGCGATAGGCGAGGACTCAGGAACTATCGAAGATGTGTACGAGCCGTATCTGATCAAGAATGGATTTATCAACCGCACGCCCAAAGGTCGTACAGTTTCTGAAAAGGCGTATCATCATCTGGGGTTGTAATTCACGATATTTATATTATAATAAAAGTAGTACAAGAATGCAGGGAAAGGCAGGATATCATATGTCATCCAAAAACAGGGCAGAAGTATTGATCGATGGTAAAATCTATACCATGAGCGGTTATGAGAGTGAGGAATATCTGCAGCGTGTGGCGGCTTATCTGAATAATAAAATCTCAGAGATTAAGAATCTGGAAGGTTACCATCGGCTGTCATCCGATTTACAGTCTATTTTACTGAATCTGAATACAGCGGACGATTATTTTAAGGCCAAAAAACAGGCGGACAATCTGGAGAACGAACTTTCACAGAAAGATAAGGAACTGTATGAAATTAAACATGAATTGATATCGGAACAGATAAAACTGGAAACCGCCGAGCGTTCTTTGGCAACTTTGCAGGAAGAAGCTACCGATTATCAAAAGCGTATCGTACAGTTGGAAACCCAGCTGGAAAACTTAAAAGATCAGGTACGCAAAAAATAACCTTGATGTGAAAGGGGTTGCCGCATTAAGAATGACCATGGTCAGCTTAATACGACGGCCCCATAAATTTTATAATGAAAGAGTTCTATAGAAAGGATACTATATGACAGAACTACTGGCGCCAGGAGGATCCTGCGAGGGGTTGAAGGCAGCAATCAACGCAGGTGCGGATGCGGTATATATGGGCGGAATTCGATTTGGGGCGAGGGCTTACGCTCAGAACCCGGAGGAGAATGACCTGCTGTTTGCCATGGACTATTGCCATCTTCGAGAAAGAAAACTGTATCTTACCGTAAATACCCTTCTGAAAGAGCAGGAACTGGAACGGGAACTTTACGATTATCTGCTGCCACTCTATGAACATGGTTTAGATGCGGTGTTGGTTCAGGATCTTGGTGTATTTCAATTTATCCGACGAAACTTTCCGGAGCTTCCTTTACACGTCAGCACTCAGATGACCATATCCGGAGTGGACGGTGTGAGGCTGTTAAAGGGGATGGGAGCCCAACGGGTGGTACTCTCCAGGGAGCTTACACTGGATGAAATCAGGAAGATACGAAAGGAAGTGGATATAGAACTGGAATGTTTTGTTCACGGCGCTCTCTGCTATTGCTACTCAGGTCAGTGCCTGTTTAGCAGTATGATCGGAGGCAGGAGCGGTAACAGGGGGCGTTGTGCCCAGCCCTGCAGGCTCCCGTATGATCTATATCAGGAAGGGGTTCGCCTGAACAGTCCGGGGGAGCGATATCTGCTAAGCCTGAAAGATATATCTGCTCTTGCCTTGCTGCCGGATCTGGCAGATATCGGTATTGCTTCATTGAAGATTGAAGGAAGAATGAAACGTCCGGAGTACGCGGCGGGGGTGACCCGGATTTATCGAAAATATATAGACCTATACCAACAACACGGGCGGGAACAGTATTGCGTTGATCCGGAGGACGAAAGGATACTGATGGATCTTTATAATCGAGGCGGATTCTCAAAAGGGTATTATTACGCCTATAACAGCAGAGAAATGATGGCCATGGAGCGCCCCAACCACTGTGGAACAAAGGCTGCGCAGGTGGTGGGGGTCAGGAATGGTAAAATTCGCCTGAAGGCGCTGGAACCGCTCTGGGTGGGGGATGCGCTGGAGGTGGATCCCGCTCCCAGGAATACAGGGAGAGAATGGATCATAAAAGAACAGGTAGCAAGAGGAAAAGAGTTTTGGGCTCAAGGAAATTTGCGATTAATAAAAAATGGACAGGTTTTTTCCAGAGTACGTTCTGAACAATTATTACAGGATATCAGGGAGAATTATCTGAATAAGGAAAATCAGGAAAAAATTAAGGGAAAATTCATTCTTAAAAAAGAAAATTCGGCTATACTGAGAGTGACATGGAAAAACGTATCAGTGACTGTTGAGGGAGAAAAAGCCCAGAATGCAGCGAATCGGCCTTTGGAGGAAGAAACCGTCCGCCGCCAGTTGAACAAAACAGGAAACACTCCATTCCTCTTTGAAAAGTTGGAAATCCAGCTGGAAGAGGGACTGTTTTATCCCATGCAGGGATTAAATGAACTGCGCAGGATCGCCCTGGGACGATTGAAAAATGAAATATTGTTTTCTTATAAAAGAAAAGCCAGCCCGCTCTCCGAACCAGAGATAGATCCATTTGCCCCGGGAATTGAAAACATGCAGATGAGAGCTTCCGTGGAAACTTTTGAACAGTTCTATGCACTATTGGAACAGTGTGCTGTTTCAGGAATATATATGGACTGCTGTATGTTCATGAAACCATATACGGCGGAGCGGGGCGTCCTGTTCGGACAGGCCATGCAGATGCTTCATGATAAGGGAAAGAGAGGGTATTTAGCGCTGCCCCAGATCTGGAGGGAGCGAGGTATTCGGTCTTTTGGGCGTTTCTTCCCTGATTCAGTAATGGACCAGGCAGACGGATTTTTGCTTCGCAGTGTGGAACAGTTGGAGTATATGCGCAGATTTGCCGGTAAAAAGGAATTGATTGCAGACAGCAGTATTTATACGTATAATAAAGAAGCCAGAGCAGTTTTAAGAAACTACGGGATCAGCAGGGATACCTTGCCTCTGGAGTGCAATCGCAGAGAACTTATGGAAAGAGGATGCCAGGGAAGCGAGTGTATTATTTATGGACATCTGCCATTGATGGTGACTGCCCAGTGCCTGGCAAAAAACACTGCTGGCTGCAGGAGAACACCGGGAGTCCTGATGTTGAAGGATCGAAAGAATATGGAATTTCCGGTACGGAATCAATGCAGCCTTTGCACCAACACGATTTACAATTCTCTGCCACTGGATCTAATCTCCATGAGCCGGGAAGTGTGTGAATTAAAGCCCGCATCCTGCCGGCTGAATTTCACTTTTGAGGATGCCGTGGGAGTGAAAGAAATTACGCGGGCTGCCACGGAGTGCTTTTTTGAAGGAGCTATAATAGAAAAAGCTGTTTCAGTTGGAACCCGGGGACATTTTAAGAGGGGAGTAGAATAGAAGCGATATGTCGAATCTGATTAATTTGGCAGTACAGGTCTCCAGATATCTGATCATTGTACTGATGGTGATCTATACCGTACAGAGCTATACGGTATTTCGTCGGACCAATGTACGGGCCAAAGAATATGTGTTTCTTCGCCAGAATGTATCCATGTTTTTTCTCCATTTTATTGCTTTTCTGGTGATGTTTTTAAAAACAATGAACATGACGCTTGCAGTGTTTTATGGAGCGCAGGTGATCTATCTGGCAGCCACGCTGATCCTGTTTAAAAATCTGTATCCGAAAGCGTCAAAACTTCTGATCAATAACATGTGTATGCTGCTGACGGTGGGTTTTATCATGGTCACTCGTTTATCGGCGGATCATTCCTGCAATCAGGCCATCAAGCAGTTTAAGATCGTAGTGGCGGGAACCGCGATGGCGCTGATCATCCCGGTGATTATCCGAAAGCTGCTGGTGATCACGAAAATGACCTGGGCATACAGTTTTGTAGGTATCGGGCTTCTGGGGCTGGTATTTGTGGCGGCACGCGTTACCAACGGAGCAAAATTGTCATTGAATATTGGCAGCTTCTTTACGTTTCAGCCATCGGAATTTGTTAAGATTATTTTTGTGTTTGCTGTAGCGGGACTTCTGGCAGATGCGAAAGATTTCAAACGTGTGGTGATCGCCACCGGACTGGCAGCGGTGCATGTACTGATCCTGGTGATCTCTACGGATCTTGGAAGCGCGCTGATCTTTTTTATTACTTATCTGGTAATGTTGTTTGCATCTACCAGAAATCCGTTTTTGGTGTTGACGGGGATAATTTCCGGAGCATTGGCTTCCATAGCAGCCTATTTTATGTTTTCTCATATCCGGGTGAGGGTAGCGATCTGGAGAGACCCGTTTTCCGATTATTCCGGGGGCGGCTATCAGATCTGTCAATCCCTGTTTTCCATCGCTGCGGGAGGATGGTTTGGAACCGGGCTTTATCAAGGATCGCCTGATGCCATTCCCTATGTGGAACAGGATATGATGTTTTCTGCGATCACGGAGGAACTGGGAGGTATTTTCTCCATCTGCCTGCTTTTGGTGTGCATGAGCTGCTTTATTATGTTTATTAATATATCCATGAAATTAACAAACCGTTTTTATCGACTGGTGGCGCTGGGACTCGGTACGACTTATGCGGTGCAGGTGTTCCTGACGGTGGGAGGCGGTATGAAACTGATTCCGCTGACGGGTGTAACGCTGCCTTTGGTGAGCTACGGAGGCAGTTCTGTATTAAGTACGCTGATCATGTTCGCCATTGTTCAGGGACTGTATATGCTCAGAAGAGATGAGGAAGACAAAGATGAAGAAGAGAGATTCAAAAAGTTCCAGCAGCAATATCAAAGTTCGGGAGATCCGGCTGGATACGGAAACCCAGGAGGTCAGTACTGACCGTGGGCGCAATACAGAACTGGTGATCGTGACTTATGTATTCGTGTTTCTGTTTCTGCTCCTGGTGGGATATCTGATCTACCTGAATGTTGTTAAACGGGAAGAGATCAATTCTAACGTATATAATACCAAACAAGATACACGCACAGATACTGTGATCCGGGGTTCCATTGTGACGGAGGAAGGCGTTGTGCTGGCAGTTACGAATGTGGACGAGAACGGAAACGAGACCCGCTATTATCCTTACAGCAATGTGTTTGCTCATGTGATCGGTTACGCAAATAACGGAAAAGCCGGGCTGGAGGCAATTGCCAATAAAGATCTGCTCAGTTCTCACTCCTCGCTGCTAAGTCAGTTGAATAATGAAAGCGGCAATGATAAGAGTCAGGGAGATACCGTGGTGGTAACTTTAAATCCGACACTGCAGCAGGCGGCCTACAATGCCCTGGGCTCCTATAAGGGGGCTGTGGTGGTGCTGGAACCTGGCAGCGGAAAGATCCTTGCTATGGTGTCCAAGCCGGATTTTAACCCCAATACGATCTCAGAGGAATGGCAGAGCATGGTGACGAATGAGTCAAACAGTGCATTGCTCAACAGAGCTACGCAGGGGCTGTATCCGCCGGGATCCACTTTTAAGATTTTGACAACGCTGGCTTATCTGCGGGAAAACAACGGAAATTATGAAAACTTTTTCTTTGACTGCACCGGAACATTGACAGAGGAAAACGTCACGATTACTTGTTACAACCAGAGTGTCCACGGGCGGGAGGATTTAAAGTCCGCTTTTGCGCATTCGTGCAATACTGCATTCTCCCATATAGGACTGGATCTGGATTGCGGCCAATTTAAAAAGCTGGCGGAAAGATTTTTATTTAATACCTCCCTGCCTACACAATTCCCCCATAGTGAGAGCGTGTTCAAATTGAACCGTGATTCTTCCTACGGTGAGATTATGACAACTTCCATCGGTCAGGGAGATACGCTGGTGACGCCCCTGCACATGGCGCTGATCACCTCAGCCGTGGCCAATGGCGGGGTGCTGATGAAGCCCTACTGTGTTGCCAGGGTGGAGAACAGCGATGGGGATACGGTCTCCGAGACAAAACCATCTATTTACGGAAAGATGATGACTCCGGAGGAAGCGGGAGTGCTGACCGAGTTTATGAAGGAGACGGTAACCAGCGGAACTGCAGTGGAATTAAGCTATTCCGGGTATTCCGCCGCCGGTAAGACAGGATCGGCAGAGTATGATTCGGGAGGCGTCACCGGAACACATTCCTGGTTTGTGGGCTTTTCCAACGTGGATGATCCGGATATTGTTGTGGCGGTAATCGCCGAGGACGGCGGTACCGGAAGTCAGACTGCGGTGCCCATTGCCAGGGCAATTTTTGACGCTTATTATTATTAGGGAAACGCATCAAGGGTTTTTGAAACTATTAAGAAACGGTTGCACGTTTTTTAAAAAAGAGTTATACTGTTCTCAGTCTGATGGACACAACGCATAACAGGAGGAATTGCAATGATCGAGGCAACGAGCTGTGGCGGTGTGGTAATTTTTCGAGGTAAAATACTGGTACTTTATAAGAGCTACAAGAACAAATATGAAGGATGGGTATTGCCGAAGGGAACTGTAGAGGCTGGTGAGGAATTTAAGGAGACAGCTGCCAGAGAGGTGCTGGAGGAAACAGGAGTCAAGGCTGCCATTGTGAAATACGTGGGAAAAAGTCAATATACCTTTAACGTTCCGGAGGATACAGTGGAGAAGGACGTTCACTGGTACTTGATGATGGCCGACAGCTATTACAGTAAACCACAGCGAGAAGAGTATTTTATAGACTCAGGGTATTACAAATTTCATGAAGCCTATCATCTTCTGAAGTTCTCCAATGAGAAGATGATCCTGGAAAAAGCTTATAATGAATATTTGGAGTTGAAGAAAAAAAATCTTTGGGGAAATAAAAAATATTTCTAAACTGAAAGGGCCATTGTAAACGTCTTGCAAGGGCCCTTTTCCACAAAGGGCGGAAAGGAAATCTGCATGAACTGGTATCAGAACCTATATACTGGCAAAACTGTGGAAAAGAAGAAAGAACGGCTTATCCGTGAAATTGAGCAGGAAAAATACCGCGGAAACACGTATCTGATCACTTTAGCGGCAAATCCGGAAAATCAGCTGGAGATTCTATCGGTACATATGCTTCGCTTCTCCTATATTCGAAGAAACTGCCCGCTGATCGTGGGGATAGCATCGGGGCGAGGCGAAGCGTTGCGTCTGCTGGAGAAGATCGTACAGGAAGCTTATGAAACGACGGGCGAAATAAAATTGCGGGAGTTTTTTGCATAGGAGTGGTATATGCTGCATCTTATTTTGGGAATACTGAAAGTAATAGGTATTATTCTGCTGACGTTGTTGGGATTGCTTCTCCTGGCAATCCTGGCTTTACTGTTTGTGCCGGTAAGATACCGGCTGGCAGGAAAAAAAGAAACGGAACTTCTGGAGGGTTCTGCCGGCGTTTCGTGGCTGCTGCATCTGATTGGGATAACAGCAGATTATAAAGAGAAACAGTTGACGGTCAGATTAAAATTGTTTGGCATCCCCATCAGGAGATTTGGCGGTGGGAAGGAAAAAAACAAAAAGCAAAAGAACCCCAGAGGAAAGAATAGCCCAAAAAATAAAGCGGTTCCTACAGCAGAGGCTACGGGAGACAGTTACTATACTGGAAAGGAAATATCTACAAAAATTCCGGATACCCAGGATTATCAGAAAAGTATTATCGAAACATCAGATGAACAGAAACGGAAACAAAAAAGAATATTAGATTTATTTTCCGAGGTTCAGGAGATTCCGGATAAACTGGAAAGGCATAAAAACAACATCAAAGAAAAAATAGAACCCTTTCTTCAGGATGATGCAAGAAATCTTTTGAGCAGAATAATCAGTCGTCTGAAGTATTTATGGAAACATTATCGCCCGAGAAAGATAAAGGGCTGGCTTCGCTTCGGGACAGGCGCTCCGGATATTACGGGAGAACTGACCGGACTTATCTATCTGCTATTGCCGTCATCATCGGATCAGATGGACGTTATTCCGGATTTCACAGAGAAAGTATTGGAGACGGATATTGCACTAAAAGGCCATGTCAGAGCCTGTTACATGGTAAAAGTCGCATTCCTGATGTGGCGGGATAAAGAGTTTAGAAATATACTTCGAAGAGTTAGAGAAAATTAGATCCCCCTGGCTGTCAGGGGTAGATAGAACCATACAAAGAAGGAGGAAATAAGATGGCAGACAATAATTTTCAGACAACCGTAGATTCTTTGTTTAAAGGCATGGAAAACTTTATTACCACGAAAACAGTGGTGGGTGACGCGATCCATATCGGGGATACCATCATATTGCCATTGATTGATGTGTCATTCGGTGTGGCGGCTTCTGCAAAGCATGAAGAGAAAAAAAACAATGGCGGTGGAGGTATGGGGGGAAAAATGACTCCCAGCGCGATTCTGGTCATCAGGGATGGAACCACAAAACTGGTGAATGTCAAACAGCAGGATGGAGTGACGAAAGTTCTGGACATGGTACCGGATCTTATAAATAAATTCATCCCTGGAAAAAAGAGTGATACAACGGTAGATCAGGATGTAGAAAAGGCTTGCAAAGAGGCGGCGAAAAAAGAAGAGAAGTTTTAATGCACCCGGCCGAATGCGCATACAATAGTAATGAGAGAAAAATGGGAGGCAGCAGGTGAAACGCTTGTGCGGGTTTTCCTTCTTTTGCATTGCTGTTGGAATGTTCATCGGCCTGTTTATCAGCAGCATTCTGATTCGTACAGTTTTGATACTGATACTGCTGCTGATTGGATATAATTTATTTATATAGAACGACGATAAAAAAGGAACCTGGATCGTATCCAGGTTCCTTGACTGTGTCAGATAAAACTAAGCTCTTTCTACTTTGCCTGATCTTAAGCAGGAAGTACATACGTACAATTTCTTCGAAGCTCCGTTTACTTTACATGTAACATGTTTAATGTTAGATTTCCACATTTTATTGCTTCTTCTATGAGAATGGCTCACATTGTTACCGAAATGAGCGCCTTTATCACAAATAGCACATCTAGCCATGATAGCACCTCCTCGCAACTTATTAGGCCTAATACAAAATAGACCTGCAACATGGTTCATTCTATCAGATGCCCTCCTATTTTGCAAGCAAAATTTTAAAAAAAATGAAATAATTTACTAAATAAGAAAATTATTATTCCCTTTTTCCACCATATCTGGTACAATTACCCCGTAAGGTGTGACAGTAGACAGTAACTTTAGAGAGAGAGGTATAGATATGAACGGACGTATGAATAATTCACTTGGGTCTATCGTTATCGATTCCAATGTTATTGCTACCTATGCCGGCAGTGTTGCAGTGGAATGCTTTGGTATTGTCGGTATGGCCAGCGTGAATGTGAAGGATGGTCTCGTGAGGCTCTTGAAGCGCGAGAACCTGGAGCGGGGCATCAATGTTCGTGTCGAGGATAATAAGATCACTCTGGATTTTCACGTAATCGTCTCTTACGGCGTGAGTATTTCGGCAGTGGCGAATAATCTGCTGGATAATGTGAAATATCAGCTTGAGTCTTTCACGGGAATGGAAGTCGAAAAGATCAACATTTTCGTAGAAGGGGTAAGAGTCATCGATTAAGGAGGAAATCACTGTGAGCGTAAATACAATAGATGTGAGCCTTTGTGCCAAAATGTTTTTGTCCGGGACGAAGAATCTTGAGTCAAAAAAAGAATGGATCAATGAACTGAATGTATTTCCGGTTCCGGATGGAGATACGGGAACGAACATGACGCTTACCATCATGTCGGCAGCGAAAGAGGTAACAGCGTTGGAGAACCCCACGATGGAGAAGTTGTCCAAGGCAATCTCTTCCGGTTCACTGCGGGGAGCCAGGGGAAATTCCGGTGTTATCCTCTCCCAGCTGTTCAGAGGTTTTTGTAAAGGGATTCGGGATGAGAGAGAGATTACCGTGGAAGTATTGGCCGCTGCGTTTCAGAAAGCGGTGGAGACAGCATATAAAGCTGTTATGAAGCCCAAGGAAGGAACGATTCTGACGGTGGCCCGGGGCGGCGCGGATCGCGCCATCGAACTTCTGGAAGAAAATCCCCAGATTGATATGGAAGCTTTTATTGCGGGCGTCATCGAGCACGCCGAAGAAGTGCTGAATCAGACACCGGAAATGCTTCCTGTGCTGAAAGAAGCAGGTGTGGTGGATTCGGGCGGACAAGGTCTGGTGCAGATACTGAAAGGCGCATTTGATGCTTTCCTGGGTAAAGAGGTGGATTACGAAATTGAAGTTACCGGAGTGAAGTCAGAGATCACAAAGCCGGGAGCCCAGGCAGAGGCGGATATTAAGTTCGGTTACTGCACAGAATTCATTATCATGCTGGAGAAGGAGTATACTTCCGAAACGGAGTTGAAGTTCAAAGCGTTCCTGGAGTCCATCGGTGACTCTATCGTAGTGGTTTCGGATGATGATATTGTTAAGGTACATGTACACACGAATGATCCGGGTTTGGCGATTCAGAGAGCTCTGATTTATGGTTCTCTTACAAAAATGAAGATTGACAACATGCGGGAAGAACATCAGGAAAAGCTGATCAAAGAGGCGGATCGTGTGGCGGCGGCAAAGAAAGAAGCGGAGGAAAAATCACAGCAGACTCCGAAGAAAGATGTAGGTTTTATCTCCGTATCCATCGGTGAAGGTATGGGCAGCATTTTCCGCGACCTGGGAGCGGATTATCTGATTGAGGGGGGACAGACGATGAACCCCAGCACAGAGGATATGCTGAATGCCATCGATCGCGTCAACGCGGATACTATATTTATTTTCCCGAATAATAAAAATATTATTCTGGCAGCTAACCAGGCTCAGTCATTGACCAAGGATAAAAAGATTATTGTTGTACCTACGAAGACGGTACCGCAGGGGATAACCGCACTGATCAATTATGTTCCGGAAAAGAGCGCTGAGGAAAATGCCGAGGTGATGACCGAGGAGATTAAAAATGTGAAGACCGGGCAGTTGACATACGCAGTCCGGGACACTCACATCGATGATAAGGAAATCCATGAGGGTGATATCATGGGCGTAGGCGATAAGGGGATTCTGGCTGTAGGAAAGGATATCGCGGATACTGCTATGGAGACCGTAGCAGAGATGATGGACGATGATGCGGAACTTATCAGTATCTACTACGGTGAAGATACAAATGAGAAAGATGCCCAGGCTCTGGCGGATCGACTCAACGAGAAGTATCCGGATGTGGATGTTGAAGTGAATCTGGGCGGACAGCCGATTTATTATTACATTATTTCAGTTGAGTAGGATCAGGTTGGATCATATGAATTTAGAATCTTCTTTGACGGAGTTGAAAGGGATCGGGGATAAGACGGCGCAGGTGTTTTCCAGGGCGGGGATTGATACCTTGGAGGATTTGATCGGGTATTACCCCCGCACCTACGATTCTTTTCAGGAACCGGTAGGGATTGCAGATTTAACAGACGGTCAGGTGATGGCCGTCTGTGGTTTTATAGAGAAAACTCTGTCGGTGAGACGCCTGAATAAATTTCAGATTATTACAGGAAAAATAAGGGATGGTCAGGAGACGGTAGCAGTGACCTGGTTCAACATGCCATATCTGCGCAGTACCATCAAACCAGGCAGTCGTTATGTGTTCCGGGGGCGGGTAAAGAAAAAAGGGAAAATCCTGGTTCTGGAACAGCCGGCAGTGTATGATCTGTTCCAGTATGCGGAAAAAGTGAAACAATTGCAGCCTGTGTACCCCCTGGTATCGGGACTTTCCATGAATATGCTGAATAAATGTCTGACTCAGGCGTTGGCGGAACTGGATCTTTCCAAAGATTATCTTCCGCTGGAGATCCGTAAAAAGTATGAATTGGCAGAGTACAATTATGCTATCCATCAGATTCATTTTCCGAAAGATTTTCATGAGATGCTGCTGGCCCGAAAACGCCTGGTATTTGATGAGTTTTTTCTATTTATACTTGCGCTTCGCAGATTGAAGGAGGCCAGAGAAGAGATAATCCACAGCTATCAGTTAAAGAAAGGCTCAGATACACAGAAACTGTTGGGTGGTTTGCCTTATGAGCTGACCAATGCTCAAAAAAAAGTCTGGAGACAGATAGAAGAAGATATGACAAAGCAGCAGGTGATGGCAAGGCTGATACAGGGGGATGTGGGATCAGGAAAAACGATCCTTGCGTTCCTGGCATTGATTATGGCAGCGGAAAATAGCGCCCAAGGAGCATTGATGGTGCCCACAGAGGTTTTGGCAAGACAGCACTATGAAGCGTTTAAAAAGCTCATGGCACAGCAGGGACTTACTTATAAGGCGGTTCTGTTAACGGGCTCTCTAACGGCAAAAGAAAAGAAAGAGGCATACCAGCAGATCGAGAGCGGGGAAGCATCCGTTGTGATCGGAACTCACGCGTTGATACAGGAAAAGGTAGTCTACCAAAGACTGGTGTTGGTCATCACAGACGAACAGCACCGGTTTGGGGTGAAACAGCGTGAAGCTTTGGGTTTTAAAGGGGAATTGCCGCACACCATAGTGATGAGCGCCACTCCCATACCCAGAACTCTTGCGGTAATCCTTTATGGGGATCTGGATGTTTCTGTTATTGATGAACTGCCAGCTGCCCGCCTTCCGATCAAAAACTGTGTGGTGAACACTTCTTATCGGCCAAAGGCATACGCGTTTATTCAACGGGAAGTGGAGAAAGGCCGGCAAGCCTATGTGATATGCCCTATGGTGGAACAAAGCGAAACCATTGACGCGGAGAACGTGGTGGATTATACAGAAAGGCTGCAGCGTCAAATGCCGGAAACGATCTGTGTGGAGTACTTGCACGGAAAAATGAAAGCCAGGGAAAAAAATGAGATTATGGAGCGCTTTTTAAAACAGGAGATACAGATCCTTGTATCTACTACTGTGATAGAAGTGGGAGTTGATGTTCCAAATGCTACTGTGATAATGATTGAAAATGCTGAGCGATTTGGTCTGGCGCAGCTTCATCAGCTGCGGGGACGAGTAGGCAGAGGCGATCATCAATCTTACTGTATTATGGTGCATGGTGCGGACAACCAGGCGGTGGCAGAGCGGCTGGAAATATTAAACAGATCAAATGATGGATTTGAGATTGCCGCAAAGGACTTGCAGCTAAGGGGGCCGGGAGATTTTTTTGGCATAAGACAGAGCGGGCTTTTGGATTTTCAAATTGGGGATGTCTTTGCTGATGCGTCAATTATGCAGTCTGCCAATGAAGCTGTAGGGGAGATTTTGGAACAAGATACCGAACTTAGCCTGGAAAAACATCTGGATTTACGGAAAAAACTGATAGGTTATACGAAAAATGAACTGGAGAATCTGAACATTTAGCACAAAATACAGTATATTTTGTTTTTTCTGTTGCAATATTTGGTTTTTTGGAGTATTATGCATTTTGTAATAGAGTTGTTTTTCAAAATAGTAGGAGGAATATTATGAAAAATGAAGTGAAAGGAAAAACAGTATCTGATACAACGAAGAAGACCGCTACCGCCAAGAAAGCTACTGAGGGTGTTGCAGCAGCAGTAAAGAGCGCAGAGAAAGCGGCTGCTAAGGTTGCTGATAAGACCGAAAAGGTAGTAGCGAAAGTAGTAGAGAAGACAGAAGAGGCGGCAGCTAAGCCTGCAGCAAAAGCAGCAGCTAAGAAAGCACCGGCTAAGAAGGCGGCTGTAAAAGAAACTGTTTATCTGCAGTATCTTGGAAAAGAGATTGATAAAGATGAACTGGTGAAACAGGTAAAGGATATCTGGACGAATGAGCTGAAGAACAACGCTGCAGATCTGAAAGATGTTACTCTGTACCTGAAACCGGAAGAGAATGCCGCATACTATGTAGTAAACGGTGATGTGACCGGCAAGATTGAACTGTAAGATTGAAATGGAAAACAGCTATGAAGCTATTTTAGCCCCATAGCTGTTTTCATTTTACACGTTCGTTTCTGCGGGTCTCAGCTCTTACATTCTGCTGGTGGTATCACCGGACATCTGTCTTTCCTGAGCTTCAATCATCTTTTTCACCATATATCCGCCTACAGAACCATTCTGTTTAGAAGTCAGATTACCATTGTAACCATTCGTAAGCGGTACACCCAGCTCATTAGCTACTTCGAATTTAAAGCGATCCATTGCTCCCTTTGCTTCCGGAACTGCGGTTGTGTTGGATGAACGATTTGCCATAATTGAACGCCTCCTTCTTTTGTGGTTGATTTGCAATTTTTGATTGCAGTTCTATTATGTGCATTCATTGAGATAATAAACTGGAAGTTTTTGTGTGATTTTACTAAATTATCTCAAAAAAATGATTGCGTTTTATGCTTTATTTTGATAAAATAAAAATTGCTTGAATATGGCATTTGATAGGAGTTGTTATTATAATGAATATCGGTTTCATTGCCCACAACAGCAGAAAGAGCCTGATTGAAAATTTCTGTCTGGCTTATAAATATATCTTAGCAAAACACGAACTGTATGCTACGGAGATGACGGGACGCCGTATTGAGGAGACCACGAACCTGAAAGTACATAAGTTTCTGTCAGGCAGCGTGGGCGGGGAAAAACAGTTTATTGACATGATTGAACGGGATTACATGGATTTGGTGATTATGTTTTACAATCCGCTTCAGAACAGCCCGAATGAGGCTGATATATTTGCGATCACACGGACCTGTGACCGTTACAATATTCCCATTGCCACGAACATTGCCACGGCAGAATCCATGGTGCTTGGTCTGACCAATGGGGATTTTGACTGGCGTGATAACATGAGACCGATCTACTAAGACAAGTGATTTCTATACAAAGACGTGATATGCGCTGCAGTCAAACCATATTAGATTGACTGCAGTTTTTTTGCGCAAAACTTTAAAATATGTGTTAGAAAATAATTGACATGTGCACAAGGAAACAACTATAATATAACGGAATCTTGATAGAAAAGGAACCGATTATGAGAGTCATTGCAGGAAAGGCGAAGCGTATGCCGCTGAAAACGATTCCGGGCTTGAGTACACGTCCGACTACGGATCGTATTAAAGAGACTCTGTTTAATATGATGCAGGATTATGTTTATGGGAGCCGTTTTCTTGATCTGTTTTCCGGCAGCGGAGCCATTGGCATCGAGGCATTGAGCCGGGGCGCGGCTGAAGCCGTGTTTGTGGAGAATAATCGTCAGGCTGTGGAATGTATTAAAGCAAATCTGAGCTTCACTAAACTGGAGAAGCATGGCAGAGTGATCTCGGGGGATGTGTTTTACGCATTGACAAGACTGGAGGCGGAAGCGCCTTTTTCTATCATATTTATGGATCCTCCCTACGATCATCTGTGGGAGAAACGAGTGCTGGAAACATTGGCAGTAAGTTGCATAGTGGATAGGGATACTTTGATCATTGTAGAAGCATCTCTGGAAACAGATTTTTCTTATCTTGAAGATCTGGGATATGAAGTGATCAGACGAAAAGAGTACAAAACAAATGTGCATATGTTCTTAAGGAGGATACCAAAGGAGGAAATCCAAAGATGAAAAGAGCCGTGTATCCGGGTAGTTTTGATCCGGTCACATTGGGGCATCTCGATATTATTGAACGTTCTGCCTGCCTGGTGGACGAGCTGATTGTCGGAGTTTTGAATAATCATGCAAAAACACCATTGTTTTCTGTGGAAGAACGTGTTACTATGTTACGAGATGTGACGAAAGATATCAATAATGTCAGGGTAGAAACTTTTTCCGGTCTCTCAGTAGAATTCGCTAAAAAGTGCGATGCAAGATTTCTTGTCAGAGGATTGAGAGCCATCACGGACTTTGAATATGAACTTCAGATGGCACACACGAATCACAGTATGGATTCTGATATCGACACATTGTTCTTGACGACAAATCTGAAATACGCATATATCAGTTCCACCACCGTTAAAGAGGTGGCTTTCTACGGCGGCGATATTACGCATTTTGTTCCGGAGGCGGTTGTGGATCGAATCTGTAAACGCGCAGCAGAAAAAAGTAACGAAGGAGTAAACTAGTTAGTAAGGAGAAAAAATCATGAGCAGCAGAATTGAACAGATTATCGAGGAAATTGAGGAGTATGTGGACAGTTGTAAATTTCAGCCGTTGTCTTCCACGAAAATTGTGGTGAACAAGGAAGAATTGGAAGAGCTTTTGAGAGAGCTTCGAATGAAGACGCCGGATGAGATTAAGAGATACCAGAAGATCATCAGCAACAAAGATGCGATTCTGGAAGACGCTCAGAATAAAGCAGACGCCATCATTTCCGAAGCACAGGCAAAGGCGGATAAAATCGTCAGCGAGAGTGAAGTCATGCAGAAAGCGCTGGAACAGTCGAATGAATTACTGGAGCAGACCAATGCACAGGCACAGGATATCATTGACAATGCTACCAATGATGCCAACAACATCCGTCAGAGTGCAATATCTTACACAGATGAAATGCTGGAGAATCTGGAAAAGGTGATGAGCCATACCATTGATACCGCCGGCACCAAATACAATAATTTTATCAATTCTATTCAGTCCTGCTATGATATTGTCAGCAAGAACCGTCAAGAGCTATCTCCGCAGGTGGCTCCGTCCAACTATTCGCTGGCTGAGGATTTGGAGGCAGCGGCCAGGGAAGATAACTCAGAGGAATAAAAGCAGGGTCATAAAAGCTGCGATTCCCATGGTGAGGGTTTTTGCTTTTATATAATGAAACAGGGTTTGACGGCTCATTTTGTAAACGGACAGAGTCTGCAGCAAGGCGCAGATTCCTCCGAAGCTGCACAGCATCATAAGACATAGGTATTTGGTAAGAAATGGAAGTGTTGATTCACATATAGTTTGGATCCCGACAGTGATTTCAATGCAGCCGGTTATCAAACATTGTACCAGGGCGTGCTTGAAAGGCAACAGACTCAATGCGCCTGTAATCAAGGTGAATAGCATGATGTAGCCTCCGAGCCGTGTGATATTAATAATTCCATCAAAAATGCAGGCATCTATGAGTTCCGGCTGCAGAGGAACCCTGGATGCCTTCTTTCTGTTTACTGACGACGCACGTATCTTTTTGCGGTATTTAGGCAGAAATGCTATGCTGGAGATCAGAGGCGCACCGTAAAGAATACAGAGAGTCGGATGGAGCAGCAATGGTTTTTTCAGGTTTTGTCCGACTAGATAGGTAATGAGGAACGCCGGACTTAAATTGTTGACAAATCCGATCAGGTATTCTGCCTCTTCAGGCGTGATCAGTTCCTTCTGGCACAGATCGCCGATCACTTTCGCTCCCATGGGATATCCGAAGAGAAAACCGGCAAGGATGGCATAGCTTCCATAGACAGAGGTTCCCCATACGAAATGCAGGAGAGGATGAAGAAATTTTAATAAAATAGAGATACAGTCCAGTCTGATCATGAGGTTGGACAGAATCATAAATGGGAAAAGCACCGGTACCAGATTCTGATACCACAGGGTCAGGCCATCCCGGGCCGCCGCTGCGGCTGTCTTGGGAGCCAGAAGAAGAAAGCATAATAACAGAAAAAGACTTGAGGTGATCAGGTAACGTTTCAAGGGAAATTTCCTTTTTTATGAGCATAGCTTATTTGTAAATATATATGTGGCTGCGTGCGGGTTGATGTGTTATACTGTAGAGTATGAACGGATTGGCAGCGTTTGAGAGGTGTTTTATGGAGATACAATTATGGAAAGAGGTACTTACTCCCTATGACCTGGCAGTAAAAGAACTGATAGTAAAATTTGAACATCTGATGAAAGAATATAAGAACCATGGCATGTATTCGCCTATTGAACAAGTAACGGGCCGGGTGAAATCCATTTCCAGTATTCTGGAAAAGGCACAGAGGAAAGGGATCCCTCTGGAAAATGTAGAGGAGGAGATGTACGATATCGCCGGTATCCGTATTATCTGCCAATTTGTGGAGGACATTCAACTGGTGGTGGAGATGATCCGCAAGCGCTCTGACATGCAAATACGGGATGAGAGGGATTATGTGAACCATGTAAAAGAAAGCGGGTATCGCAGTTACCACATGATCGTGGGCTATGAGGTGGAGACGCTTTTCGGTTCAAAAATGATTAATGTGGAGATTCAGATACGAACCCTGGGGATGAATTTCTGGTCCACCATTGAACATTCCATGCAGTATAAATACCAGAAAAATATTCCTGAACATATTAAGAAAAAAATGCTGAAGGCGGCAGAGGCCATTGTGGTACTGGACAGCGAGATGTCCGCAGTGCGTGGTGAGATTATGGATGCTCAGAATATGATGCAGATCCAGTCCAATATGATTTCCGATATTTTGAACAATATTCAAAATTTATATCATCTGGCAAATAAGCGGGAGATCGCGAAAATCCAGGATGAATTTTACCGTATCTACGAGATGAATGATATGGAACAGCTGGAACGCTTTGGCAGGGAATTAGACATTATAGCAGAGGGGTATCGGGCTCAGGCACTGGATCAGAATTAGAGGAGAACTTATGAATTTACCGGATGAGTTTACTCAGCGCATGAAGGGGCTGCTGGGAGCGGAGTACGAGGATTTTGCCAATTGTTATGCCCGGGAAAAACGGCAGGGACTGCGGGTCAATACTTCAAAGATATCAGTGGAAGATTTTATGCGCATTACTCCGTTTACTCTGACTCCCATTCCATGGACAGAGAATGGTTTTTTTTACCGGGAGGAGGATGCGGTGACCAGGCATCCTCATTATTACTGTGGACTGTATTATATCCAGGAACCCAGCGCTATGGTTCCCGCCAGCCGGCTTCCGATAGAGGTGGGAGATACAGTGCTGGATCTGTGTGCTGCTCCCGGCGGAAAAGCTACGGAACTGGCAGCCAGGCTAAGAGGAACCGGGATGCTGGTAGCTAACGACATCAGTGCTTCCAGAGCGAAGGGACTTTTGAAAAATATAGAGCAGTTTGGTATCATGAACGCATATGTCACCGGGGAATCTCCAGACCGGCTTTTGCAGCAGTTTGGATGCTATTTTGACAAGATACTGGTGGATGCGCCCTGTTCCGGTGAGGGCATGTTCCGAAAAGATCCTGCGCTGATGAAAAGCTGGCTGGAACGGGGACCGGAATATTATGCGCCCATTCAACGAGAGATTCTATCCTGTGCGGTACGGATGCTAAAGCCGGGAGGTATGTTGCTGTATTCTACCTGTACGTTCTCTCCGGAAGAGGATGAGGAAATTGTTGCTTACCTCCTGGAAAAATTTCCCCAGATGGAAATGGTAAAGCCTGAAGGGTATACTGGATTTTCTGGAGGCGCTGCAGAGAATATATCTGATGCCATTTCACAGGAAAGGGAGCTGCAATGGAAGGAAGTCCGTGAGAACTGTATCCGTATCTGGCCTCACCGGATGGAGGGCGAAGGACATTTTGCCGCCCTGATGCGAAAGAAGGAAGAGTCGTCAGAAGCCGTAGAGAAGATCAGAAAAAAGAAAGATACGACGGATCATGAGAAGGTGGAGGCGCTTTATCAAAAATATCCAGAAACGTTGGAGTTTTTTAGAAACTTGAAGTTTCCCCTGCTTCCTACAGGAAGAATTTCTCAAAACGGGGAACTTTTGCTCTGGCAGCCTGCAAAAACAGCGATGCCGAAACTTCGCTATCTGCGGACGGGGCTGCTGCTGGGCACCGTAAAAAAGAACCGCTTTGAACCATCCCAGGCACTGGCGATGGCGCTGAAAAAAGAGCATTTCTCCAATGTGCTGGATCTGCCGTCGGATCATCCGGCAGTGACGCGTTACCTGAAGGGAGAAACTCTGGATGTTCCGGAAGCGGAACGTTGCAAACCCGGATGGGTGCTTATTTGCTGCGATGGCTATCCTCTTGGATGGGGCAAATATGTGAACGGTGTGGTGCGCAATAAGTACTATCCCGGGTGGAGAATGCTTTAAGCAGATCAGGATATGAGAGGCGGCGCCAAAAGGAGGATCAGAATGCCGGCTATGAGATTAGACAGATTTCTGGCGAATGCAGGCTGCGGAACCAGAAGTGAAGTCAAACAACTGTTAAAAAAAGGCATGGTAACGGTGAATCATGCCGTGATCCGGCTGCCGGAATATAAAGTAAATACGGATATGGACAGTATTTTATGCAATGGCAAAGAGATACGGCTTTCAGGTTGCCGATATTTTTTGCTGAACAAACCGGCGGGCTATCTGTCCGCTACGGAGGATAGACGCCAGCCGGTGGTTCTGGATCTGCTTTCCGGGGAGGATAGAAAAAATCTGTTCCCGGTGGGACGGCTGGATGTGGATACGGAAGGGCTGCTGCTGCTGACGGATGATGGCGTTTTAGCACACGAACTTCTTTCTCCTAGAAAACATGTGGAGAAGACTTATTATGCGGAAATTGAGGGAATCGTGACCGGGGAGGATGTGATCCGCTTCCGGGAAGGATTGGACATTGGAGAAAAGAAAAAGACACTGCCTGCAAAGCTGGTCCTATTAGATCATGACGCACAGGCCATTCCGCATTCCAGAATAGAACTCACGATCCATGAGGGAAAATTCCATCAGGTCAAGAGAATGTTTGAGGCAGTGGGAAAACGGGTGGTTTATCTCAAACGGATTTCCATGGGAAATCTGAAATTGGATGAAACGCTGCAAAAGGGAGAATACCGCAGCCTGACTGCGGAGGAAATAGAAGGATTAAAGAGAAATGCTGAAAAATAAAAAAGCGGTCATCTTTGACATGGACGGTACACTGATGGATTCCATGTGGATGTGGAAAGATATTGATATTGAATATCTGGGGCAATTTGGAATTCCCCTGCCGGAAGATCTGCAGCGGGAAATTGAAGGTATGGGCTACACGGAAACAGCAAGCTATTTTAAAGAGCGTTTTCAGCTTCCGCTGACCGTTGAGGAAATTAAATCCGACTGGAACCGGATGGCCTGCGATAAATATGAAAAGCAGGTCAGGCTGAAGCAGGGTGGCCATCGCTTTCTGCATGAGCTAAAGCGCCAGGGAGTAAAACTGGGGATCGCCACCAGCAATCACATTGACCTGGCTATGATCGCTCTGAAAAGTAACGGGGTTGACCGGCTGTTTGACTGTGTCCTGACCTCCTGCGATGTGGCGAAGGGAAAACCGGCTCCGGATGTGTATCTGGCAGTGGCAAATGCTTTAAAGGTAGCACCGAAAGACTGTCTGGTGTTTGAGGACGTACCGAATGGTATACTGGCGGGGCTTAATGCAGGAATGACAGTCTGTGCCATGGAGGATGCGTACTCCAGAGACCAGGAAGAGAAAATACGGTCTTTGGCAGATTATTATATTCGAAGTTTTGATCAGGTGTTGGATCAGACGTATGAAATCCTGCGATAAACTTCCTTTTACAGTAATATAAGAGGTATTGGCAATGAATCTGGAGTTTCTGCCCATTTCACGGGAAGATATGAGAAAACAGAATATTGCACAGTTAGATTTTGTCTATGTGATCGGGGATGCCTATGTGGACCATCCCTCTTTCGGGCATGCCATCATCAGCCGATTGCTGCAGTCCAGAGGTTACACGGTGGGGATCATCTCACAGCCGGATTGGAAATGTGCGGACAGCATTACGGTGCTGGGGGAACCCAGACTTGGATTTCTTGTATCAGCCGGAAACATGGATTCTATGGTGAATCACTATGCGGTTTCTAAAAAGCACCGTCAGATGGACAGTTACACGCCCGGCGGATTGATGGGAAAGCGTCCGGACCGGGCTGTGATGGTGTACTGCAATCTGATCCGACAAATCTACAAAAAGACGCCGATCATAGCAGGCGGCATAGAAGCCAGTCTGCGGCGGCTGGCGCACTACGATTACTGGAGCGATTCGCTGAAGCGGTCACTGCTTATGGACTGCGGAGCGGATCTGATCTCTTATGGCATGGGAGAACACTCCATTGTGGAGATTGCCGATGCCCTTTCTTCCGGAATAAACATAAAAGATATTACTTTTGTGCCCGGAACCTGTTTTAAGACGAAGCAGATCGAACAGGTATATGATTACGAATTGCTGCCTTCCTATGAGGACCTTTTGGCGGATCCGGCGAATTATGCCAGGAGTTTTTACCGCCAGTATTGTAATACCGACCCTTTTTCGGGTAAGCGGATGGCGGAACGGTACGGAACCGTCTATGTGGTGCAGAATCCTCCGGCGAAGCCTCTGACCCAGGAGGAAATGGATGAAGTTTATGCGCTGCCTTATTGCAGGACGTATCATCCGTCCTATGAGACGCAAGGCGGGATCCCGGCAATCGCGGAGGTAAAGTTCAGTCTTGTCAGCAATAGAGGTTGTTTTGGGGGCTGCAATTTTTGCGCCCTGACCTTTCACCAGGGGAGGATCGTACAGACCAGGAGCCATGATTCTATCCTGCAGGAAGCCCGGGACATGACGGAGGATAAGGAGTTTAAAGGATATATTCACGATGTGGGAGGACCTACGGCCAATTTCCGGCAGCCTTCCTGTGAAAAGCAGCTCCGGGCGGGCGTGTGCAAGAACCGTCAGTGTCTGTTCCCCACGCCCTGTAAGAATCTAAAGGTGAGTCACCGGGATTATGTGGAACTGCTCCGAAAGCTGCGGTCCCTTCCCAGAGTAAAAAAAGTATTTGTGCGTTCCGGAATACGGTTTGATTACCTGATCAGCGATCCATCGGATGAGTTTTTGCGTGAATTGGTGAATTACCATATCAGCGGGCAGCTTAAAGTGGCGCCGGAGCATGTCTCGAACCGAGTGCTGGAAAAGATGGGTAAGCCGCAGCACAGCGTATATTTGAAATTTGTGGAGAAGTATCGGAAAATGAATCAGGATTGTGGAAAAAACCAGTTTCTGGTGCCGTATCTGATGTCTTCCCATCCGGGCTGTACCATGCGGGACGCGGTGGAACTGGCGGAGTACCTGAGAGATTTGGGATACATGCCGGAGCAGGTACAGGACTTCTACCCGACGCCGTCTACGATATCTACCTGTATGTATTATACGGGGCTGGATCCCAGGACCATGGAACCGGTGTACGTGCCGCGAAATCCTCACGAGAAAGCGCTGCAGAGGGCATTGATGCAGTATCGGAATCCGAAGAACCGAAAGATGGTAGAAGAAGCATTGAGGCTGGCGCACCGGGAGGATCTGATCGGATATGGGCCAAAGTGCCTGATCCGGCCGGAGAAAGAAAACTCAGGTGAAATAAGAGGAAAAGGGAAACCGGGTAAGAGGAAAACGATCCGAAATGTACACAAGAAAAAATGACCGGCAGAACATCGAAAGGATATCCATATGAAAAAGGCAGAAAAGGGAAATTACGGATATATTAAATATGAGAAGGCGAAGAGGACTTTGATCACGGCTGTTATGTTTGCTATCCCTCTGATCATATTTTTTACAGGACTTGGGCAGACCGGAACCAGAAAGAACCTGTTTACCCTGGTGGCGATTCTGGGTATTCTCCCTGCGGCAAAGGTGGCAGTGAGCTGGATCATGATGATGATGCAGAAATCCGGCGACAAAAATGCTTTAGAAGAGACAGAAAAGCGGTGCGGTGAGCTGACCAGAGCTTATGAGCTGGTGATCAGCGCCTATGAAGGGACAATGCCGCTTGACGCACTGGTAATCTGCGGCGATCAGGTGGTCTGCTACAGCAGCCATGGTCAAAAAGACAAATTTGAATTTATGGAAAAGCATATGGCAAAGATTCTTAACGCGAATCACTATTACTCCACCAAGGTGAAAATCTTTCCCGAATTAAAGCCTTACCTGGACCGGGTGGACCAGCTGGCCCACGCGCCGGAAAAATATCGGGAGGGAATCAAGTTCACTCCGGATGAAAATTATCCGGAACTGTCCAGGGAAGAACTGATGAAGCAAGTGCTGATGGCGATTTCGCTGTGAGTTTTATCATTTTATTCACCTACAAAAAACCATTAAAATGATTGTATATTTTTGTTGAAAACCATTATAATAATGGTATAATATGCGTAGAGGTGATCTTGATGGAAGAAAAAAGGTTTGCTGTTTCGGATTTTACTACAGCAAAGGAGATAAAACGGATTCGAAAACTTTTGCAGCTTACTCAGAAAGAATTTGCCAGGCTGGTTGGCTGTTCAAAACCCACCATTGAACGGTGGGAGACGAGCAGCAGCCCTATTACAGGGCCCGTGGTTCTTCTTCTTCAATTGATAGAGCGGGAGCCAAACTGTATATCAGCACTGGAGATCCCGCCCCGGCAGCTGCCTCTAAGGCTATGGTATATGCACGATCAGCAGCTTTGCACCCTGATTGATGTGGACGAGATCAACCGTAAAATTAAAATTAAGAACTATACGGATAATATTCTGTTTTGCGCATTCGGAGGCGTTGAACATCCCGATTATGAAAGTTATATGGCATTTTTAGAGTCCAGGTGTTTTCCAAGGAGCAGAGATAAAATGAAATTGATCCTGAAAGATCTGGATATTCCTTTCTACGATCCGTTCCTGATAATAGAAAAGACGGAAGGACGGATGGCAGAAGATGATTTTTGGATACGCATCGAGAGGTGATGTATGGTTGATTTGTTTGAACAGGATATACTTAAAAATGACAGGCAGTCTTCGAAGGGAAATCAGCTGAAGTGGATGAATGGTAATTTATGGTACAAAGCCGATTATACCGGGTACGAAGGTTTATCAGAGTATATTATCTCGCATCTGCTGAAATATTCCACTCTTTCGCCGGAGGAGTATGTTCTGTATGATTTGGAGCAGATAAGGTATAAAGAAACGGTGTACTGTGGAGTAAGGAGCAATAATTTTCTGAAAGAGGGCTGGCAGATTATTACGTTGGAACGCCTGTTTCAGAGTTTCTTTGGTAAAAGTTTGTATAAATCAATTTATCAAATCACTTCTAATGAAGGAAGGCTGCGTTTCCTGGTGGAACAGGTAGAGCGAATGACCGGATTGAAACATTTTGGCCAATACCTGAACAAATTATTTACGATTGATGCTTTCTTTTTAAATGAAGACCGTCATACTCACAATATTGCTGTACTTATGGATGGTGAGGGCAAATTTGATTATTGTCCGATCTTTGACAATGGCGCAGGATTATTGTCAGATATAACTATGGATTATCCGATAGAAGGAGATATATATTATTTAATGAAGTGTGTTTCGTCCAAGACAATATGCTGTGATTTTGATGAACAGCTGGATATCTCAGAGGAACTTTATGGGAATCAACTTCAGTTTACTTTTACGAAAAAAGATATTCAGAACTTGATGCTTGGCGCCGAAAATTATTCGGAAATTGTGAAAGGCAGAGTTATGACACTCCTTTATTTGCAGATGCACAAATATGGCTATTTGTTTCAGACAAAAGAGTAGGAAAAAGAGTAGGAAGAAGTAAGATTTATTAGAAGTTATGAAAGAAATTATCATTACACCCAGAGAAGCCGGCCAGCGTCTGGACAAGTATCTGGGAAAATATTTGAGAGAAGCGCCAAAAAGTTTTATTTACAAGATGCTTCGGAAGAAAAATATTACGCTGAATGGAAAGAAAGCGGATGGTTCCGAAAAGGTGCAGGAGCGGGATGTGGTGCGCCTGTATTTCGCGGAGGATACGCTGAATAAATTTACGGGAATAAAGGAAAAGCAAAACAGAAAAGTGTGGCCCTGCCGCAAATTAGATATTATCTATGAGGATGAGCAGGTCTGTCTGATTAACAAACCGGCCGGAATGCTGTCGCAGAAGGCGAAGCCGGAGGATGTCTCCCTGGTGGAGTATTTTATCGGATATCTGCTGCAGAGCGGCCAGATAACAGAACAGGAACTGGCCCGGTTTCAGCCTTCCATTTGCAACCGCCTGGACCGGAATACCAGCGGGATTGTGGCAGCGGGAAAAACCATGGCGGGGCTACAGGAATTGAGCAGATTGTTCCATGACCGTACCATGCACAAGTATTATCGCTGTCTGGTAAAGGGTAGGATCAAAGAGGCCTGTTATCTGGAGGGGTATCTGATCAAAGATGAAAAAACAAACCAGGTAACCATATCGAAAACGTCCGGGCCGGATTCGCAGCCGATTCAGACGGAATATCGTCCTGTGGAGGTCTACGAAGGCCTGACGCTGCTGGAAGTGAAATTGATCACCGGACGCAGCCACCAGATCAGGGCGCACCTGGCATCTGTGGGACATCCCATCGTGGGGGATGCCAAATACGGTGATCCCAGGCTGAATGAATACTACAGAAAAACCTATGGATTAAAGCATCAGCTGCTGCATTCCTATCGCCTGGAACTGCCAGAACTGACCGGGACGCTGGCACACTTGTCAAACCGCACCTTTGTGGCTGAATTGCCGCAGCAGTTTAGCAGCATCCTGGCTGCTATGCGTACTGAAAAAACATGAGAAAGGAAAGTTGCGGTATATAAACAATAAATAGAAACCGCAATCGGATAATAGAATGGCAACCTGGAATTCCAGAGGCCTTCGGGGCTCCACCCTGGAGGACCTCATCAACCGAACCAACGAGCAATACCTGGAGAAAGGCCTGGCACTGATACAGAAGGTGCCGACGCCTATCACGCCCATCAAAATTGATAAAGAGAACCGGCATATCACACTGGCTTATTTTGACCAGAAGAGTACGGTGGATTACATCGGAGCGGTTCAGGGCATTCCGGTGTGTTTTGACGCCAAGGAATGCAATTACGATACGTTTAGCCTGCAAAATGTCCATGAGCACCAGATCCGCTTTATGGGACAGTTTGAACAGCAGGGCGGTGTGGCGTTCCTGATCATCTTTTATACCCACCGCAATGAAATATACTATATGCCCTATGACCATATCAAAAGATTTTGGGAAAGAGCGGCGCAGGGCGGGAGGAAGAGCTTCCGTTTTGAAGAACTGGATCCGACCTTTCAGATCCATCAAAATCATGGCGTACTTGTTCCTTATCTGGATGCGCTGCAGAGAGATCTGGACCGCAGGGATTGACAGGCGGAACGTTATACCGTATAATGTCCACTGGTGATTTAATACTCTACCACACTAAAGCAATAGGAAAGGCAGTAATCAATGATACAGAAAATTTTACATACACCGGAGGGTGTGCGGGATATCTATAATGAGGAATGCGAGAAAAAACTGATTTTGGAAAGCCGATTGAGGCAAGCGTTGAATTCCTACGGCTACCGGGATATTGAGACTCCTACTTTTGAATTTTTTGACGTGTTTGGCAAAGAGGTGGGAACGATTCCCTCCAGAGAGCTATACAAATTTTTTGACAGAGAAGGAAATACGCTGGTCCTGCGGCCGGATTTTACCCCCTCTATCGCCAGAGCAGCCTCAAAATATTTTATGGATGAAGAAAAGCCTATTCGCCTGTGCTATATGGGAAATACTTTTGTGAATAATTCCAGTTACCAGGGATTACTGAAAGAGAATACCCAGTTGGGAGCGGAACTGATCGGAGACGCAACGCCGGAGGCGGACGCGGAGATTATTGCCATGGTAATTGAGACGCTGCAAAAAGCGGGACTGAGAGAGTTTCAGATCAGCGTGGGGCATGTGGAGTTTTTCGAGTGCCTTGCGAAGGAGGCCGGCTTTGACCAGCAGATCCGTGAGGAGTTAAAGCAGCTGATCAAAAATAAAAATACATTCGGTGTGGAGAAACTTCTCTCGAAGGAGAATATCAGTGCGAAATTGAAAGAGCTTTTTGTGATGCTTCCAACTCTGTTCGGCGGAGGTGAGGTGTTGGAAAAAGCACTTGCTATGACCGGGGGAACGGAGGCGGCAAAGGCCATTTTGCGCCTTCAGGAAGTGCTGGAGATCTTAAAAGTCTATGAACTGGATCGATACGTCTCTTTTGATCTTGGTATGCTGAGCAATTATATGTATTATACCGGTATTATCTTCCGGGGCTATACTTATGGTACTGGGGACGCAGTGGTTAAGGGCGGAAGGTACGACGATCTGTTGAAGCATTTCGGGAAAAATGCGCCCTCTATCGGATTTGTGGCAGTGATCAATCAGCTTATGAACGCCTTATCACGGCAGAGGATCGATATTCAGACGGAGCATGGGAGATACCTGATCCTTTATCGAAAACAGGAACGAAAAGAAGCGATAGAAACAGCGATGTCTTATCGCTGTCAGGGAAAGTGTGCGGAACTGCTTCAGATCGCGGACGGAGAGACGGCAAAAGAGGACAGGGAGTATATGGCCTGCGGAAATTATATTAGCGTGATCAGGATGGGGGAAACTCTGATATGAGATATTTGACTTTCGCCCTGGGAAAAGGGCGGCTTGCAAAAAAAACACTGGAACTGTTTGAACAGATCGGCATTACCTGCGAGGAGATGAAAGATCCCGCATCCAGAAAACTGATTTTTGTAAATGAAGAGTTGAAGCTGAAATTCTTTCTCTCTAAAGGGCCGGATGTACCTACCTATGTAGAGTATGGAGCTGCGGACATCGGCGTGGTGGGGAAAGACACCATCATGGAAGAGCAGCGGAAATTGTTTGAAGTATTGGATCTGGGCTTTGGAAAATGCCGTATGTGCGTGTGCGGACCGGAATCGGCTCGGGAACTGCTGCAGCATCAGGAACAGATCCGCGTAGCCACCAAGTATCCCAATATTGCAAAAGATTATTTCTATAATCAAAAAAACCAGACGGTGGAGATCATCAAACTGAACGGTTCTATCGAGCTGGCTCCCATCGTGGGGCTTTCCGAGGTGATCGTAGATATAGTGGAGACAGGATCAACCCTCCGGGAAAACGGATTAACGGTTTTGGAGGAAGTTTGCCCGCTGTCTGCCAGGGTAGTGGTAAATCAGGTGAGCATGAAGATGGAAAATGAGCGGATCACGAGACTTTTGGAGGATCTGAACCGCGTGATCCAATCCAATGCAAGCTGAGAGAATAGTGATCTGGAAATGTGCAGGGAAGTACAAGAAAGAGAGTGTGACCAAGATATGAATATCGTAAAACTGACAGAGGAGACCAGAAAAAATATTCTGGAAAACCTTCTGAAGAGGAGTCCCAACAGTTATAAGGAATTTGAAGGACGTGTGTCTGATATTGTGGCAGCAGTGAAAGAGAAAGGCGATGAAGCCCTGTTTGAATATACAGCCAGATTTGATCAGGTACAGATCAGCGCTGATACGATCCGGGTAACGGGGGAGGAAATTGAGGAAGCTTATCAGAAAGTGGATCAGGAACTGTTGGAGGTGATCCGCAAGGCGCTGGTCAACATTCGGGCTTATCACGAAAAACAGCGGCGTTACAGCTGGTTTGACAGCCAGCCGGACGGAACGCTTCTGGGGCAGAAAATTTCCCCGCTGGCGAAGGTTGGCGTCTATGTGCCGGGGGGCAAGGCAGTTTATCCTTCTTCCGTGCTGATGAATATTGTTCCGGCAAAAGTGGCAGGCGTGGAGCAGATCATCATGACCACGCCGCCGGGAAAAGACGGGAAGGTGAATTCCTCCACGCTGGTAGCGGCGAAAGAGGCTGGGGTGGATGTGGTGTATAAAGCAGGGGGAGCTCAGGCCATCGCCGCTTTGGCCTATGGAACGGAGAGTATTCCGAAAGTTGATAAAATCGTAGGTCCTGGAAATATTTACGTAGCGCTGGCCAAAAAAGCTGTCTACGGCCATGTGAGTATTGATTCCATCGCCGGCCCAAGTGAGATCCTGGTACTGGCGGACGAGACGGCAAATCCCCGTTTTGTGGCGGCGGATCTTTTATCTCAGGCAGAGCATGACGAGATGGCTTCCGCGATCCTTGTGACTACTTCTGAGGAATTGGCGCGGAAGGTATCGAAGCAGGTGGAGGAATTTGCGGCAGTGCTGTCCAGAAAAGCCATCATTCAGAAATCTCTGGATCAGTACGGTTATATTCTGGTGGCAGAAACTCTGGAGGAGGCGATTGACACGGCTAACGCCATCGCTTCAGAGCACCTGGAACTGGTGGTAAATAATCCTTTTGAGGTGATGACAAAGATAAAAAATGCCGGCGCCATTTTTATCGGTGAGTATAGCAGCGAGCCCCTGGGAGATTATTTTGCCGGGCCCAACCATGTGCTTCCCACCAATGGAACCGCGAAATTTTTCTCACCGCTTTCTGTGGATGACTTTATCAAAAAATCCAGTATTGTATATTATTCGAAAGAAGCATTGGAAGCAGTCCGCGAAGATATTATTCAGTTCGCGAAAGCGGAGCAGCTGACCGCCCATGCCAATTCCATCGCGGTAAGATTTGGAAAGGAAGTTCACTGAGGAAACATGGCAGATGTGCAGGATATAGGAAAGAAACGGGGGAGATGGACATGGAAAGAAGCGCGCAGATTGAGCGCAACACAAAAGAGACGCAGATTTACATGAAATTAAATCTGGATGGAAGCGGAAAGACCCGGATCGATACCGGCGTTGGCTTTTTTGATCACATGCTGGACGGCTTTGCCCGTCACGGGTTATTTGACCTGGAGGTAAAGGTAAAGGGCGATCTGTTTGTGGACGATCATCATACCATCGAGGATACCGGTATCGTGCTTGGAACCGCCATCCGTCAGGCGGTGGGGGACAAAAAGGGAATCTGCCGCTACGGAGATAAGATTTTGCCCATGGATGAGGTGCTGGCACTGTGCGCCCTTGATCTGGGGGGACGGCCCTATTTTTCCTACGAAGCGCCGTTTGTTCCGGGCAAGATGGGAGATATGAGCGTAGAGATGGTGAAGGAATTTTTCTATGCGGTATCTTACAGCGCCGCTATGAATCTGCACTTAAAAATACTGACCGCAGGGAACAATCATCATATGGCGGAGGCAATGTTTAAGGCGTTTGCGAAAGCGCTGGATAGGGCGACTGCCTATGATCCGAGGATCCAGGATGTATTATCTACTAAGGGGACTCTCTGAGAAGGAGACTATATGCAAAAAAAACTAATTTCGGTTATTTATCTTAAGAATGGAAATGCAGTCAGCGGGATCAAGACGCCCCAGCTCTTTGGCGATGGAGATGCAGTTGCTTTGGCGGAACACTACAGCAATAACGGGGCGGACGCGCTGCTGATCTTTGATCTCTCTGAGGGAGATGCGGAGCATGAGCAGTCTCTGGGACTGATCAAAGAAATGTCCAGGCGGGTGGATATTCCCATGTACGGCCTTGGGAATATCCGGCGCGTGGAGGATGTGAAGAAACTGATCTATGCAGGCTGCAGAAAGGCCGTCCTGAATTTCAGCAAACTCTCTAATATGGAGATGCTGGAAGAAGTTTCCAAACGGTTTGGGAAAGACAAGATTTCTGTCTGTGTGGACGCCAGATGCGAGACGGTAGGGGAAGCGGTAAAATCAAAACTATTAGAATATACCCAGGAGATCGTACTCCTGACCGATCAGCTTCTGCTTTGCAAAGATAAGGAGTTTTTGAGCCGCCTGTCTGATCTTCCGGTGGATCTGGTCGTGTTTGGCGGTGAGAAACTGTCTATGGATGAAAAACTGGCGCTTTTAAAAGGCCGGAATATTGTCGGCTTTGCGGAAGAGGTGCTGCGTGATCCAAAGACGGACATTATGGAGATGAAAGCCGCTTTCGGGCAGAACGGCATTCCGGTGAATACCTACGAGAGTTCTTTAAGCTGGAGCGATTTTAAGCGGAACAGTGACGGGATGCTTCCTGTTGTGGTACAGGATTACAAGACCCAGGAAGTGTTGATGGCGGCTTACATGAATCAAGAGGCATTTGAAACCACGGTCCGCAGCGGCCGTATGACCTACTGGAGCCGCAGCCGTCAGGAACTGTGGGTGAAGGGACTGACTTCCGGACACTTCCAGTATGTGAAGGAACTCTGTATTGACTGCGATAATGATACGCTGCTGGCCAAAGTCGCTCAGGTGGGGGCCGCCTGTCATACAGGCAATCGAAGCTGTTTCTACCGTACGATACTGAAAAAGGACTATGTAGAGCGCAATCCTCTGAAGGTCTTCGAGGAAGTGTATTCTGTGATCGAAGATCGCAAGATCCACCCGAAGGAGGGTTCCTACACCAATTATCTGTTTGATAAGGGAATTGATAAGATCCTGAAAAAGGTGGGAGAGGAAGCAACGGAAATCATCATCGCCGCTAAAAACCCGAATCCGGAAGAGATCAAATATGAAATTTCAGATTTCCTGTATCATGTGATGGTGCTGATGGCAGAGAGGGGAGTTACCTGGGAGGACATTGCCAGGGAGTTGGCAGACCGTTAGGAGGATAGACTGATAGGAGGAGAGGCGATGAGAAGAAAATGGCTGACCGGCATAGTATGTGCCGCATTTATAACAGTGATTTTTGGAATTGCAGCCCAGGCTGCTTTTGAAGCTTCGGTGGAAACGGCGTACAATACCGCTATTCAGGGATTGGACGCACTGGATGGTTTGGATGTCTCTGTTACGGAGAGAACCGCAGCGGCTCAGACGAATCTTTCCGCTGTGAAAGACGTGACGCTGCAGGTCTGCGGTATCAAGACAAACTCACTGAAGGCAAGCATTCAGGTGAATACCGACGAGAGTCAGAGTGAGAGTTATTATTATAACAACTATTATTATACTGCATCATCGGATGGAAATATCAAACGCGAGATGGACGGGAGCGATGCCTGGCAGCTGATCAACTCCCATATCTATCTTGACATGACCAGCAATTATCTGAAAATGCTCTGCGCGGAAACGGCAGAGGACGGATCGACACTTTATCGCTTTGCGGCTACCGCGGATACGCTGGGAGATTATTTCCAGAAGCTGCTGCAGGGAGCGTCGGAGGGCCAGGGACTGGTCATTGATTCTTTGCAGGGGACGATGCAGACAGACAAAGAGGGGCGGATCATCCAGAGAACGATCCAGATGGTATATACCGTAACAACGGGGGAAAACCAGGAAACATTTCTAATGCAGTCGGAAGCGGTTTTTCATCAGGACAAAGATCCTGTGCAGGTCACGTTTCCAGATCTGTCCGGTTACAAGAAACTGGAACCGGAGAAGCCGGTGGAAACCATCACGCCTCTGGTGCGCACGGTATATGTGACGGCAGATGTGAATGTCCGGGCAGCCGGAGATATCAGCGCTGCCATCCTGGGCGGGTTCTATGCCGGAAGCGGAGTGACCCAGACCGGTTACACCAGCGATGGCTGGATACAGGTTCAGTATAATGAAACCACGGGTTATATCTGGGGAGATTACATCAGCACTACAAAGCCTGTGATAACCAAGAATGGAAGTGGGACTATGTACGCAACGGCGGAGGTCAATGTGCGCAGCACCTATTCCTCCGAGGGTACGATACTGGGCGTGCTCCGCAAAGGCCAGAGCGTTGATATTACCGGAACTACAAATAATAATTGGATTCGCGTGAAATACAATGGTCAGACGGGATACGTCTATGCGGACTATCTGTCCTGGTCTGAGCCGGTGGTAAATACGTATGTGAAGAATGCTTATGTCAGCGGAACTGTGACAGACGCGTCTTACGGCACCATCACCATCCTGCGGGATGACGGTCAGGGAACGGCAGTATTTAACACAACGTATGCGTCTATGAATCTCAAGGATACAATTTATACCGGTGACTGGGTGGAGATTTTCTATTATGGTACCGGCGCTCCCTACACCGCATCCATCGTCAGCGATTATACCAGCCACGAGGAATCAGGGAAAATGCAGTCTTACACAGCAGAGGGGATTGTCACTTCCTGTACCAGAAATAAGCTGGAACTTAGCGGCTCTGACGGTTTCTATCGCATGTTTGATATTTCAGAGGCGGATATAGAGATGCCGCAGTATCCGCAGGTGGGACAGTATGTAATGGTCACCTGGATGTCCTCCACGGGAGGATCCGAGACCAGAAACGTTCCTGCGATGCGGGTGATGGGATAGAGCAGCGCTGTTCGCGTAAATGAGAGGATTTTCATGAGAAAACTTGCGTTAGATGATACAATATTATTAAGTGTAGAAAAACCGGCCCGTTATATTGGAAATGAAGTAAACTGCGTGATGAAAGACCCGGAGAAGGTGGATGTCCGCTTTTGCATGGCGTTTCCGGATGTGTATGAAATAGGCATGTCACATCTGGGGATCCAGATCCTGTATGACATGTTCAACCGCCGTGAGGATACCTGGTGCGAGCGGGTATATTCTCCCTGGACAGATCTGGATAAGATCATGCGGGAGAGACAGATTCCGCTGTTTGCCCTGGAATCCCAGGATCCGGTGAAAAAATTTGATTTTCTGGGAATTACCATTCAGTACGAGATGTGTTATACGAACATTCTGCAGATTCTGGATTTAAGCCAGATTCCGCTGATGGCCAGTGACAGAGCCACTGACGGGCATGACTGGGAGACACCGCTGGTAATTGGCGGAGGACCCTGTACCTACAATCCGGAACCCCTGGCGGACTTTTTCGATCTGTTCTACATTGGGGAAGGAGAGACCGTTTATGACGCCCTGCTTGATCTGTACAAGAAGTGCAGGGTCTCTGGCGCATCCAGAAAAGAGTTTCTGCATCAGGCAGCGAAGATCCCCGGTATTTATGTGCCTTCTCTCTATGAGGTTTCCTATAAAGAGGACGGCACGATCGAGGCGTTTACTCCTATAGAGCAGGACATTCCGGCCAGGATCGAAAAGCAGATCGTAATGAATGTGACGGATACGGTCTATCCGGAAAAACCGGTGGTTCCATTTATTAAGGTAACCCAGGACCGGGTGGTGCTGGAGATTCAGCGGGGATGTATCCGGGGATGCCGTTTTTGCCAGGCGGGTATGCTGTACCGCCCCACCCGGGAGCGGGATCTTGAGATGTTAAAGCACTATGCCCGGGAAATGTTAAAAAATACAGGGCATGAGGAGATATCCTTAAGTTCCTTAAGTTCCAGCGACTACTCCCATCTGGAGGGGATCGTTAATTTCCTGATAGAAGAATTCGGTAATAAAAATATTAACATCTCCCTGCCGTCGCTGCGGATCGACGCGTTTTCGCTGGATGTCATGAGCAAGGTACAGGATGTGAAAAAAAGCAGCCTGACCTTTGCGCCGGAAGCCGGTTCCCAGCGTCTGCGGGATGTCATCAACAAAGGACTGACAGAGGCGATCATCCTGAAAGGAGCGGATGAGGCGTTCCACGGCGGATGGAATAAAGTGAAGCTGTATTTTATGCTGGGGCTGCCCACGGAGCAGGAAGAAGACCGGAAAGCCATTGCTCATCTGGCCAATGAGATTGCGGTAAAATATTATGAGATACCAAAAGATCAGAGAAATGGAAAATGCCAGATCACAGTAAGTACTTCGTTTTTTGTGCCAAAGCCCTTTACCCCCTTCCAGTGGGCTTCCATGTATGAACCGGGTGATTACCTGGGATTTGCCAGAACCGTCAATCATGAGATGAAAGAGATGCTGAACCAGAAGAGCATTAAGTACAACTGGCATGAGGCGGATGTAACAGTGCTGGAAGGCTTTCTGGCCCGGGGAGACAGAAAAACCTCGAAGGTCATTCTGGAAGCATACCGCAGAGGGGCTCTGTTTGACGCATGGACAGAATTCTGGGATTATAACCGGTGGCTGGAGGCTTTTGAAGCGACAGATACGGATCTTGCTTTCTATACGCTGCGGGAAAGGCCGGAAGATGAAATCTTTCCATGGGATTTTATTGATATTGGCGTGACGAAAAGGTTTTTGCTGCGAGAATGGAAGCGGGCGCACGAAGAGCAGGTGACGGCAAACTGCCGGGCAGGCTGTTCCGGCTGCGGAGCGGCCAGATACAAAGGAGGTGTCTGTGTTGAAAGTAAGAATTAAGTTTGCCAAGCACAGCGTAATGAAATTCATCGGACACCTGGATGTGATGCGCTATTTCCAGAAGGCGCTGCGCAGAGCAGAAATAGAGGTAAAGTTCTCCGAGGGCATGAGCCCGCATATGATCATGTCTTTCGCGGCTCCTCTTGGAGTTGG
>CACYXH010000002.1 GCA_902778245.1 uncultured Lachnospiraceae bacterium | reverse complement strand
AAAAGTCGAGGGCTATGAATGATAATGTATAACATCCAGAACCCTCGATGAGATCAGTCACTCAACCGTATTCTTTTTTTATTCATGAAACAACCCTGTATTTTATCCCGCGTAATATAGTTCTTCAAAACAGTCGGCCTCATCTATGCCGTTCACCGTATGGGGCCAGCCACTGCCGCTTACTTTCAGCCGCACCAGGGTTCCGTCTTTCTGCCTAAGATCAACATAACTCTCGCCATCTGTTTTAATAATATCAAGGGTCTCCCCGGCAGGGATGGTGACCGGCAGGAAATTATCTTCCGGAAGCGTCGCGTCAAGGTCAATTTTCGTTACAAGCGGTCTGTTGTAGTAGGTGTTATCTTTGTAATACTCTTCCTCCAAAGCTTCCGGCATACCATTCTCGCCAACCTGATAGTACCGGATCCCGGTATAGCTGCTCAGCAGATCAATTTTGGTATCTAATCGGAAATGCTGGGTATTCACAGGCAAGATATCAAGGGAAGCTTCCTGCTCTTCATCATAACTCCATCCAAAACCCCCTCCGAAGCTTCCGATAAATGTGGGGTTACCGGAACTTAGGTCAACTACATCCACCATGCGGTAATCATTGTCGCTGGTAAGCTGCAGATACAGGTAAGTGCGGTTATCCGCTAAATGAACCAGAAACGGCTGTTCCCGGAAGAAATAGCTGTCATGGCGCAAGGTATTATCCCCAAGCGTGACATTGTAGGCAGTGTAATATCCATAGTCTGTGTATCCGCCCTCTTCTCCTTCATAAGCCTCCGTTTCTGATGAAATAGATACCTGAGCTATCTCTCCGTCTGTCAATGTAATATATTCCGGATAATACTGCATAAGTTCTTTCACATAGTTTCCTTCCGATAACCTATAAGTATCACGGAACAAATCCGGATATTCCCGGAAAGAGATATTTACATGGATCATACCTGCCGCGTAAGAAGCAATCGCATATGGGTTAAAGAAAACTGTGATCCCATTCTCTTCCAGAACCCAGGAAAAAAGGCCGCCCTCTTCGGTTCCATAACTCGCCAGGCTCTCATCCAGATTCTGAAATTCATCGCTGTAAGGATGCTTTAATAGTTGTTCTTTGACTGCTTCCCGAAATGATCCCTCGTCGGTGACCACATCCTCCAGGGAAAGAATCTTTCCGGAGGCAGCATCAATGCTGGTGCCGGTGTAGCTGTAATATCCGTGGGCTCCTCCCATATAGTCCGTATGGTAATCAACAAAGCTGAGTATCTGCCCGTCCGCCCTGCGAAGCAAGATGGAATCACTGGAACTAAGTCCGTTTTCCGGAAAGTACTCGTCTGCTGACTCGTATAATTCCAACATTGAATCGAAGGTTTCTTTCCTATCCGCCGACAAGTTATCGTTAAAATTCTGCAAAGATTTACTCATCTCAGGATAGTCTTCCGTGCTCTTCTCGCTCAGATGGATTTCCTGCCAGTCTAAGTTTCCTACCGTTTGTTCACGGGCTTCATCATACTGATACTCATACCTGGTGGATATAACCACTTCAGGAACATTACTGTCATACTCCTGGTTTTCTTGTGCGATTGCAGTTCCAGATACTGCAGCTCCCAATAATACCACACAGATACCGGCTTGAATTACTTTTTTCTTAGACATCGCGTTTATTCTCCTTTCCCCTTTTTAAAAATCGCAGCTGGCTACTGTTTATGAAAACAGCTGCAACGCTGAATAGTTAAATAATAGCACATTGATCCGTGCATGTCCTGCATAACTTCCCTAAACATTTCCGAATAAATTCTTAATTGAGAAATATTCTGTTTCCAGATCGTTTTTTGCCATTAAATTCGTTCGAATACTAATACAAATTCCATCCTGTCCTCCAACCGGACAGCGTATTATTGTTAGGAAAAGCCAACGATAAAAATGCTGCACACGATGGTCATGATCGATAACAGATCCATATGAAATATCCAAGAATTATATCCGAATAACTCAGGATTCGCGTAGTCAGGACCACCGGCTTAGCCGGTGGCCTGCTCAGTCCCTATAAGGACTATTACCTGCTTGCGCCCGGAAGGCGCACTGAAGGGTCTGCCTACTGCACCACTTACACAGCTGCCCCTAAAGGGGCACACCCAGTGCTTCCTTACTCCGGCGCAGCCCCATAAGGGGCTTGCTGGTTTGCTTTGACTTCCTACGGCCACTCCAAGTGGCTTACTTCTTGTTTTTCTTCACCGGCTCGCCCGTAAACGGGTCGATAATGAGCGAACTTTTCCCCTTCAAATATCCCATTACTTCTGATACAGAGTATTTCGGTGGTATCCTGACAAGAAAAGGAGATGGTCTGCTTCTAAAAGCAGATCGCCTCCATCATGGTTACACCATAATATCTTTGTTTTCTTAATATTATTCTTAGTGAAACGCGGATTAAAGCGTTTCCTTAGTTTGCGCCGCAGGCTGCTTTAAACTCGGTCCAGTTCTTATTGTAAGCCTCGTTAGCCTCCTCGGACACGTTCTGGATGATTTCGCCCTTGGTGACGGAATCCGGAACCACCAGTGAAGGATCCACAATATCGTCAGCGGCACCTGTAGTGTTGTAGTAACCAATATACTCCATGCACTGCTTGGATACTTCCGGTTCCAGAATGTAGTTCAGGAATTTGTTTGCCGCTTCTGCGTTGGGAGCGTCCGCCGGAACAAATGCCGCCATGATGCCAAAGCCCAGTCCTTCTTCCGGATAGACAACTTCCAGGTCCGGGTTTTCTGCCAGAACAGCAGTCACCTGTGAGGTGTAGAGGAATGCCGCGGATGCCTCGCCGTTGAGCAGTGCGTCCTGGGTATTATCGTCCTGGATCATGCGGATATTCGGCGCCAGCTCCAGAAGTTTCTCACCGGCCTGCGCGATCACATCCAGATCCTCTTCGTTCATGGATTTACCCATCGACAACAGGGTGATTCCGTTGATCACGCGATAGTTGGCGGTGATTGCCACGGCATCTTCCAGAGACGGATCCCACAGATCATTGTATCCTTTGATCTCCACATCGGTCAGTTCCGGATCATATACGATCAGAGGGATACCTGCTCCGTAAGGAACGGTGTAAATATCCTCCGGATCATAGAACTGTCCCTGGTACAGGGGATTGATATTTCCAAAATTCGTAACAATGTCTTTGTCGATCTCTCCCACCAGTCCGGCTGCTACTGCCTGCTCAATGATGTAGTCGTCGGCGATGATGACATCATAATCGCCGCCCTTTGCCTGGGCCAGCTTTTCCAGCATGGTCTCATCCGTATCAAAGTTGGAATAGATGATCTCAATACCGGTCTCCTCCGTAAAATTATCCAGTACCTCCTGCGGGAACATTCCCTCCCAGGTAAACAGTACCAGATCCTCAGCGCTTGCGCTGATACCCATGGCTGCTGTTGTCAGCATAGCCATACCTAATGCTGCAATAATTCTTTTTTTCATGATACCCTCCTCCGGCGCCTTTTGCGCCTGTTTTATTTGTACTCCTTTTTGCCTCTCCGGAAAAAAGAAGATACAAGCAACACAAGTACTACCACGATCAGGATGATCGTACACAGCGCATTGATCTCCGGCGTTACACCGGTCTTCATCTGCGTGTAAACCTTAATAGGCAGAGTAGACATTCTCGGCCCATTCACAAAAATACTGATCACCACGTCGTCAAAAGACATGGCAAAAGCCAACAGACAGCCGGAGGCCACTGCAGGCAATATAAGGGGCAGCGTGATGTCCCAGAAAATGCGGGATGGTGAAGCTCCCAGATCCCTGGCTGCCTCCTCCAGTGACTTATCGATTCCCACCAGTCTCGCTTTTACCATCATGAACACATAGGGAATAGAAAATGCTGTGTGGGCGATCACCAGAGTAACCATACCGAAAGGCAGATTAAGCAATGAGAAAAATGCCATAAAAACCATACCCAGAATAATTTCAGGCACCATGATGGGAATGGAGGACAGATACTCGATCATTCCCTTGCTTTTGTAGTTAACCCGGGCCATACCGATGGCGCCTAATGTTCCGATCACTGCTGCCATAGCGCAGCTGATAAATCCCAGGATCAGACTGTTTTTCAAAGCTTCGATCATGGCTGCATCGTGGAATAATTCCTGATACCACTTCCAGGTAAATCCCTTCCAGGCAACCGGGAGTTTCGAATCATTAAAAGAAAACACCACCACCATAGCAATGGGCAGATAGGTGATGAGCATTACGATCACCAGATATAATTTGGAAAAAGAAACTCTCTTTTTTTTCATCAGAATATGCCCTCCAGATCCTTCACATGGGTGATCCTGCGATACAAATAGATCATCAGGCTGGTTAATATAGTCAGGATCACTGCCAATGCCGCTGCAAAGGGCCAGTTGCTCCCCCGGGTAAGCTGATCCTGGATCAGGCTTCCCACCAGAACAATTTTATTTCCACCAAGTATGTCCGCTATAAAAAACAGCCCCATTGACGGAACGAAGGTAAGAATAACACCGGTAAGCAAGCCGGGCAGCGTCAGTTTCAGAGTCACAGTGACAAATGCGGCAGCCGGAGACGCACCCAGATCCCGGGATGCTTCCACCAGCGACCAGTCCATCTTTTCCACGCTGGAATATACGGCAAGAATCATAAACGGAAGCAGCGCATAGATCATACCGATCAGTACCGCCGGATAGGAATAGAGGATCTTCAGCGGTTTATCGATCAATCCGATAGTCTTCAGTGCGGTATTCAGCACTCCCTTTACCTGCAGGATAATGATCCATCCGTACAGACGGATGAGAGAACTGGTCCAGAAAGGAACCATGATCAGAAACATCATGATTTTTTTTCCCTTGGGGGAAAGTTTTGCCATAAAGTACCCGAAAGGATATCCGATCAGCACTACCAGGATCGTGGTAGCAAACGCCAGTTTAAAAGATTGAATAAAACATTGAAGATAAATAGGATCTCCTATCTTGGTATAGTTATTCAGTGTAAAGTTCCATGTAAAACCGTAGGCGCCTCCATTGTTCTTAGCAAAGCTGACCGTCACCATGTAGATCATTGGGCCAAGGATAAACAAAAGCGTAAAAAAATACAGCGGCATGACGCAGAGACCCCACAGGTTTTTCTTATTTTTCATCCTGCTTTCCCTCCATGTCTACAAAAACCGCATCCTGCGCGGCCCATTCCAGACACACTTTTTCGCCGATATCGTAGAAGAAATTAATTCCCTGACGGGTGATCACCACTTCGCTGCGATCTTCCAGGGTCACCACGATACGGAGCATTCCCCCGACAAAACTCTTCTCTGTGATCGTACCGGTAATATACTGCTCCGCCTTTGCTTCCCTCCAGACACTTATGTTTTCACTTCGCACTGCCAGCGTGTAGGATGAACCTTCCTTTATTTCATATTGTTCTGTCTTACAAGCCATGGTGCCGCAGCTGCCAGACAAAATTGCTGTATTTTCTTTTATTGAGGTGACAGTTCCCCTAAGGATATTGGCCGATCCCACAAAGCTGGCTACATAGCTGGTCTTCGGATGATCATAGATTTCCGTTGGGCTGCCGGCCTGCTCAAATTTACCGTCCCTCATTACCACGATCACATCCGACATATTGATGGCTTCTTCCTGATCGTGGGTGATGTAGATAAAAGTAATCCCCAATTTTTTCTGCAGTTTTTTCAGTTCATACTGCATCTGGCGGCGAAGCTGCAGATCCAGGGCTCCCAGTGGTTCATCCAACAGCAGTACTTTCGGATTATTGATCAATGCCCTGGCTATCGCCACACGCTGTCGCTGGCCGCCGCTCATTTCGGAAGGCATGCGTTTTTCAAACCCTTCCAGCTGTACCAGGGATAACATTTTTGTGACACGTTCCTTCGTCTCTGATTTGCTTACTTTTTTCAGCTTCAACCCGTATGCGATATTATTGTATACGTTCATGTGAGGAAACAGAGCATAATTTTGGAACACGGTATTGACATTTCGTTTTTCCGGTGCCAGATCTTTTACCGGCTTGCCCTCCAGGAGCACCTCCCCGTCATTGGGGTATTCCAGTCCCGCAATAATTCTAAGAGTCGTGGTTTTTCCGCAGCCGGAGGAACCCAGCAGGGTAACAAATTCTCCCTCATGTACGGTAAGATCAATGCCGCGAAGTACTTTAGTGTCGCCAAAATTTTTTGTTATATTTTTTAATTCCAGCACGACTGGCTTTTTCTGTTCCATCATTTGTCTGTGTGTCCTTTCGGTACGTAAATCATCCCTAATGCAATATGCCCATGTTTCATACTGATATAGTAGGAATATAGCATTAATGTGTTAAAACGTCAATAGGTATTTTAGTCTTTTTTAATAGAAAACACAAGGAGATTGTTTTATGAATTCTGCAGTAGACTCTGCGCTCCGTAGAAAGCGATCTCGCTGGCTTTTTCCCCCAGTTCCTCCAGGCTGCAGGGAATCTCTCCGCGAAGCCATCGCTGGTAGACAGAGGACGCTCCCGCCACAAAGTAAGTGACACGAATAGTCAGATCGCTCTTTGGAAGCTTGGAGTGGCGGGCATAAATCTCCACCAGCATTTCTACAGAGGTATCCTGCACCTGACTCCAGAAGAAACTAAGGTTCGGATTTCTGGCAAGCATTTGGGCAAACTCCAGATGTTCCCCCAGCATAGCATTCGCTTCTCTGGCAAAAATCTCTTTATCAAAGGAGCGAAGGAAAAAACTTTTCACTGTAAGGCGTAAAAGCAGTTCTTTCGTTTTAGCTTTCGCAAATTCCCGTATGATCTGATCTGTGGATTCGTAATGAAGATAAAATGTTTTTCGGTCAATATCAGCTGCCCTGGCAATCTCCGTGACGGAAATCTTTTCATTTCCTTTTTCTTTCAACAGATCAAAATATGCTGCTTGAATCGCCTTTTTTGTTTTTCCTACTCTTCTGTCCATGACCAAGTTACACCCCATTTTTCTTAAATATGTAGAATTATCCACCAGTTTGGAAAAACTGGTAATTGTGTTTTTCTGTTGAAGCTGGTATTATCATAATACCATATGTGTGGAAAAAGCAATACCTGTGGAAAAATAAGATAATAATCTTAAATAGGAAAAGAAAGGAAGATAATTATGAATTACGCTTTGCTTGCCCTGCTTCCTCTGGCTGCTGCCCTTATTCTTATGATTGGGTTTAAATTCTCATCAGGGAAAGCCCTGGGCATTTCATTAGTCATTACCTGCGTGCTGGTATTAACGGTGTGGAAGATGGATGTAACATCTGTTGCCGGATATCTTTTGTATGGTGCTTTAAAAGCATTGGATCTCCTATTGATCATCGGCGGTGCAATACTGCTTTTGAACACCCTGCGCCGTACAGGAATCATGGATGTGATAAACAGCGGTTTTCGTCACATTTCACCCGATCCGCGCATTCAGGCCATTATTATTGCTTATCTTTTTGGCGCCTTCATCGAGGGTGCAGCCGGTTATGGAACGCCTGCCGCTCTGGCTGCTCCGCTGCTGGTGGGTCTTGGTTTTCCGCCGGTTGCTGCCTGTGCGGTCGCTCTGATATCTAACAGCACTCCGGTTCCATTCGCAGCGGTAGGAACGCCTACTCTGATGAACATGACAAATCTTTCCGCTGCCATTACAGCAGAGGGAGGAGCGGTTGAAGAATTTACCCGTCAGGTAACGCATAAAACCTGTCTCTACCTGGGATTGGCAGGCATCATCATTCCGCTTGTTCTGGTTGTCTTTTTAGTATTATTTTTCGGAAAAGAGAGAAAGATTACCTATATCATTGAGATGATACCATTTTCACTGGCGGCGGCACTTTCCTTCCTTGTGCCCTACTACCTGCTTGGCACTCACCTTGGTCCGGAATTTGCTTCTATCCTTGGTTCCGTCATAGGTCTTGTGATCACGGTGGGACTTGCCAGAAAACGAATATTGGTACCGAGACATGTGTGGGAATTTGCGGAAGCTAACAGCGCAGCCGCAGAACAAACTTCTGTTGATTCGGATAAACTTGCCGCCCCCATCTCTTTTGTCAGTGTGGCAAAAGCGTGGATGCCCTACGCACTGATCGCCATTATCCTGCTGGCAACCAGAATTCCGGTATTTGGTTTGAAGGGATGGTTAAACAGTATTTCTATTCATATCCCTTCTATATTAGGAAATACAAGCCTGTCTTATGACTTGGCTCTGGCTTACAATCCGGGATTGATTCCGTTTATGCTGGTATCACTCATCTTAATATGGATAAAAAGAAAGAGTCTGCCGAAGAAAGAAGTAAAACTGATCTTCTCAAAGACGGGAAAGCAGCTTCTCACCATTTCGATCGCTCTGTTTTGCGGTATCGGTATGGTGCAGATCATGATCGGCTCTGGGGCAAATCATTCCGGTATCGATAGTATGCTCAACCTGATCAGCACCGGCATTACCTCAACAGCCGGCAAATATTTTCCGATCATCTCGCCGCTTCTTGGCGTATTCGGTGCATTTGTATCCGGTTCCTGTACGGTATCCGGTATTCTCTTTGGACCGCTTCAATTTAAAACAGCAAACCTGCTGGGCTTAAATGAAGCATCCATCATCGCGCTTCAGATGGCTGGCGGGGCAATCGGGAATATGATCTGTATCCACAATGTCATCGCAGTGGCATCCACAACGAATGCACTGGGAAACGAAGGCAAAATTATATCACGCAATCTCCTGCCCTGCCTTCTTTATACTGGACTTGTTCTGGTGATATACCTGATCTTCCCACGATAATGAGAACAAAAGTAAAAGACAAAGTATCCTATACGTGAAAAAAGCTGCCGCAGAAAAATCACGAAAAAATTCGTTCTTTTCTGCGGCAGTCTTCTGTTACTCAACTACATTTTCTCAATCAAATCAAAGATTTTTCCAGCGTACATACTCTATTGAATCGTAATTTCATATTCTGCGGATCCGATATAGTTACCATCCGCATCATAAAAATCAACTGCAAATTCTGTGGTTCCGGACTGCAGACAGGTAACATGAAATTCTGTATACTCCGGATCAAACTGAGAATCGTCGAAAGATAACTTGGTGTCATCAAAGGTAGTGATCTCAGCGTAAGCTATATCGTTGCTCAGGATTACATTTCCGCTTAATACCGCGCCATCTTGTACATCGGATAAGTGCGCAATAGCAAGTCCGATACCGTAACTTCCGGTGTTCAGTTCCCAGGATTCATATACTTCCGCTTTTGGCACATTTTCCAGGTCGGCGGAATCTTCTGTCTGTGCAACGATACCTTCCAGAGATATGGTATAGGTTTCATCTGCACTCAGCTGTGTACCTGCATTGATCAGAAGCTGTGTGCCGGATGTCCAGAAGTATTCATTCTTTTCCTCCTCTGTCGCTGACTGCGCGCTTACCTGGTCTTTGTCAGCCAGATCAACAGCAGCGAGCGTGTTGCCCCAGGCATCCGTAACCTTTAATGTACCGGAAACCGGGACAATATTGTTGTCTTCAAAGAGAACCTTAAACTGGCTGGTACCTGCATAGATACTGTTGTCGTCAAAAGCGTCCGGTTTCAGATGATAAAGATTGACTGTGCCCAGTTCCAGAACGGGTGCTTCAATATTTCCATCATTTTCGTCTGGAATGATGGTTCCATCCTCCGTCAACTCACCCTCCGGTAGTTCTTGTCCGTCGTCTGTAATTTCTTCTCCTGGAAGCGTAAAATCATCTCCGTTATCCGGAAGTGTTATTCCCTCATCAACATATCCGTTATCAGTGGTTGCAGGGGAAGAAGGTTCTACTGTATTATCGGAGCTATCCGTATAGCTGTCCGTTGTCGTAATATCAAACCCTTCATTGGAAGGTGCATCTGTCTTGGGCTGTTCTTCATTCTGAACCGCCTCTTCATTGGTAGCATCAATGGCAACTCCCTCACCAAGAGCGCTGTCATCCGTATTCATCAAAATACTGTCAGATGCCAATGTCTCCGGCTGTGGTTCCTCCGCCTCATCCGATTCTTCCACTGTCTGAAGCTCATCCAATTTGTCATTAAGATCATTTACATTATCTTCCACACGCTGCAGCGTATCTTTCATCTCTTCGTAATCATACTGCTGTTCCGCAATCTGTGTCATCAGACCTGTCAGCAATGCGCGATCCTCATCAGACAATGTAACCTCCGGATTGGCTTCCACCACTTCGTCTACGATTTCTTCCACTTCCTCCGGCTCAACTACAGCGCCTTCAATGACCTGAATTTTAATTTCATTTACGATATTGGTGGCCTGCTGCTGTCCAATATCATTTGCAATGGTACCGGTGGCGATCAGTTCCTGAGTCGCCAGTTCCTTTTTTACCGGATCCAGAGTGGTTCCGCTGGCGGTCTCATAAGCCATGATAATGCCGGTCAAAGCGCCTGTTCCCGACACTTCAAAGGGAGATGCTGCCAGGACGTCGCAGTTCGTCACCCCTGAGGTAGACAGCGTGGTAGCAATCATGTTGCTGGTCACCCAGCTTAAGTTTGCAGTCTTCACATGAATACCACCGGAATTTGTAGGACACACCAGTGCGCAGCTGAATGTTTTCGTACCAATCTGTTCCAGAGGAACATAGGAACCCAGATGATCTCTTTCGTCCTGATTCGTGATCGTCAGGGTCTCAATGCTCTGACCAAGAACTCCGAAGTATTTCAGCACGGCTGCTTTTTGGTCGTCTGTCAAGTCCGCTCCTAATGTCACGACTTTTTGGCCATCCGCGTATACAGTACCGGAAAAACCAAGGGCAAGACAAAGGCTGCCCACCAATAAACCGCTAAGCCATTTCTTCTTCATAATATATCCCCTCTCTTCTCTATCATTTCTTATCGAATATACAAAAACAAATAAAGTATATACGACTTTGTTTATAGGTACATTATAGCATCGGGCAATGGGAATGACAATATATGGGTTCCTTATGATTTTCTTAAAAAGGGGCCATCGCAATTCTGCAATGGCCCCTTGAATATGACATTTGATCTTCTTATACTCTGGACAGATACTCACCTGTTCTGGTGTCAATTTTCAGTTTGTCACCGGTCTCTACGAACAGCGGTACATAAACAACAGCACCAGTTTCTACTGTAGCTGGCTTGGTAGCGCCAGTAGCGGTATCACCCTTGAAACCAGGTTCAGTATCGGTCACTTCCAGTTCTACGAACAGAGGAGGTTCTACGGCAAACACGTTTCCATTGTGTGAACAGATCTTAACCATCTCGTTCTCTTTCACAAATTTCAGAGAATCGCCGATAGCATCCTCGTTCAGGGCAATCTGGTCATAATTCTCCACATTCATAAAGTGATAAAGATCACCGTCAGAATACAGATACTGCATATCAACACGTTCGATACGTGCCTGTGGGAATTTCTCTGTGGGGCGGAACGTTTTTTCTACTACGCCGCCATTGATAATATTTTTCAGTTTTGTTCTAACGAAAGCAGCCCCTTTACCAGGTTTTACATGCTGGAATTCAACGATCTGATAAATATTTCCATCCATCTCCAGTGTAATGCCGTTTCTAAAATCACCTGCTGATATCATAATGATATTCCTCCTTAATTTATCCTCGTTTTATTTCGGATTAGCTTATTCGGACTTTTATCATTCTATAATATCTGTAACTATTTTTCAACCATTTTATGCTATTTTTTCCATACTTATTTATATCTATTATTTTTCATGTTCTACTTCGATCTCATAAACTTCATTCATATTATGTACGGTACTCTCTGCATCTTTGTAAACGTAGAAGGTATATCCATTCCAGTAATCTTCCCCTATGGTATAGGAAATGTAGGAGGTGCCGTCATATGTCTCATATTCGATACCGGCTGCATCCAGAGCCGCTAACAATTCCTCTTCCGTCGTTCCAAGGCCGATACCGCCGGCAAGCTGGAGCAGCCCTTCTTTATCGTTATCCGACGCGCTCAGCTCTTCTACCCAGCAATTTTCGGGAATGGTAGCGTAGTCTGCGGTATTTTTTGCCAGAACATGGAAGGTGCTTCCGTCCTTAACAAAATAAACCCAGCCGGTATTATGTGCGCTGATACTCTCTTCCGTAGAATCTTCATCCAGAGACCATCCGTTCTCCAGCAGTGAGGACACCGGGCAGGGAAGCTGATACAAAGCGCCGTCAAACTCCACAACATAGGCCATCAGGTCATCGCCCAGTTCAGCAGGAGCCTCATAAGCTGCGATATCTTCCGGCACCTCTTCACTGGCCGAGCCCGCTTCAAATCCTTCCGGTTCTACAAAATTCTGTAAATCTATACCCTCCAGGACGCCGCTCTCATTGTAAACAGTAAGTTCAATTTCAGAATAATACTCTTTTCTGTATGTAAGTGTTGTGTAGAGATCTCCCTCATAGGTATCGCTGGCTTCTCCGTATGCCGCCTTGATATCATCCAGAGTCGCTTTTCCTCTTTCAATTCCCTTGGCAAGTTTTATCTGAGGACTGTTCTCATTCCAATAATAATTATCAATATCCACACCGGCTACCAGGCATTCCTTAAGCGTCAGATCATTTACTGCCAGATTGATCATATAGACGGATAATGTTTCGTCGCCTTTGGAAAAATTTACTGACCCGTAACGGCTCGGACTGAGAGTATCCTCCAGTGTTGTGTAGTGATCGCTCAGTTCCCACCCATAAGTTGAAAATTCGTCATAACTCATCGGAAAGGTCATAACATCCTCACCGATCTGGATCTGAAAGTCATACAGATCCTCCGATAGTTCTCCCGCCGGTTTCTCTTCTGCCGCTTCTGTCTCCTGCGCGGCAGCCTCTGTTTCCTGTGCAGCAGCTTCTGTTTCTGTTTCCTCTGCGCAAACTCCCATGGCGAACGCCAAGCCGAGTGTCAGTGCCAGTATAGACTGTTTCCAAAATCTGTTTTTCATACCTGTCTCTCCTTTTTGATTTTATTTCATTATGGATTTTCATCCTTTATGAACCCCTTACTTTACTGCCTTTGGTGTCCCGTTTTCCGATATGCAGCCGGTTTAACGCTACTCTCTTTCCTCTTATCTCTACTTCCGGAACCTGTTCTTGATCCAAAAAATAGGCTTCTGCCACTTTATCCTTTGCCCCAAGTTTGATGCCGTGCACGCCCATGGCTGCTTTTTTCTGAATTGGAATCTCTTCCAGCGGATAGCGCAGCAGATAATCCTCCTTTGTCCGAAGAACGAGATGGGTTTGTGCATCCGCAATTTTCACAGCTGCCACCCGGTCATCCTCCTGCAGCTTTGTGGCCGCTATCGTACGTTTTGATACATCAAATTCTTCGCCGCCAACCCGCTTTACAAATCCTGCTTCTGTCACAAAGATAAGTTCGGAACACTTCACTTCCTCTAAAGGCAATACCGCCACGGCTGCTTCTTCACTGCTGTTGTAATTGCACAGATTATCGATGGGCGTCCCCTTATCCCGAAATTTTCCGTATGGAACGTCCAGTACCTTCAGAAGGTGCTGTTTTCCGGTATCGGTAAACACGCAGAGTTTTCCGGTATTCATACAGTGCAGAAGCACCTTGTTCTCTGTATCTGCGGCTTCTTTGTTCCGCTCATAGGTACTCTCATCAATGGTCCTGGCATATCCGAAGCGATCCATCAGGAATACTACAGGGAATTCTTCTATTTTCTTCTCCTCCAGAACAATTTCCTGAGCATTTTCAATCGAAGTTTTCCTGGGATGCCCAAACTCTTTCTTGTATCCTTCCAGTTCGTCAATGATCACTCTTGCCATGGACTGATAGTTGTTCAGGATATCCTCATAACGCGTGATATTATCCAGAGTCTGTTTATGTTCAGCCAACAGTGCGTCGATCTCCAGACCGATCAGCTTGTACAGACGCATCTCCAGGATAGCGGCGGCCTGTACTTCGGTGAAACGAAGCCGGGCTGCCTGTTTTTCTGACTTGGCAGTTTTGAATTTGATTCCCTCTGTCACTCCGTTTACCAGACAGTCCTTCGCCTGTTTCTGGCTTTGGCTGCCCCGCAGGATCTCTATGATCAGATCGATCACATCGCAGGCCCGGATCAGACCTTCCTGAATCTCTTTCTTGTGGAGTTCCTTATCCAGCATGTTCTGATATTTTTTCGTGGCAATCTCAAACTGGAAATCGATGTGATGCTCCAAAATTGAGCGCAGGCTTAGCGTCTCCGGTTTTCCGTTTGCCACCGCCAGCATGTTTACACCAAAAGTATCCTCCAAACGAGTCTTTTTGTAAAGCAGATTTTTTAAATATTCCGCGTCAGCTCCCTTTTTCAGTTCCAGTACGATGCGTATACCGTCTTTGGAAGATTGGTTGGAAATATCCACGATGTCTGTGGTCTTTTTTGTTTCTGCCAAAGCAGCCGCATCATTCAGAAATTTCCCGATATTGGCGCCCAGCATGGTGTAGGGAATTTCCGTGATCACCAGACGTTCTTTGCCTCCCTTGGCTTTCTCCAGTTCCACGCGGCCACGGATCTTGATCTTTCCGCTTCCGGTCTGATAGATGGTCTTTAACTCATCTTTATTGATCACGATGCCGCCAGTGGGGAAATCCGGTCCCTTAATATAGTCCAGGAGTTTTTCGTCACTCAGTTCACTGTCTTTGATCAGTGCGATCACCGCATCGATGACTTCGCCCAGATTATGGGGTGGAATGCTGGTGACCATACCCACCGCGATTCCCTCGGAGCCGTTCACCAGCAGATTCGGGATCCGGGCCGGCAGTACCTCCGGCTCTTTTTCTGTTTCATCAAAGTTCGGGCCAAATGAAACCACGCCCTTGTCCATATCCGTTAAAAACGCTTCCTGGGTGATCTTCTGAAGCCTGGCTTCCGTGTATCTCATGGCTGCTGCTCCATCCCCCTCTATCGATCCGAAGTTTCCGTGACCGTCCACCAGCGGCAATCCCATTTTAAACTCCTGGGCCAGCACTACCAGCGCCCCGTAAATGGAACTGTCCCCGTGGGGATGGTATTTACCCATGGTATCACCAACAATACGGGCGCTTTTCCGGTATGGTCTGTCGTATCGGATCCCAAGTTCGTACATATCGTACAGTGTTCTCCTTTGCACCGGTTTTAAACCATCCCGCACGTCCGGCAGCGCTCTGGATACAATGACGCTCATGGCGTAATCGATATATGATTTCTGCATAATATCAGAATACTCTGTTCTGATAACCTGTCCGTCCATTTTATATTCTCCTTACCTCAAATCTATCTGTGCCATCACAAATTACTCCTGATGTCACACATCCAGCAGAGCGTCCTGCGCATGCTCATAGATAAAAGCCTTTCTCGGCGGAACCTCGTTACCCATCAGCATCTCCGTCACGTCCGACGCCATCCTTGCATCCTCGATCTCCACCAGTTTCAGAGTCCTCGTCTCCGGATTCAGCGTGGTCTCCCAAAGCTGCTCCGCGTCCATCTCTCCAAGGCCTTTGTAGCGCTGCAAAGTGAAAGGAGTTTTATGTTTTCTGCGATACCGCTCCAGCGCGCTGTCATCGTAAAGGTACTCTTCCTCCCCCTTGGAAGGGATCGCCTTATAGAGGGGCGGCATGGCAATATACACATGTCCCTCATAGATCAGTTCCGGCATGAAACGGTAAAACAGGGTCAGCAGCAGCGTGCAGATATGGGCGCCGTCCACGTCCGCATCCGCCATGATAATGATTTTGTCATAGCGCAGTTTCGTGATGTCAAAATCGTTTCCGTATCCTTCCGAAAAACCGCAGCCGAAAGAGTTGATCATAGTCTTGATCTCCGCATTAGCCAGCACTTTATCGATACTGGCTTTCTCTACATTCAGAATCTTCCCTCGGATCGGCAATATCGCCTGATAATTCCGATCCCTTGCCGTCTTGGCGGAACCGCCTGCGGAATCTCCCTCCACAATGAAAATTTCACATTTCGATGAGTCTCTGCTCTCACAGTTGGCCAGCTTGCCGTTGCTGTCAAAGGAATACTTCTGTTTGGTCAGGAGATTTGTCTTTGCTTTTTCCTCTGTCTTACGGATTTTGGCTGCTTTCTCTGCACAGGAAAGCACCGATTTTAAGGTATCCAGATTTTTATCAAAGTATAGAACAATCTCCTCGCCGGTTACCTTTCCCACCGCCTTGGCAGCGTCCTGGTTGTCCAGCTTAGTCTTGGTCTGGCCTTCAAAACTGGGATCCGGGTGACGGACAGAGATCACCGCCGTCATGCCGTTTCGGATGTCGGCTCCGGTAAAATTCGGATCCTTATCTTTCAGGATCCCCAATTCTCTGGCATACGTATTCATCACCGTAGTAAAGGTGGTCTTAAATCCAGTAAGATGCGTGCCCCCCTCGGCATTGTAAATATTATTACAGAAGCCCAGCACATTCTCATGGAACTCGTTCACGTACTGAAAAGCGCACTCTACAGCGATACCATCCGCTTCCCCTTTAAAATAAACCGGGGCGCAGATGGTCTCTTTATTCTTATTCATATCACGGATATAACCCAAGATACCGTCCGGCTCATGAAATTCTACTTTTTCTTCCTTACCTTCCCGGCAGTCTTCAAACAGGATGGTCAGTTCCGGATTCAGGTAAGCAGTCTCATGCAGACGGCTCTTAACCTCCGTTGCAGAGAAACGAGTTGTCTCAAATATTTCCGGGTCCGGGAGAAACTGCACCCTGGTTCCTGTTTTTTTTGTTTTTCCCAGCACCGGGAGCAGCCCTGCCTCCAGTTCAATGGTAGGAACTCCCCGTTCATAGTGATCGTGATGGATCTGTCCCTCCCTGGAAATCTCAATATCCAGCCACTCAGAAAGCGCGTTCACCACGGACGAACCCACACCGTGCAGTCCGCCGCTGGTCTTGTAGACGGTGCTGTCGAATTTTCCTCCCGCATGAAGCGTGGTAAAGACCAGCCGCTCCGCGGACATTCCTTTCTCATGCATACCTACCGGAATACCCCGGCCATTGTCCTCCACCGTAGCGGAACCGTCCCGCTCCAGGCAGACCGTGATCAGACTGCAGTGACCTGCCAGATGTTCATCCACCGAGTTATCTACAATTTCATAGATCAGATGGTTTAAGCCTTTTCTGGATGTACTGCCGATATACATACCCGGGCGCTTGCGCACCGCTTCCAGCCCCTCCAGAACCGTAATGCTGCTGGCATCATATGCCTTGTTCTTTGCCATTCCAAAAAACCTTGCCTTTCTAGTATTTCTCCGCCACTTCCCCGCGCTTTTTGTAGATTGAATTTGCAGGTATCACTTCTCTCACGGAAGAAAGCGGATAGATGTTCGTGTGAGGACCCACCACCGTTCCGGGATTCAGGATAGAGCCGCAGCCTACCTCCACTTCATCCCCGATCATAGCGCCGAATTTTTTCAGCCCGGTCTCATATCGCTGATCTCCATCCTTGACTATGACCAGTTTTTTATCTGATTTTACATTGGATGTGATAGAACCGGCGCCCATGTGTGCCTTGTAGCCCAATATAGAATCGCCCACATAATTGTAATGGGGAACCTGCACCTTATTAAAGAGGATCACATTTTTCAATTCGGTAGAATTTCCTACTACTGCCCCTTCTCCCACGATCGCATTGCCCCGGATAAACGCACAGTGACGAACCTGTGCATTCTTACCGATGATAGCCGGGCCGTGAATATAGGCAGTGGGCGCTACGGATGCGCTTTTGGCTATCCAGATGTCCTCGCCGCGTTTCTCATACTCTTCTTCGTCAAGCGTTTGCCCCAGCTGCAGAATAAAAGAATTGATTTTTGGCAAAAGTTCCCAGGGATAGACAGATCCCTCAAAGAGTGGTTTCGCGATGGTTTCTTCCAAATTATATAGATTTTTAATTTTACAGGTTTCCATTTTTCCTCCCATTCTACCGGTATACTACTTTTACTTACTGCGGCGGCTTTTGGAAGCTGCTGTTTTATAGTATACGGATGCTGCGTCAAAGTATCCCCGCAGCACTGTTTGATTATTCAAATTCAGAACTCCATCCGTTCTGGAACGGATAAAGTGTTCCAGTTTCGTCATGTATTCCTCCGGCGTAATGGTACCTTCCGCCACATAATTCAGTCCCTTTTCCCAGCTTGCCGTCAGTTCCGGGTTCAGAAGAGAACGTATGGAGAGATTCACCACATCAAAGATCATTTCTCCCATCAACGTTGGATTCAGAATCTGTGTTTTTTTATTCAGGGCAATGTATTTGTTTGCCACCAGCTTTTTCAGGATCTCCGCCCGGGTGGCGCTGGTGCCGATACCGCTGCCCTTGATCTGTGCCCGCAGTTCTTCGTCCTCGATCAGTTGACCCGCATTTTCCATAGCAAGGATCATGGAACCGGAATTATAGCGTTTCGGCGGGGAGGTCTCCCCCTCCTTGATTGAAAGTCGCTGAACCGGGATCGCGCTCCCCTTCCGCAGATGATTCAGCGCCTCAAGGAAAGCCGTGTCGCACCCTATCTCCTCTTCCTCCAAAGAAGTCTCCCGGCTCTGGGTTTCCAAGCCGCCATTCTCCTTAGAGGAAACAGGGCTGCCCGGTTGAGCCATGCCCCGCTTATCGCCCGGGACGCCGGATACCTTGTAGTATCCCTCCTCCAGCAGAACCTTAAAATTGGAAAAGAACTTTTCTCCTTCCATCATCGTGACCAGATTTATTTTCTGGAATACGGCGGCAGGATAAAAGATACTCAAAAAGCGCCGCACGATGGCCGCGTATACTCCAAAACTGTTTCCCTTTAAACCTCCCAGAGCCTGAAAGCCCTGCCCGGTGGGTATGATGGCATAGTGGTCGGTAATCTGCTTATCATTCACGTATCTGGTCTTGGCCAGTCCTTTGTAAGAGCCATTCTCCAGAATCTCCTGAGCAAAATTTTTCGCCGGTCCGAAACTGCGAAGACCACTGATATTTTTATGTATTTCTTTCGCCACCGCTGTGGACAGCACCCTGGCGTCCGTTCGCGGATAGGTCACCAGTTTTTTCTCGTAAAGTTCCTGGACAATGCGCAGCGTCTCATCGGGACTGATCTTAAACATCCTGGAACATTCATTCTGAAGCTCCGCCAGATTATAGAGCAGCGGCGGATTCTTTTTCTCTTTTTTCTTCTCAATAGAAAACACCTCTGCCTGCAGAGGTTTTGACGCACTTACTTTATCAATGAGTTCCAGGGCATCCTTCTTTTCTTTAAAACCATTTTCTTTGTAGAGTTTCGGGGAAAGGTAGTAGGAGGAGCCTTCCACTGCCCGAAACTCTCCCTCAAATTCTCTGCCGTTATATTCCAGAGTATTGAGCACTCGATAGAAGGGCGTCTTCACAAACTGCCGGATTTCCCGCTCCCGGCGTACGATCATACCCAGGACGCAGGTCATCACTCTGCCCACCGAGATCACACAGTAGCGTTCTCCCAGGTAACCCGAGATAGAATTGCCATATTTGAGTGTCAGAAGTCTGGAGAAATTAATCCCCATAAGGTAATCCTCCTTGGCTCTGAGGTAGGCAGATTCTGACAGGTTATCATACGCAGAGAGATCCTTTGCCGTATGGATTCCCCTCAGGATCTCTTCCTCTGTCTGAGAATCGATCCACACTCTCTTTTGCTCCTTATCTTTTACCTGAGCCATCTGAGCCACCAGGCGGTAGATGTATTCTCCCTCCCGCCCGGAGTCAGTACAGACGTAGATGACATCCACGTCCGGCCGGTTCAGCAAATTTTTAACAATGGCAAATTGTTTTTTCACTGAGGGTATGACCTCATAGAGAAACTGATCGGGGATAAAGGGAAGCGTGCTAAGGCTCCATCTCTTATACTTTTCATCGTACACTTCCGGATAGCTCATGGTGACAAGATGTCCAACGCACCAGGTAACGATCACATTGTCCGATTCCTGATATCCGTCGTGCCGCGTCATATTCTCTTTTAAAGCCTTCGCAAATTCCATCGCCACGCTGGGCTTCTCCGCAATGTACAGGGATTTCCCCATTCACGTTCCTCCTTATTTTGCCTGAATATATCCCTGGGCAGTCAGGGTCTCCGCGCAAAGCACCGCACCGCCGGCAGCACCGCGCACCGTATTGTGCGCAAGGCCCACAAATTTAAAATCATATACTTTATCTTCCCGGATACGTCCAATGGACACACCCATGCCGTGCTCATAATCCACGTCGAGTTTTACCTGAGGACGGTTATCCTCCTCCAGATACTGTATAAACTGCTTCGGCGCACTGGGCAGATTCAATTCCTGCGGAACGCCGCGGAAGTTCACCAGACGGTCGATCAATTCCTCTTTTGTAGGCTTTTTGCGGAATTTCACAAATACTGCAGCGGTATGTCCGTTGAGTACCGGAACCCGGATACACTGGCAGGTGATCACCGGACTTTCAGCCGGTTTGATCACTCCGTCCTCCATCTTGCCCCAGATCCTTAAGGGTTCCATTTCGCTTTTCTCTTCTTCTCCGCCGATGTAAGGGATAATATTCTCTACCATCTCCGGCCAGTCTTTAAAGGTCTTTCCGGCGCCGGAGATCGCCTGATATGTGGTAGCCACCACCTCATACGGTTCAAACTCTTTCCACGCAGTCAGAGCCGGGGCATAGGCCTGTATGGAGCAGTTGGGTTTTACCGCGATAAATCCTCTCTTCGTCCCAAGGCGTTCTTTCTGATATTGGATCACTTCAAAGTGTTCCGGGTTAATTTCCGGAACAACCATAGGCACATCCGGGGTCCAGCGGTGGGCGCTGTTGTTGGAGACTACCGGTGTCTCTGTCTTTGCGTATTCTTCTTCGATCTTTCTGATCTCGTCCTTCGTCATATCTACTGCGGAAAATACGAAATCTACTTTAGAGGCAACTTCTTCTACCTCATTTACGTTCATCACAATGATATTCTTTACGGCTTCCGGCATAGGAGTATCCATCTTCCAACGTCCCCCCACTGCTTCCTCATACGTTTTTCCCGCACTTCTTTGGCTGGCTGCAAGGGTCGTTACTTCAAACCATGGGTGATTCTCCAGCAGGGCAATAAAGCGCTGTCCTACCATTCCCGTCGCTCCCAAAATACCTACTTTCAGTTTCTGATCCATATTCTGTGCCATATGTTTCCATCTCCTCATATTCGTCTTATACTGTTCCATTACTATGCCCGTTAGCTGCTATTGCACAAATGTACTCTTGACGCGCATATTTGTCAAGCATCATTTTCCCGCCCATTTTGCGGCTCGGCGCTCCATGGGCCGAAAATAGCAGCTTCCAGATACTTCTTCTCCTCATCAATCACTTGCTTCATTGCCTCCTGTCCGGGAGCCCCGATCGTGGTGCGCTTCTCCACGCAGGTCCTCAGGCTGATAGCCTCATAGATGTCTTCCTCAAACACCGGACTGATGGATCTGTACTCTTCCAATGACATGTCATCCAGGGCGATTCCCTTATCAATGCAATGCAGGACCAATCGTCCCACAATTGAGTGGGCATCCCGGAAGGCAACTCCGTGATTTACCAGATAATCCGCCGCGTCCGTGGCATTTGTAAAACCATTCTTAGCAGAATCTTCCATCACTTCTTTTCGGAATTTCATAGTAGCCGCCATGCCATCAAACAGCGCAATGCAGCCCTTTACCGTATCGATGGCGTCAAACGTCAGCTCCTTATCTTCCTGCATATCTTTATTATAAGCCAGGGGAATGCCTTTCATAGTCGTCAATAGGGACATCAGCGCACCATAAACTCTTCCGGTCTTTCCTCTAACCAGCTCCGCAATATCCGGATTCTTCTTCTGCGGCATAATGCTGCTGCCTGTACTGTATCCGTCATCAATTTCCACAAAACGGTATTCGTTGGAATTCCAGATGATAATTTCCTCACAGAAGCGGCTCAGATGCATCATAATGGTAGAAAGCGCTGCCAGGAATTCAATCAAATAATCCCGGTCGGAAACCGAATCCATGCTGTTTAAGGTAGGACCGTAAAATCCTAACAGCTTCGCCGTGTACTCCCGGTCCAGGGGATAGGTAGTTCCGGCCAGCGCCCCCGCTCCCAGCGGGCAGTAATTCATCCGGCGGTAGATATCGGAAAGTCTCTGACGATCCCGCTTAAACATCTCAAAATAAGCGCCGATATGATGTGCCAGGGTCACCGGCTGCGCTTTCTGCAGATGAGTGAATCCCGGCATATAGGTGTCGATATTTTCCTCCATGAGCTTTAACAGGGTCTGCAAAAGTCCTTTTAAGAGAACATCCACCGCCTGCACTTCCTCTCTGGTATAGAGCCGCATGTCCAGCGCCACCTGGTCATTTCGGCTTCTCCCGGTATGCAGTTTTTTCCCGGTATCGCCGATGCGGCGGATGAGATTCGCCTCCACAAAACTATGGATATCCTCATATTCCCCGGTAATTTTCAAAGTACCGTTCTCCACATCTGTAAGAATACTCTTCAGACCGTCCACGATATCGTCCCGTTCCTGCTCGGTCAGGATCCCCTGCTTTGCCAGCATTGTCACATGGGCAATGCTGCCCTCGATATCCTGTTTATAAAATTTCTGGTCAAACGATATGGATGCGTTAAAATTGTAGACCAGCTGATCTGTTTCCTTCGTAAATCTTCCGCCCCAGAGCTGTGCCATGGTGGTTCCTCCTTCATTCAACATACTTTCACTCTTAAAGTAATATAAACAATCTGACAAAAAAAATCAATCAAAATTAGCTTCTCTCCCTTTTTGAGAAAACGCATCCGCAGTAATCCTGTCGATATAACCCGTACTGAGCGGACAATTCCACAGAGCGTTTATAACCGTTCTTTTTCTTAAAATCAGAAGGAAGATGCCGCACGCCGTACGCTTCCTCCAGCTGTTTTCCGATTTCGTTGATCTTTTCCGCATTTTTCAGGGGACTGATGGACAGCGTTGTGGTAAAATAATCAAACTTACCCACTGCCGCCAGTTTTGCGGATTCCCGCATCCGCAGTTCATAGCAGGCAAAGCAGCGCTCTCCCCCCTCCGGAATACCTTCCAGACCTTTTACCGCCTGATAGAATTCCCTCGGGTCATATCGGCCATTTACAAAATGCAGCGGATTTTTGACCGGCAGATTTTCCATCAGACGCTGAAGCTCTTCCACTCGCTTTTCGTATTCCTCCGGAGGATAAATATTGGGATTATAATAAAAGACCGTAATTTCAAAATACTCTGCCAGATATTCCAGCACATAACTGCTGCAGGGCGCGCAGCAGCTGTGCAAAAAAAGTGTGGGCACACTGCCATCCAGATCGGCAATGATCTTATCCAGTTCTTTCTGATAATTTCTTTTATTCATTAACTGCTCCTTTTCCTTTTGCCGGAGGGCAAAACAGTAACAAGGCGATGCCATATTTCATAAACTAAGATATAAATACAAAAAAGGAGATTCCCTGTGAGCCCATTATTGGAGATAAGTCACCTATCCTATGCCTATCACAGTATTGACGGCGAGACCTACGCTTTATCGGACCTGAACTTCCAGGTAGAAAAAGGTGAATTTATCGCGATTGTCGGACCCAGCGGCTGTGGAAAATCCACGCTGCTTTCTTTAATTTCAGGCCTGCTGCAGCCGGAAAACGGCACCATTTTGCTGGATGGAAGATCCATCACGCAAACCCGGGCCAATGTAGGCTACATGCTTCAGAAAGATCATCTCCTGGAATGGCGCACCGTCTATCAGAACGTCATTCTCGGTCTGGAGATACAGCATAAACTCACCACGGAAAATAAACTGAGGATTGAGCAGATGCTCAGCAACTACGGTCTGGAAGCCTTCCGCAATTCCAGACCCAGCCAGTTGTCCGGAGGGATGCGCCAGAGAGCCGCCCTGATCCGCACTCTGGCCCAGAACCCGGATCTGCTGCTTTTGGATGAACCCTTTTCCGCTCTGGATTACCTGACACGCATTTCTGTGTGCGATGATATCTACCGCATTCTGAAAAAAGAAGAAAAGACGGCCATCCTGGTGACTCACGACCTGTCGGAAGCCATCAGCGTGGCGGACCGGATCATCATTCTTTCTGCAAGGCCGGCCGCCATCAAAAAAATTGTTCCGGTACATCTGACTTTGGAAGAGCGTACGCCGCTCTCTTCCCGCGGCGCGCCGGAGTATAAAGAATACTTTAATCTGATATGGAAGGAGTTGAAATAATATGCCTCAAGCGTCCCGGGCGCACCTTTACTATCTGAAAAAGCATCGCCGCCATAAACGAACCATTGCAATTTTGCGCATCCTGATCATTGCGTTATTTTTGCTGCTGTGGGAAGTATCCGCCAATCTTGGCTGGATCGAAGCCTTTATTTTTTCCAGTCCATCCAGAGTGGTAAAAACGATCTGTCACATGTGTCTGGATCAGAGTATTTTTTATCACACCGGGATCACCCTGCTGGAAACGTTGGTGAGTTTTTTTCTCACGATTCTCATCGGGCTGTTGGCCGCGATCCTGCTCTGGTGTAATGAAACCATATCCGAGGTGGCGGAACCCTACCTGGTCATTTTGAACAGTCTGCCGAAATCCGCCCTGGCGCCGCTGCTCATCGTATGGCTTGGCGCCAATATGCGGACCATCATCGTAGCCGGCATCTCCGTAGCTATTTTCGGCATGGTCTTAAACCTCTACACCGGTTTTCAGGAAACGGACAAGGAAAAGATTAAGCTGATCTACACGCTCCAGGGAAGCCGCAAAGACGTCCTGTTTAAGATCGTCCTGCCGGGCACCATACCATTGTTTATCAGTATACTGAAAGTAAACATCGGTCTTTGCCTGGTGGGAGTCATCATCGGAGAATTTATCGGTTCCCGCATGGGACTTGGCTATCTGATCATCTACGGAAGCCAGACATTCCAGCTGAACCTTGTCATAACCAGCATCGTAATCTTATGCGTCATCTCGCTGCTGCTGTACCTGCTGCTGAATATACTGGAGCGAAAATTCCGAAGAACCACAAAGCTCGTCTGAGTGATGAGCCGGATTCTATAGATTCGGAAACACATCAGGTGTTTCCTAATCTATACCCGTATGTCCGAAGCCGCCTGCGCCGCGCTCTGTCTCGTCCAGCTCGTCTGCTTCTTCGAATTCCAGCGAAAGGAAGGGGATCACCACCAGCTGGGCAATGCGCTCGCCGCCTTTGATGGTGTGCGGCTGCTCTGTATCATTGTGAAGAGCTACTTTGATCTCTCCGCGGTAATCGGCGTCCACTACGCCGACACAATTGGCCGGGCGCAGCCCCTGTTTCGCGGCCAGGCCGCTTCGGGCGAAGATACCGCCAAAGTACCCTTCCGGTATGGCCGCTGCCAGACCTGTCCCGATCATTTTTGTCTCATGGGGAAGTATGGTCACTTCCTCCTCCAGGCAGGAATAGAGATCGTAGCCAGCCGCCTTTATGGAACCGGCGGAGGGCAGCTTCGCATTTTCCATCAGTTTTTTTAGTTTTATCTTCATTGTACTCTTCTCCTACTTTTGGTTTTTTTAGTTTACGAACTGACTATTGTACAGTCTTGTGTAAAATCCGTTTTTCTGCATCAGGCTTTCATGATTGCCCTGCTCTATGATCTGACCGTTCTTCATTACTAAAATCACATCCGCCTCCTGTATGGTAGAGAGGCGATGCGCTACGATAAAGCTGGTTCTCCCCTTCATCATCACAGCAAAGGCATTCTGTACCTTCTGCTCCGTTCTGGTATCAATGGACGAAGTCGCCTCATCCAGGATCAGCATCGGAGGCAGGCAGAGCATCACTCTGGTGATGCAAAGCAGCTGCTTTTGACCCTGGGACAGATTGCCTCCATCCTCCGAGATCACAGTATCATATCCTTCCGGCAGACGCCGTATAAAACTGTGGGCATGGGAAGCCTTGGCCGCCTCTATGATTTCTTCCTCTGTGGCCTGTGGTTTTCCCATTATGATATTTTCACGGATCGTACCGGACTTCAGCCAGGTTTCCTGCAAAACCATCCCGTAAGCGCACCGCAGAGATTTTCTGGTCAGATCTCTCACATCATATCCGGACACCCGAATCGCTCCGTCCCTAACATCATAGAAGCGCATCAGCAGATTGATCAATGTGGACTTTCCGCAGCCCGTTGGACCAACGATAGCCACCCGCTGTCCCCGGCTCACATTCAGATTCACATCCTCCATCAGCTGCTGCTGCGGATTGTAAGAGAATGAGACATGATCAATGCAGACCGATCCATCCGGCTCTGTGAGTACGGCCGCATCCTCCTTTTCCGGAACTTCCGGTGTTTCCCGGATGAGTTCCAGAATTCTGTCGGCGCAGGCCAAAGAGTTTTGCAGCTCCGTTATTACTCCGGAAATTTCGTTGAACGGTTTCGTATACTGGTTGGCATAACTCAAAAATGATACCAGTCTTCCCACGGAGATACGGCCGCGGATGGCCGATACTGCCCCGAAAATTCCCACCGCGGCATAGACCAGAGCATTCACAAATCTGGTGGTCGGGTTCGTCAGGGAGGAAAAGAACGTGGCCTTTAAGGAACAGTCTGTGAGGCGATCATTGATCTCGTCAAACCGTTTCTGGGATTCTTTCTCATAAGCAAAGGCCTTTACAATTTTCTGGTTTCCGAGCATCTCCTCGATCAGCGCTGTCTGTTCTCCCCGGATCTTCGACTGTTTCTGAAACATACTGTAAGTCCTGGAGGCGATAAAGGCTGCCGCCATCAGAGAAACCGGGGTAAGCACCACAACCAGTATCGTTATCGCCGGATTGATAGAAAACATAAAAAGCAGCGTGCCTACTATAGTGAGTACTCCGGTAAACAGCTGGGTAAATCCCATCAGCAGGCCTTCCGACAACTGATCCACATCAGCGATCACGCGGCTTACAATCTCACCGTGAGGATGGCTGTCAATATATGGAAAGGGAAGGATCTGCAATCTTTCAAAGGCGTCCCGCCTCATATCCCGGATTACGTTGTAGCTGATCTTATTGTTGCAGATATTCATCAGCCATTCCGCCGCGCCGGCAATCACAGTCAGCACCGCCATTTTTACAAGGATCAGGGAAACCGCTGCGTAATCCACCTTTCCCTTTCCGATGATCTGATCTACCGCGTTTCCGATCAATATTGGATTATACAGCGTCAGTGCCACAAAAATGGCGGCACACAAAACAGATAAGATCAGGAAAACATGGTAATGCCGGATATATTGGAGCACCTCCCGGAGTGTTCGGGCCTGCCTGCGCCTCTCTTCTCTTGTTTTGATCTTCTTACCTATGATCGCCGCCTCCTTTCGGAAATTGGGAGTAATAAATTTCCTGATACACAGGGCAACTCTTCAGCAGCTCGTTGTGCGTCCCGATACCGGCCACCGCCCCGTCATCCAGAACAATGATCTTATTGGCGTAGCGCACCGATGACGCTCTCTGGGAAACAAGAAATACTGTGGGAGCCGGCTTCATGCCCCGAAGCGCCATGCGCAGTTTCGCGTCCGTAGCAAAGTCCAGTGCGGAAGCGCTGTCATCCAGGATCAGGATCTTAGGATTTCCTACAATGGCTCTTGCTATCGTAAGACGCTGCTTCTGACCGCCGGAGAAGTTTTTTCCGCCCTGCCGTATCCAGGTCTGCAGTCCCTTGGGGCGGCGCTGCACAAATTCTTTGGCCTGGGAAATTTCCAAAGCCCGGTCAATTTCCTCTGACGCTGCATCCTTTTTCCTCCAGCGCAGGTTATCCTCTATGGTTCCCTGAAACAGCATCACATTCTGAGGCACGATGCCGATCATCTGACGCAGGCTCTTCTCCTCGTAGTCCCGGATATCATGTCCCATCAACCGTATTTCGCCTCTCGTGGCGTCATAAAAACGGGCCACAAGATCTACCAGGGCTGTCTTGCCGGCTCCGGTTCCGCCGATGATGCCCACCATTTCTCCGTCATTTACCGTAAAACTAAGGTCACTGAGAAGTTCTTCGGATGCACCAGGGTAGCGAAATCCCACATTTTGGAAAGTCAGGATGGGGGACGTTTGATCCGTATGTGGATTCCGTAAAGTTCCGTATTCCATACTGGATTTTAAGTCAAATACCGCCTGAATCCGATTACCGCAGGCCACCGCTTTCGTGATAGAGATGATCAGGTTGGCCATCTTTATCAGTTCCACCAAAATCTGTGACATGTAGTTAACAAGAGCAGTGAGCTGCCCCTGGGAGATACTTCCCTGGTCTACCTGGATCGCGCCGCTCCAGATCAGAGCGATGATACCTCCGTTAATGATTACGTATGTCACCGGATTCATCAGGCCGGAAACGCGCCCCGCTAACATCTGCACTTTGTTTAGTTCTTCCGTGCTCTCCCGGTACCGCCCTATCTCATCATTCTGTTTATTAAAAGCCCTGAGTACCCTGGCTCCGGTCAGATTTTCCCTGGTCAATTCCAATACCCGGTCAAGACGCCCCTGTACCTTTCGGTACATAGGGATATTAAACAGCATAATGCCAAACACCACCACGCAGAGCAATGGTATGATCACCACAAATACGAACGCCGCCTTTGCATTCACCGTAAAGGCCATGATCATAGCCCCGAATACCACAAACGGCGAACGGAGCAGCAAGCGCAGGGTAAGATTTATCCCCGTTTGGACCTGGTTCATATCGCTGGTCATTCTGGTGATCAGCGCCGAAGTGCCAAGTTGATCCAGTTCCGTATAAGACAGGCTCTGAATGTGGCGATAAAGTTCACTCTTTACTTTAGCTGTAAAGCCTACCGCCGCTTTCGCCGAAAAATACTGCGCCGTCACCGAGCAGGCCAGGCCGATGACTCCCAGCAGAATCATAACCAGGCCCATCCGGTAAATATATGCCTTGTCGCTTCCGCCGATGCCTTTATCAATGATGGAAGCCACCACCAGCGGTATAAATAATTCAAAAGAAGCTTCCAGCATTTTAAACAGCGGCGCCAGAATACTTTCTTTTCGATAGTCCTTTAAATAAGTTAAAAGTTTTCGCAATGCTTTTCTCCCAGTGTATCGATATCAGTAATAAAACACATTTAATAGATAAACATAGCGTCCCCGAAAGAAAAGAAACGGTACCTTTCCCTCACAGCCTCCTCATAGGCCTCCATAATATGTTCTTTTCCCGCCAGAGCCGACACCAGCATCACCAAAGTAGATTCCGGCAGATGGAAATTAGTGATCAGCGCGTCGATCAGTTTAAACCGGTATCCCGGATAGATAAAGATATCCGTCCAGCCGCTGCCCGCCAAAAGAACACCGTTTTCATCCGTTGCGGATTCCAGGGTTCTGCAGCTGGTGGTGCCTACCGCGACCACCCGGCCTCCGCTCTTTTTGGCCGCATTGATCCGCTCTGCCTGTTCCTCTTCTATCATGTAAAACTCGCTGTGCATATGATGCTGCGTCACATCCTCCACCTTGACCGGGCGGAACGTCCCCAGACCGACGTGAAGCGTCACTTCCGCGATCTGTACGCCCTTCTCCCTGATTTTCTGTAAAAGCTCCGGCGTAAAGTGAAGCCCCGCCGTGGGAGCCGCCGCCGATCCGTCAAATTTTGCGTAGACGGTCTGATAGCGGTTTTTATCTTTTAATTCGTGAGTGATATAGGGCGGCAGCGGCATCTGACCCAGCCGGTCAAGAATTTCTTCAAATACGCCCTCATAGCGAAACTGCAGCAGGCGGTTCCCATCTTCCACCACATCAATGACTTCCGCCGTCAATAGGCCGTCCCCGAAGGAGATCTGTGTGCCGACCTTGCACTTTTTCCCGGGTTTTACCAGGGTTTCCCAGATATTGTTTTCCCGGCGTTTTAAAAGAAGCACTTCAATTTTTGCGTCCGTCCCTACGCGGCTTCCGTATAATCTGGCAGGTATCACCTTCGTATTATTGATCACCAGGCAATCCCCCGGATTCAGATAGTCAATAATATCCCGAAAAATATGATGTTCTGCCTCACCGGTCTCTTTATTCAGCAGCATCAGCCTGGAAGATGAACGATCCTCCAGGGGATCCTGAGCGATCAATTCCTGTGGGAGTTCATAATAGAAATCTGATGTTTTCATATTATATCAATTACCATCCTTTGTTGTTTAATCTCGGCGTGCTCATTATAGGCTATTTCCCCTGATAATACAAGCGGTCACACTCCAATATTTTCCACTTCTCATCACGAAACTGTACAATTGAGACGGCACAGTTCGGCGGAACGCAGCCTCTCCAGAAATTGGCGATATCCGTATGCTCTATATTGGCTAATAACGCCCTTAAGGCCGCTCCGTGGGTGGACAAAAGAATCCTCTCCTCTCTTTGCAATTCTGTTATCGTCACCTCCGAGGAGGACAATTCCCTCAAGAAATCTCCTGTCCGGTTAATGAGCTGTTTAAAGCTCTCTCCCTTCGGCGGCGCCTGGTAGCGCTCCGGCGCATCAAAAAAGAAGTGGAAATCCGGATCCGGCAGGGGATAATCGGGGTTGATCATAGAAAGCCCTTCGTAATCACCAAAGCTGATCTCCCCGATCCGCGGGTCTGTCTCAATTGGAATTTTTCTTCCGCCCAATACCAGACGAGCCGTCTCCACAGCCCGCTGCAGCGGACTGCTGATCACTCTGCTAAAGGGAATCTTGCTCAGGGTTTCCCCTACTTTTTGCGCCAGCTCCCGTCCGTTTTCATTTAGAGCAATGTCTGTCTGCCCCTGCATTCTCTTTATTCGATTCCATTCTGTTTGTCCATGCCGCAATATATATATCTTCATAATTTCTCCTATAAAAAACGGAAGGCCGCCACTTTATGCCGACGTTGTCTTTTAACATCCGCCGTTTTTAAAATGACAGCCTCTTTGTCTGAAACAATGTTATGACCGGATTTCGATTCCCAGTGCCTCCAGACCATTCCAGATCTTCTTCATGGCAGCAGTGATATCCGATTCCTCCAGCGTCCGGTCATTTGCACGGAAACTGATGGAATAAGCCATGGACTTAAATCCGGAAAGGATCTGCGCACCTTCATAGATATCGAACAGATGATAACCTTCCAAAAGTTTTCCGCCTCTCTGTTCGATCACGGCTTCGATCGCTCCTGCGCTGATCTCTTTCGGAACGATCATACTGATATCTCTGGTCACCGCCGGATAGCGGGCAATTCCGGTATACTTCCGGTCAAAGGAAGCCATCTCCACGATCTGCGGCATATCCAGAACAGCCACATAGGTTTTTTCTCCCAGTCCGTAATTATCCATCACTGCCGGATGTACTTCACCCAGGAAGCCGATTGTCTTCCCCTGATAGATCACATCTGCCTGACGGCCGGGGTGCAGGAACGGTTTCTTATCTGTGGGATCATAGGTCTTTTTCCCTTTCATTCCTACTTTCTCCAGGAATTCTTCAATAACTCCTTTCATGGTGAAGAAATCACCATCTCCGTAAAAACCAAGAGTGAACTTCATTCGTTCGTCCGGAAGCTCAGTCAGCGGCAGCTGCTTTGGCAGATAAATATTGCCCAGCTCGTACAGACGTACATTCTTATTGCGATGATTATAGTTAAAGGCCAGGGAAGATAACATTCCATTCAGAGAAATCGTTCTCATGATACTGAAATCCTCGCCCAGCGGATTCGAAATCTGCACCGCGCGGCGCAGAGAGGAATCTTCCGGAAGCAGCAGCTTGTCAAATACTTTCGGGCTTTCAAAAGAATAGCACATGCCCTGAGAAAAGCCGCAGAATTCAGCGATCTCCCTTGCCATATCCTCAATACGCATCTTCATTGGCTTCTTTCCGGTGGTCGCCTCTCCGGAGGGAAGCGTGGTGGGGATATTGTCATATCCGTAGAATCTCGCTACTTCCTCTGCAAGATCCGCAGTGCGGAAAATATCATGACGGAACGTCGGTGCGATCACTTCATTTGTCTGTGCGTCGTATTCCAGATCAACAGCCGCAAAGTAGCCCAGCATCTCTTCCGCGGAAATATCGGTCCCCAGGAGCGCATTGATCTTATCCGGTTCAAATTTTACTCTCACCGGCTCTTTTTTCTTAGAGTAAACATCTACCATTCCGCCTACTACTTCACCGGCGCCCAGTTCTTCGATCAGCTGGCAGGCGCGGTTAATAGCCGCTTCTGCGTTATTGGGATCCAGACCCTTCTCAAACTTGCCGGACGCATCTGTGCGCAGTCCGATTCTCTTAGCGGAAAGACGGATATTGGTTCCGTCAAAGCAGGCCGCCTCAAACATCATGGTCTTAACATCATCCGTGATCATGGAATTCTCACCGCCCATGATGCCTGCGATACCAATGGACTTCTCGCCATCGCAGATCATCAGCACATTCTCATCCATCTGACGCTGCTGACCGTCCAGCGTCACAAACTTTTCTCCCGCTTCAGCGCGTCGCACGATGATCTCATGACCGGCAATCTGATCGTAATCAAAGGCATGCATAGGCTGACCATACTCCTCCATCACATAGTTGGTGATATCCACCAGATTGTTGATGGGACGGATTCCTGCCGCCGCAAGTCTTCTTTGCATCCACTTGGGGGATGGAGCGATCTTAATATTCTTTACCATACGGGCACAGTACCGCGGGCACAGATCCGGGTCTTTCACCGTTACTTTCACATAATCGTGGGCGTCCTCATTATTTCCCGTTGGAGTAACTACTGGCGGAATAAACTCCTTCCGGAAAGTAGCTGCCGCTTCCCGCGCAATACCGATAACACTGAAGCAGTCCACACGATTAGAGGTGATCTCATACTCAAAATTCACATCATCCAGCCCCAAAGCCTTGATGGCATCACTGCCCACCTGAGCGTCCTCCGGGAAGATATAGATACCGTATTCCGGAGCTTCCGGGTACATTTCCCTGCTGGAACCCAGCTCCTCGATGGAACACATCATGCCGTTGGATTCGATACCACGCAGCTTACCTTTTTTGATCTTAATACCGCCGGGTGTCATCTTTCCATCGTGCCCGCCGGCTACCCGTCCGCCGTCCAGAACCACCGGGATCTTGTCTCCCTCATGCACATTCGGCGCTCCGGTTACGATCTGTATTGTCTCCGTGCCAATGTTCACCTGGCAGATGATCAGTTTATCCGCGTCCGGATGACGTTCTATCTTTTCAATCTGGCCAATGACGATCTTTTCCAGATCCTCATCCGCTCTCACAAAGCCCTCTACCTTGGTTCCGGTCAGGGTCATTGCATCCGTATATTCCTGCGCCGTTACGTCCAGCTCGGGAACATAGGCTTTAATCCATGATAATGTTGTATTCATCTGTTTCTCCTCCTATTTGAACCCGTCCTAGAACTGTTTTAAGAAACGGTAGTCATTTTCGTACAGCAGACGCATATCGTCGATTTCATATTTCAGCAGCGCGATACGCTCCAATCCCACACCGAACGCAAAACCGGTGTACTCCTGCGGATCAATACCGCACATTTCCAGAACATGGGGATGCACCATACCGCAGCCCAGGATCTCGATCCAGCCGCTGCCCTTACAGAAGCGGCAGCCCTTTCCGCCGCATTTAAAGCAGGAGACGTCTACTTCCGCGCTGGGTTCTGTAAACGGGAAATGATGGGGACGGAATTTTGTCCTGGTTTCCTCTCCGAACAGTTCCTTGGCGAACTCTTCCAGTGTCCCTTTCAAATCCGCAAATGTAATATTTTTGTCGATTACCAGTCCCTCAATCTGATGGAAGGAAGGAGAATGGGTGGCATCCACCTCATCCGAGCGGAATACACGCCCCGGAGAAATCATGCGGATAGGCAATTTCCCCTGCTCCATAACACGAGCCTGCACCGGAGAAGTCTGGGTACGCAGCACGATCTCCTTGTTGACGTAGAATGTATCCTGCTCATCCTTAGCCGGATGGTTTGCCGGAATATTCAATTTCTCGAAGTTGTACTCATCATATTCAATCTCCGGTCCTTCGATCACCTCGTAACCCATTCCGATGAAGATGCGCTCCACCTCCTCCTGGGCGATGGTGTTGGGATGACGATGACCTACCGAATTTTTCTTTGCCGGAAGGGTCACATCGATGACCTCCCGCTCCAGCTGCATCTCTCTGGCCTTCGCTTCCAGTTTCTTTTTGGTCTCTTCCAAAACACGTTCAATACTCTCTCTTGTTTCATTTACCATCTGCCCGATAGCCGGACGATCCTTGGGATCCACATCCTTCATTCCCTTTAACACGGCAGTCAGTTCGCCTTTTTTCCCTAAGAAGGCCACTCTTGCCTCGTTCAGTTTTTCCAGGCCGTCCGCTTGGGAAATCCGCTGCATCGCCTGTTCTCTGATTGCCTGAAGTTTTTCTTTCATAGTTTCTCCTTTCCTGATGTAGGGTTCTTTACCTCACCTTGCATGCGCCCTTCGCTGTACGCAGCTTGTCCTGGCATCGATGCATTTCTTTGCCTTATGAGACATGCACCTCGCAAGCTTTCGCTTCCTCGGTCGCGGGCTTCGCCCTATCAGCCCAATCTGCGTACTGCTTTTGTGCGCATGCGCCCTTCGCTGTACGCAGCTTGTCCTGGCATGTCTCATTGCCTACGCGCAAAGAAAGCTCCGCCCCTGAAAGGGACGAAGCTTCAATTCCGTGGTACCACCCTAATTCCTGCATCCGCAGGCACTCGTTATGCGTAACGTGCATCTTCGTCATTCTCTAATAGATATTCTATCGTTCAAAAATGAAGCTCCCGTGCGAAATTCAAACATCATCTGAACCGAAAGGTACTCACAGCCTATGATACCTTCTCTCTGGCGGAAAATGATCTTCTACTGAACACGATCAAAGCCTTTTTCTTTACATATGTCTCAAGTTTAACATACTTTGCGCTTCTGTCAAGAGGTATTTTGCCGGACTGTGCCTTACCCGATCAGCTTTCCCTCCAGGGCAAGTTTTACTTTCCTGATATAGTCCGGCGTTGTTCCGCAGCAGCCGCCAACAATGGATGCTCCTGCCTCTACCAGCACTTTTAAGTACTTGGCAAATTCCTCCGGCCCCATACTATAAGTGGCATTCCCATGGTCATCGATAAAGGGCAGCCCTGCATTTGGCTTAGCGATCACCGGAACCTCCGCCACAGCCTTCATATTTCGAACGATGGTCTCCAGCTGATCCGGTCCTACGGAGCAGTTTAATCCCACTGCCACAGCTCCCATGGCCTGCAGGGTCTCAACTGCCTCCACCGCGCTTCCGCCAAAAATAGCGTTGCCATCCGCCTCAAAGCTGAGGCTGCACATCACCGGAAGATCACACACCGTGGATGCGGCATCCAAAGCCACCATGGCTTCTTCCAGAGACATCATAGTTTCAGCCACAAGCAAATCTACTCCTGCTTCCGACAGATAGGTGATCTGTTCCCGATACACTTCAAACAGTTCATCCACCGTGGTGTCCCCTCCTCTGGATTCCAGCATTTTGCCGGTGGGCGCCACATCACCTGCGATCAGCGCCCGATCTCCCACTGCCTTCTGGGAAATCTCCACCAGGCGCTTATTCATATCCCCTATTTGATTCTCCAGTCCCCGTCCTTCTAAGCTGAAACGATTACCGCCAAACGTAGGCGCGTAAACAATCTGAGAACCTGCCTCAACATATTTCTTCTGCAGCTGCGCCAGCACTTGTGGATGTTCTAACACCCACGCCTCTGTGCAGATACCATGAGGCATCCCCGCCAGATACAGGTTAGAGCCGGTGGCTCCGTCCAGATATACAATTCCCTGCGCTGTCAATGTTTCAAATTCCTGTCTCGTCATACTCGTATTCTCCCTTTTCCTGTTTTGATTTTGAGCGTGTCGCACTTAAAGCATATCTTGCATAAATATAGCTTTCTGAGAGCCTCGTCATTCGCTGGTACTTCCTGGCTGCAAGCTAATTGCGCAGCAGGCAGGTTAGTATCCACTGCGCATGACGGGCAGCGAGAGCGTTCCTCAGAAAGCTATATTTATGTAATAAAATGCTTGGTGTGGCACACTCAAAAAAACACTTGCCAAATAAAACACTCCGGTGTATAATCAGAAACATGCAGATATAGTTCATCGGTAGAACGCCAGCTTCCCAAGCTGGAGAGGCGGGTTCGATTCCCGTTATCTGCTTTTTCTTTTATCCGGATTTCCCGCGTCAATTTCTCTCATCGTAATCATCCAGAAAATGGTAGCTTTCCCCGTCCTTATGATACCCGATCACCGTTCTCAGGTTAATATTCCGCACGCTGTTGAATATATTGTTCTCAATCACATCGCTGACCGCGCGAAACTGTGCGATCAGTTCCTTCATCTCATCCCGCTTTGATCCCCTCGCGCCGCCGCAGGATGCGCAATTTTCGGTGAACCGGCAGGCACACTGAATAAAATGCAGATCATTATAATCCCGCCATGCCTTAACATCCGCTTCTTTGATCAGATAGAGCGGCCGGATCAATTCCATTCCTTCAAAATTCTGGCTGTGCAGTTTGGGCATCATAGTCTCTATCTTGCCGCTGTAGAGCATTCCCATCAGGATCGTCTCGATCACATCATCATAATGATGGCCAAGAGCGATTTTATTGCATCCCAGCTCTTTCGCATGGGAATAAAGATACCCTCTGCGCATACGCGCGCACAGATAACAGGGATTTCGGTCGATTTCCGCCACAACATTAAAAATATCTGTTTCAAATACAGTAAGCGGTATGCCAAGCAGCTTTGCATTGTCCTGAATGATCTGCCAGTTATCCGGATTGTACCCCGGATTCATGACCAGATAGACCGCCTCAAAGGGAAACTTCCCATGTTTTTGCAATTCCTGTATCAGCTTTGCCATCAACATAGAATCTTTACCCCCGGAGATACATACCGCTATCTTATCTCCCTCCTGAATCAATTGATACTCCCGGACCGCTCTTGTAAAGCTACACCAGATCTGTTTTCTGAATTTTTTAATAATGCTTCTTTCAATTTCTGCTGTTCGAACCTTAGTATCATTCTCTTCCTGAAACAACCGGCTAAGCTGCAGACGCAGAAACGCGTTATATCCACCTAAGACATTGACCGCATCATACCCCTGCTCTTCCAGTTCTTCCGTCAGATCAGCGCTCTTCGCACCGGTATGGCAAAGAATATATATGGTCTTATCTTTACTCAGTCTTGATGCTGCTTGTGTAAAATGTTCCTGAAACTCTTCCTGAGGTAAATTTATCGCCTGTGGAAAACTCCCTCGGGCGAAGGCATCTTCCGACCGTATATCCACAATCAGACATTCTTCTTTCTTTTGTTTTTCCAGTTCTTCTACCGTAATCGTTCTCATGCTTTGTACCCTGTCATATCCTTTATCACTTCTCCTGCAATAATAAGTCCTACCACAGAAGGAACAAAGGCGTTGCTTCCCGGAATCTGACGACGCTGCGTACATTTCCGCACCGTTCCAGGCGGACAGATACAATGCGCCCTGCAGCTGATTGCCATATCCTCCACAGGTACAATGGGTTTTTCCTCTGAATAGACAACTTTCAATTTCTCTATTCCACGCTTTTTCAATTCCCTTCGCATCACTTTTGCCAGCGGACACACCGAGGTCTGATAGATATCCGCTACCCGAAACGCGGTAGGATCCATCTTATTTCCAGCACCCATGGAACTGATGATCGGCGTATTCGTCTCTCTTGCCTGCTGCACTAATTCCAGCTTTCCGGTCACCGTATCAATGGCGTCCACCACATAATCATATTCTTCAAAATGAAACTGATCTGCCGTGTCCGGCATATAAAACGTCCTATATTTATGTACCACCGCTTTGGGATTGATATCCAGTATACGCTCCTCGGCCACATCTACTTTATACTTCCCAACAGTCTTTCTGGTAGCCAGTATCTGACGGTTAATATTGGTCAGGCAGACTTTATCATCATCAATGATATCCAGAGTTCCCACACCGCTTCTGGCCAACGCTTCCACCGTGTATCCCCCAACGCCGCCGATGCCGAAAACCGCAACCCTGGCATTCTGCAGCCGCTCCATATTCTCTTTACCAAGCAATAATTCAGTCCTTGAAAACTGATTCAGCATACTTATCCTCTTCCTTTAATCAGTGTTTCTCTGTCGCAGATAGGTTTCGCTATCCATCACTTCTGTGTGAACCGGGGAAAAACTTTCCGCAATCTTTTGAATGCATTCCTCATTTTGGTCAGACTGCCCTGCCACACAATCCGTCAGATACACCACATGGATCCCATTGTCAATGGCTTCCATCATGGTTGCAAGCACACAGCATTCCGCCACTACACCGGTAAGCAATACCCGGTCCATCGACTTTAACTCCTCCAAAAGTTCCGGGATCCGAAACGATGAGTAGGTAGATTTATCGTACACAGGACCGGCATTCAGATATGATTTGATGCCTTCCGCCATATCATTCAGATATACATCCCCATTGATCTTCGCATTTTCTTCATTATAGCGTTTCCATGTTCCCGCAGGTGTAGGGGAAGATACAAAACGGGTAAAAATCGTCTTTTCCGCAACACCTGCATCAATAATCTTCGCAATATTCTTCACTGCCTCCGGCATAGACGGGCAAGCCCATTCTTCCCCGGGCAGGTAGACATTCTGCAGATCGATCACTAATAATAAATCTCTTGTTTTCATGCATCTTCCTCCCATTCCTATATAGTATTACCCATAGAAAACACATTTATCACAAAGCTGCCGCATTAAGAACGTTTAAAGTCACTTAATGCGACAGCCTTCCTGATATATTCCGCAATCTATGCACTTTTATATAAAATACTCGATGGATTTCTCCGGCGTTATCATCGTCTCATTGTTGAACAACAGCACTGCCTCCCTCATTTCATAAGGGCCAAATGCGTACAGTTCCAGAGACTCCTGATTAAAATAGCAAGCCGGCACAATGCGATTATGGGAAAAAGGCTGGTCTAATACCAACTGTACGCCCTCTTCTTTAAAGGGTTCTTCCTCGTAATAGGGGTCAAACATCCTGATTCCGTCTTTTTCAATACCTGTAAGCACGACATAATGAGCTTCCTCGTAAAACAAACGCACCACCGCCACGCCGCCTCGCATCAATGCATCATTGATATAACTTTCCGGCCCGATATAGACACTTCTGCCAGATAGATACTGGCTGGAAACAGGCAGCCGTCCGGTCTTGCAAAAACCGTTCAGCCAGTTGCTCAAAAACATCATTGCCGCCATAGAAGTTCCGCTCTTACAGGGTATTCCCTCGTCATTATAGCAGTCCAGGCAATACAGCATCACATTACGAATCACCTCAGGCGGTATCTCTTCTCTTTGAAACAGGTAACTCAACCCATTAAGCAACGCTGTCGGTCCGCAGTCACACTCCGACAACTGATAGTGCAAAGGATTCTTCATATGTATCTTCACTCCAGACGATAAACAAAATCACGAATCCTATTCTATCACTCCTTTTCCTTTATCGCAAGTTCTAATTGTGTCAATGCACGTTCCAGAGTAGCCCTGGGGCAGGCAATATTAATACGTTCAAAACCTTCCCCGTCTTTTCCGAAGATTGCCCCGGAATCCAGCCACAGCCTGGCCCGATTCACGATCAGATCATCCAGTTCTTCTTCCGTCAGTCCCAGCGTTCTAAAATCCAGCCAGATCAGATAGGTTCCTTCCGGTTCAATGAGTTTTATCTCAGGCAGCCGCGCTTTTAAAAACTCACGGGTAAAATCCAGATTCCCCTTCAGATACACTTTCAGTTGCTCCAGCCATTCCTCGCCGCCCTCATATGCTGCCTGACACGCTGCCAGTCCCATCGTATTGAGCTGACTGTAACCGGCAGCGGCAATCTGGGCTTTGAATTTGTGCTTTCTTTCCCGGTTTGAAATGAAGATATTGGAAGTCTGCAAACCGGCAAGATTAAAGGTCTTGCTGGGCGCTGTACATGTAATCGTAATGTCCGCAATTTCCGGAGAGAGTGAGGCAAACACCAGATGTTTGTTATTTCCGTAGGTAAAATCAGCATGTATCTCATCGCTGACCACCAGCACGCCATATCTGAGGCAAATTTCTCCAAGTTTTCGCAATTCCCATTCTTTCCAGACCCGTCCCACCGGATTGTGGGGACTGCAGAGCAGAAACAGTTTCACGTGATTCTCTGCGATCTTTCTTTCAAAATCATTAAAATCAATTTCATAGTGCCCATTCTCAAGTTTCAGAGGGTTGTTTACCAGCTTTCTGTGATTATCCAAAATCGTCTCACTGAAAGGATAATATACCGGTTGCTGCAAAAGAACGGCATCCCCTTCCTCAGTAAACGCCCGAATTGCCATTGCGATGGCAAACACTACTCCCGGTGTCTTTAAAAGCCAGCTTCTTTTAACTTCCCAGTCAAAATGATTCTGATACCATCCGGCTAGCGCACGAAAGTAATCTTCTTTTGCCTCACTATATCCAAAAATCCCGTGATGCACCACTTCTTCCAACCGTTCCAGTATCGGCGGGGCTGTCTGAAAATCCATATCTGCCACCCACAGCGGCAATACGTCTTCTCTTTTTCCCCGTTCCCTGGCGAAATCATATTTCAGGCTATTGGTACCTCTTCTCTCAATTATCCTGTCAAAATCAAACTTCATGGTCTTCTCCTAACTACACTCAAAACCGTTTTATCCAAGCGCCTGTTCCAGATCCGCGATCAGATCCTCCACATTTTCTATTCCAACAGAAAGACGAAGAAATGTTTCCGTAATTCCCAGTTTTTCCCTGATCTCCACCGGCACGTCCCCATGGGTCTGCAGCATTGGATAGGTGATAAGAGACTCTACTCCTCCAAGGCTCTCTGCGTAACTGATCAGTTTCACACGCTCCAGCACACCTCTGGCTGTCTCTTCCGCATCCACCCGAAAAGAGAGCATACTGCCTGCCCCTCTCGACTGCTTGCAATTTACCTCAAAGCCCGGATGTTCCGGAAGTCCGACATAATAAACCTGTTTAACCTTTGGATGCTGTTTCAGCCATGACGCCAGTTTTCCCGCATTACTCTGCTGTCTCTCCACCCGCACCGCCAGTGTTTTCAGACCGCGCAGTATCAGAAAGCTGTCAAAGGGTGACAGGCAGCTTCCTACCGTCTTGTAGAGGGCTCTGACCCTCTCTGCGATGTCCTGACGGCTGGTAGATAAAAATCCCGCCAGCGTATCGTTATGACCTCCCAGAAACTTTGTTCCGCTGTGTACCACAATATCTGCTCCCAATTCCAGCGGGTTCTGAAGATAGGGGGATAAAAATGTGTTATCTACGATCAGCAATAATCCGTGTTTTTGCGCCAGTTCCTTCATGGCGCTAAGATCGGTCACCTTCATCGTAGGGTTACTTGGAGTCTCGATATACAATGCTTCCGTGTTTTCTTTGATGGCTTCTTCCACCTGCGCCGCATCAGAAGTGTCCACATAAGAGAATTGAAGTCCTCTGCGCTCCCCGATCACTCCGAAGATACGGACGGAACCGCCGTACAGATCGTCAGTACATACAATGTGCGCCCCTGAATCAAACACTTCCAGACACAGCGATATAGCCGCCATACCAGTGGAGCAGGCTACCGTATCGAAAGCTCCCTCCAGGGATGATATTGTTTTTTCCAGTTCCTCCCTGGTAGGATTGCTCTCCCTGGTATAATTATGTCCTGTGGTTTCTCCGATTCCCGGATGGGCAAACGTCGCGGTCTGATAGATCGGGATGCTGACCGCCCCATAGGAATGTTCCATAACCTCATTTTTTTCGCCGTGAATACATCTTGTTTCTATTCCGTATCCCATGATTTCCCTCCGTCATTTCGTTTTCATATTTTGCATATCATTCCTATAAATCTAATAAGCATTATATTATTGAGAATATTCTTTGTCAATATCCGATGAAAAAGCCTGCGCGTTATGTGACGCATGTTCTATAAATTTAAAATTTATAGTTGATTTTTTTCTCAATTACTGTTAAAATACTATTTGTTGTAACCGGGGTATGGCGTAGCTTGGTAGCGCGCGCGGCTGGGGGCCGCGAGGTCGCAGGTTCAAATCCTGTTGCCCCGATTTTTAAAAGAGTTTTCGATTTGTTAAGAAATCGAAAACTCTTTTTTATCTATCTCTTTCAATACCACTTTTTCACCGTCTGAACCGGCTCGCTGGTGAGATCGACTCCCAGTTTTTTGAAAATCTTTATATCCACCTCAGACAGCATTACGGTAGTATGTACCTGGCAGCCCTTCAGTTTTGGCAGCTGCTCCAAAGCTTTTTTGGCATTTTCATCGGTACAGGAAGCCAGTGTCAGTGCGATCAGCACCTCGTCCGTGTGAAGTCTCGGATTACGCCCTCCGAGGAAACGGACTTTCAGATCCTGGATCGGGACGATCGCTTCCGGTTTGATCAGCTTTACTTCATGATCCACACCCGCCAGATACTTTAAGGCATTCATCAGCAATGCTGCCGACGCTCCAAGAAAGTCCGACGTTTTGGAGGTTATGATCGTACCGTCTTCCAACTCGATCGCTGCCGCTGCCATTCCGTGATCCTGCGCTCTCCTCTTGGCCGCCAGCGTCACCTTACGGTCATCCGTGGTGATCTTAGCCTGCTTCATGAGAAGTTCTATTTTATATACTTCGTTTTCCGAAGCTTCTTCTTTCACCACTTTATTCACCGTCTGATAATACCGGCGGATGATCTCCATTTTTGATGCCTGGCAGCAGGCGTCATCATCAATGATGCAATTTCCCGCCATATTTACCCCCATATCCGTTGGAGATTTGTAGCGGCATTCTCCGTAAATGCCCTCAAAAATAGCGGATAGTACCGGGAAGATTTCAATATCCCGATTATAATTAACGGTAGTTTCTCCGTAAGCCTCCAGATGAAAGGGGTCGATCATGTTTACATCGTTCAAATCTGCGGTAGCTGCTTCATAAGCCAGATTCACCGGATGCTTCAACGGAATATTCCAGATGGGGAAAGTCTCAAATTTTGCATATCCGGCCTTGATCCCTCTCACATTGTCATGATACAGCTGGGAGAGGCAGGTCGCCATCTTTCCGCTTCCAGGCCCCGGAGCAGTGATAACCACCAGGGGGCGCTGCGTCTCAATATAATCGTTTTTGCCAAACCCGTCTTCGCTGACGATCAATGGAATATTGGCAGGATAACCCTCAATGATATAGTGCAGATATACCCGGATGCCCTTTTTCTCCAGTTTTTCCTTAAACTGCTTTGCACCGCTCTGCCCTGCGTAATGAGTAATGACGATGCTGCCCACAAAAAGACCTCTTTCCTCAAATTCCGCGATCAGGCGCAGTACATCCACGTCATAAGTGATACCCAAATCTCCGCGCACCTTATTTTTTTCAATATCGGCAGCGCTGATAACGATCACGATCTCTGCCATATTGGATAGCTGCATCAGCATTTTCAGCTTACTGTCCGGCAGAAATCCCGGCAGCACGCGGGAGGCGTGATAATCATCAAACAGTTTTCCGCCAAACTCCAGATACAGTTTGTCTCCGAACTGTCCGATTCGTTCCTTAATATGTTCTGATTGAATTTTTAAATATTTATCGTTATCAAATCCTATTCTCATCTTCTGTCTTTCTCAATCCCTTTACTTAAAATCTAACCCCACAAATGCTCCGGATAAATCCCATCTTCCACCAGTTTTTTAAACTCAGCTGCTACCGTCGGCACATCTTCACGGTAAGTAACACCAAACCATTTATCTTTCGTTTTTAAAACAGTTACACTGCCCCGCTCTTCCTTCACCAGTTGATCCACGATGGTCGGGAGAAGATATTCTGCTTTCAATTCATTTCCTGATATTTCTGACAGGAATTTCCGAAAGCCTCTGTCCAGTTCATCAATAAATACCGGAGAAAATCCCCACATATTCATGGACACCAGGCGTTTCGCATCCACTGGAACGACTGTGCCATCCGGCTGGAAAACAGCTGCTCCTTCTGGTGTCTTTACAATATTTCTCGTTTCATTCACACCCACAAGTTCGTTATTATCATTCAGTCGGCAGATACCCCGGGTAACTCCTCCATTTTCGGAGAGTGTATTTTCCAAAATAAAACCAGCCATACAGATGTCAAATGTTTCCCCCGGTTCAGTGTCCATATTGACAAGGTAATCATGAACCAGCGCAAAAGCATCTTTCCCATAGTAGTCATCCGCATTTATCACCGCAAAAGGTTCCTGAACCAGACCTTTGCAGGCTAATATCGCCTGTCCGGTTCCCCAGGGCTTCGCTCGTCCTTCCGGAAGAGAAAATCCCTCAGGAAGATTGTCCAATTCCTGGAAAGCATATGCTACCTCGATTTGTTTTTCGATTCGTTTCCCAATAATCTCTTTAAAATCTTTTTCCAAATCTTTCCTGATTACAAACACGATCTTATTAAAGCCTGCTTCTATAGCGTCATAAATGGAATAATCCATGATGATCTCGCCATTCGGTCCAAAAGACGTCAATTGTTTTATGCCACCACCAAAGCGGCTCCCTATGCCGGCAGCCATGATAACTAACGTAGTATTTTTCATCACGTTCTCTCCCTTATTTTATCAATTCATCTTCAATCACACGAAGCATATATTCCAGATCCTGCTCTTCCCTTTCTCCGGTGCAGCAAAGTTCCACCACAGCTCCTTTTCTGATCGCAACGGAAAGGATATTCAAAATACTTCTGCAATTCACTGTATTATTGCCTGCAATCAATTCCACCCTGGAAGTACACTGTTCTGCCGCATTCGCAATAATACGCGCGGGTCTGATATCCAATCCCGCATCATTTTTAATCGTAATTTTTTTACTTTTCATCAGTAAAACCCACCCTGCTTCCAAAGAACCCTTCTTTTCCTTTTTCTGCTTCCCACAATATCTACTACCATAACCGGCCAATAACCGCTCTTTTGAACAACATCTAGTTATTGGTCTTTGTATGTTATAATATTACTACATCTGTGGATACATATCAAGAAAAATAAATGAAAAAGTGCTTGCAAAAATGTAGAAATCCATATATAATGTGAATGTTGACAGTGATGTCTGCCGGAATGGCTCAGTTGGTAGAGCGACGCATTCGTAATGCGTAGGTCGTGGGTTCGAGTCCCACTCCCGGCTGTCTTAGGCCCCGTAAATACGGGGTTTTTCTTATTTTTACCGTGTTACACTTATTACACTTTACGATTTTTGACCTGTTTTGGGAGCCATTTTTTCGCCAAAGTTACACTTTTTGTTACACTTTTTTCGCGGCTTCTTCAAGAATTGAACGTTTATAGTCCATATCCGAAACGTCTGTTTTTTGCAAGACCTTTTTGCAGAACAAGTTCTATTTCTTTACCAGTATCAAAGATGCAAGATATTTGCACAATCTCTCCTTGCCGGACTATCTCTTTCTCTTAAATAACGACGATACAAGCTGCCGCATCATCGATGAAGTGAACGTTCCAGTTTTCTCAAACATTTTTCTCTCCGTTTCAATCCATAACATAAAAGAAAAGAGTCCTTATTCAGAGCTCTGGTTCTTGAGAAAAATTATTCAATTTTTACGTTTGTACACCTCTCGTCGGTGTCCTACATCAATCAGGAATATAATCAGTTTGTCGTCTTGAATTTCGGCAAAGAGCCTGTAATCACCAATTCGATATCGCCATATACCTTGCAGATCACCGGTCAACGCTTTTCCATGCAATCTGGGGTCAACGGTTTCTACCAGATTTTTAGCAATCCAGTTTTTAATCACCCTTGCCGTTTGCTTGTCCAATTTCTTAAGTTCTTTAACGACTTTTTCCGAAAACATTACCTGATACATAAGCATCACACTCCTACTTCAGCCCATGCTTCATCAAACGTATATTTCTTGCCTGTATGAGCGGCATCTCGCGCACGGATAATTCTTTCTTTATCTAAATTAAAATCATCCTCAATCTTGTCAAGAGCAGCTTCTCGAATAAATGCAGACATATTCAAGTTATTTGCAGTAATATACGCTTGGATCAGACGAAGCTCATCATCGTTTACTCTTAAAGATATAGTTGCCATTGTATTCGCCCCTTTCCGTATTACAAGTATTACATATTTTAACGAATTTGTCAACTGCATACACTACATATTATGCCTCAAATTTTAATACGTTCATCCTTTCTATGAGAAAGCGTCTAGTTTGATCAATGTCGCAAACAGAAGTTTTATCATATCTACTGTGAGACCTGGATGATTTATCAATGGATCGTTTCACGAGTTTACCGTCTGTAATATGGTAGAAAACCTCTTCGTTAACGTTTTTGCTTCGCAGATACGTTTGGGTCATATATCCCTCGTTTGCGTCAAGCATTCTTTGTATAGCGTCTTTTGTAAACCTCATAATAAAACCTCCCTTTATATAGTGGAAGTTTATTATACACCAAGTTATAGAAAAAGAAAGGGATTGTTCAAGTCTCACTCCCGGCTGCCTGAAGCCCCGCGTTTTGCGGGGTTTATTTTGTAATAACGACAAGTCCCGCAACCACATTGATTGCGGGACTTTTTAATACCTGATCTGTTTTCTATGCCTTTTGAGACGCATAAGGAAAGCGTCTCAAAATCCGCCTTTCGGCGGATACGCCCCTTCGGGCCTAGGCAGGTACGGTAAGAAAACACCTGATGTGTTTTCTTACCTAAACAATTCCTTGGGCTTTCATGGCATCCGCTACTTTCTGGAAGCCTGCGATGTTAGCGCCGGCCACATAATTCTTTTCCATGCCATATTTCCTGGAAGCGTCATCCACATTGTGGAAGATGTTTACCATGATGCCTTTCAGCTTCTGGTCTACTTCCTCGAAGCTCCAGCTCAGTCTCTCGGAGTTCTGGCTCATCTCCAATGCAGATGTAGCCACGCCGCCGGCATTGGATGCTTTACCAGGCGCAAACAGAATACCGTTTGCCTGCAGATATTCGGTAGCCTCCAGAGTGGTAGGCATATTCGCCCCCTCTGCCACCGCATAGCAGCCGTTGGCAACCAATGTCTTTGCGTCTTCCAGATCCAGTTCGTTCTGGGTCGCGCAGGGAAGAGCCACATCGCATTTTACCGTCCAAACGCCTTTGCCTTCATGATACTGAGCAGACGGTCTCTTTGCAGCATACTCTGTCAGGCGGGCACGCTTGATTTCTTTTACCTCTTTCAGCAGTTCTACATCGATTCCTTCCGGATCATAGATCCAACCGGTGGAATCAGAGCAGGTAACCGGCTTTCCGCCAAGCTGCTGAGCTTTCTGGATCGCGTAGATTGCTACGTTTCCTGCACCGGAAACAGCAATGGTAGCGCCCTTGATATCCTTGCCATTAGATTTTAGCATCTCCTCAGTGAAGTACAGCAGACCGTATCCGGTGGCTTCGGTTCTTGCCAGGGAACCTCCGTAAGTAAGTCCTTTACCTGTAAGAACGCCCTCGTACAAATTGCGGATTCTCTTGTACTGTCCAAACAGATAACCGATCTCACGTCCGCCTACTCCGATATCACCGGCAGGAACGTCTGTATCAGCACCGATATGTTTGTTCAGTTCTGTCATAAAGCTCTGGCAGAATGCCATAACTTCACGGTCTGATTTTCCTTTCGGGTCAAAATCGGAGCCGCCTTTGCCGCCGCCGATGGGAAGACCGGTAAGGGAATTTTTAAAGATCTGCTCAAAACCAAGGAACTTGATGATGCCAAGGTTTACGGACGGATGAAAACGAAGACCGCCCTTGTACGGTCCGATGGCGCTGTTGAACTGAACGCGGAAACCATTATTTACCTGAACCTGTCCTTTATCATCTACCCAGGGTACACGGAACAAGATAACTCTCTCCGGAGTTGTCAGTCTCTCTAACAATGCATCTTTGCGATATTCTTCTTCATTTTCTTCGATTACCACACGAAGAGATTCCAGAACTTCCTTCGCCGCCTGATGGAATTCGGGCTGTGACGGATTCTTGGCAACCAGTAAATCCAGGACTTCATCAACATATGACATAATTTTTTCCTCCTCTTCTGTAGGTACCTTGGGTACCCAATATCTTGTCTATTATAGTCAACTTTAGAAAAAATAGCAATATCTTTGAAAAAATTATTAATATAATATTGAAAATGAAAAATATTAAGTTTCGTTTTTGTTACTCCAGACTTCTGGCGGCCGCCTCAACTACATGTCCTACCAGAACGGAAGTGGTCACGCTGCCCACGCCGCCCGGTACCGGTGTGATTGCGTCTACGATAGGTTCTACCGTCGCAAAATCCACATCACCGCAAAGTTTACCTTCCACGTTCATGTTGATGCCCACATCGATCACGGTCTGTCCCGGTTTTACATACTCGGCGCCTACCACGCCTGCACGTCCTGCCGCTACAATGATAATATCCGCTTCCCTTGTTACAGAAGGCATGTCCACCGTCTTAGTATGGCATACGGTGACCGTCGCGTTCTTCTTGATCAACATCATAGCCGCCGGTTTTCCCACTACCAGAGAGCGTCCGATCACCACTGCTTTCTTTCCGGTGCACTCGATTCCATAGTAATCCAGGATCTCCATACAAGCCTGGGGCGTACATGGTGGGAATCCTACTTTCTTTCCGGTAAATACGCCGGACATGGATCCGTCCGTCATACAATCCACATCCTTGGTCGGATCCAGGGCATTCTCGATCGCCGACTGATCCAGATGCCCGGGCAGGGGACGCAGCAGAAGGACACCATGAATTTTTTCATTTTTATTCACTCTGTCCATCACAGCCAGAAGTTCTTCTTGTGATACATCTTCGGGAAGAAGAATTTTCTCACATGCCACCCCCAGCGTTTCGCATCGTTTGTCAGCGCCTTTCTCATAAGAAATGTCGCTGGGGTTCTCACCAACACGAATAATGGCAAGGGTTGGATTTATCCCTTTTTCCTGAAGCCGCGCTGCCTGCGCTTTAATCCTCTCGTTCAAAGACGCGGTAACTTCTTTTCCCAATAATTGTTTTGCCATTGTTTTGTCTCCTTCTTTCTTCGTTTATGTAAAGTTCAGCCTTTCAGTCTTGCCAGTACACTCTCAAAAATTTCATCAGCAATAGGCGGGTATTTTTCCAGCATCGCGTCCGCTTTTGCGTTCAGCTGCGCTGCATACTCTTTGTCTGCCATAGATTTTGTATTGATGTATACGTTCAGGCTGGCGCCTTTTAAAGCCGCTTTGCAGAATGCAGCGCCAACTCCGGCATCACTGACAGCCAGGGCAGACCCCTTCGCCGCAAACTCCTTGATCAACTCAATGGCCTCACAACACTTTTCCATAATCTCCATAGGAACAGAACAGGCATCCTTCAGCACGATCTCCATTACTCTGGCCTTCTCTGCCTTCTCTTCTTCTGTCTCTCTTGGCATACCGTAAGCCTTAGCCAAAGGTTCAAATACTTCCGCATCCCTTTCTACCAGAGCAAGCAGTTCCGCCTGAAGTTTATCACATTTTGCCTTCAGATCATATATCTCCTCTTCCACTGCGGCATACTTCTTCTTGCCAACGGTAAGACTGCCTACCATATTCCCCAGAGCCGTGCCCACGGCTCCTACCAGTGCGGATGCACCGCCGCCCCCCGGCGCCGGAGCCTTGGATGATAGTACTTCTACAAATTCATTGCATGGTACAGTTGAAAATCCCATAATGTAACGTTCTCCTTTCTGACCTCTTAGTTGTTTCTATAATTGCGCCATTCTGGCATACAGCAAAATAATACTATAAATGCTGCAGTAAAATTATCGCTGAACAAAATCTGGGATGATGGAGGGAAACAAGGCCGCGTCTGTGTGCGGCAGGAAACAGCTGGCCACAAATTCGTCCATGTAAGTCGGTTCGTTTGATAGTTCCAGATAAGTCATATTGTGTGCCACCTGGGTCACTTTCGCTTCTGCCTCATTGGATAATAGCATCGTATAAGCGCCGGACAGAGAAGAGTTTCCGATGTAATGAAACTTCTCTATTGGGATGTCCGGGAACATTCCGATGTTCACTGCATTTTCCATATTGATGCCGCTGCCGATACCGCCGGCCACATACACATTGTCGATCATATCTACCGTGAAATCCAGCGTGCTTAACATCACACGGATTGCAGAGAAAATTGCGCCTTTGGCACGTATGAAGTTATCAATATCCACCTCGTTGATCTCCACATCCTTGACAGACGCGGCATCCTCTTTAAATACCAAAACGTAACTTCCCATTCCGTATTTATCGTGACGGATACGCTCCCCCTCCCGGATAAATTTGCCCTTGGGGTTGATGATGCCGCATCGGAACAGTTCGCTGATCAAGTCAATGATACCGGAACCGCAGACACCTACTGCCTTCTGCCCCTCTTCCCCGATGATGGACAGATGCGGCTGCATGGTATCTTTATCAATGGTGCATGCCTCAATGGCGCCATCCATGGCGCGCATACCACAGCTGATATCTCCTCCCTCAAAAGCCGGTCCTGCCGAGCAGGCACAGCTCATCATAAATTCTTCATTTCCGAATACCAGCTCACCGTTGGTTCCCAGGTCAATAAAGAGAGACATCTCCGGTTTTTTCCAGATACAGCTTGCAAAAGTTCCGGCGGTAATATCTCCTCCTACATAGCTTCCGATATTCGGAGCTACGATCACCTTTGCGTGGGGAAAAATGGCAATGCCAAGATCCTGGGCATGCACACAGTCTGTTTCAAAAAAGGTGGGGATATAGGGCTCCATGCGGATCGGATCTGCATCAACACCTACCAACAGATGGTTCATAGTGGTATTACCTGCCACGCACATACGGTAGATCATCTTCGGTTTTATCTTTGCCGCTCTGCACATCTGCATGATCAACGGATTCAGGGTTTCTTTCACAAGCGCATCCTGCAGTTTTTTCTTTCCGCCCGGTTTCAGTGATTCAATGATACGGTTGATCACATCCGCACCGTACCGGATCTGACCGTTTCCGGCAGAAGCCTTTGCTAAGATCGTACCGTCCAGCATATTGATCACCAACGCAGCCACGGAAGTCGTACCAATATCTACGGCCAGTCCGCAAACCTTAATATCTTCTTCAGGAGCGCACAGATCCAGCACCTCCACCTTGTTCTCCGCCCTTCGGATGACACACTGCACATCAAAATTATATGTTCGAAGCGTTTCCGCCATATTTTTCATAACTGTAAAGGGTATCTTTACGTGATCCACCCCACAGGCCGCTTCTACTGCCCAGGTAACACGTTCGATATCCGGCATGGTATCATCCAGGGTCGGAGGATCCATGGTGACACGCACTACTTCCAAGTCGTTCCTGAAGCTGATACCGGCGTTTTCTATATCTGACTTTGTCTTCTCAAAAATTTCAATTTCTTTCGCAGAATCCAGATCCGCAACTTTCATTCTGCTTTTGTAGGCAGAGGCAATATCCGGCACCATTACCTCCACGTTTCCAACTATTTTGCTCACACAGGACAACCTCCAGCCCTGCTCGTATTCTTCATCCGTAATGTGAGCGGTCTTTTCTGCTTCCAGTTCTCCGCCCACCAACTGTACTCTACATTTCCCGCAAGCTGCATTTCCAGAACATGGCGCATCAATGGCTGCGTTCGCTTCTCTCGCCACCTCAAGAAGATTTTCCCCCTGATTGGCAAAAGTCTCTACGGCACTGCCATTTTCAAATTTAAAGGTTACTTTATACATGATTATGTCCTTTCATACACTTCGTTCGGCTGTCTAAATTAAGAGGGCTGTTACCTAATGCTGACTCAGGGGTTCAGACATCCCACTGTCACGCATTACATAACAGCCTCTCTATAAGTACTATTTTTTATCAGGGAAATCCGTGCGGTCCACCGGGGCTTCTGAGGAAACGATGATAAAATCAGAGTCTCCTAAATCTCCAGATAAGAATCAGCGTACAGTGTATTTCCTTTGAGTATATCGCAGGATTTGATGGTCTCCATCAAACGCAGATCGTTCGGATTTACGATGGCGGAGGTAAGGCCCTGCATCATAGCCATAGCAACCAGAGCGGAATCCATGATCGGACGGATATGCTTCGGCATACCATTTGAGTTGTTGGACAGACCTCCGGTGGAGTTCAGTCCCATATCACTGAACATCTTAATACACTCCAGAATCTGCATCTGCTTATCCTGCATTCCTTTAACTACCAGGAATAACGGATCAAACCAGATATCTTCTGCTTCCATGCCCTGTTCCAAGCCTCTTTCCAGCAAAGTCTGGCAGTACATCATACGCTCATCATTGTCCTTTGCAATACCTTCTCCATTGCAAAGTGCGATACAAATTGCATCATTTGCAGCAGCAAGATCCAGGTATTCAATTCTTCCTGCTGCATCAGCAGAGTTTATAATCGGTTTTCCTTTTGCACGATTATATACGGACATTCCGGCTTCGATAGCAGCCTTGTTGGAAGTATCCAACGCCAGCGGAACGTTGTCAAATTCACTCTGCAGCAGCTGAACCGCCCATTTCATTAAATCTGCGCCATCGCTCTGCGCCGGTCCGATATTCACATCCAGATAAACAGCGCCTGCATCCAGCTGCTGCTTTGCTCTTTTTAAAATTGGTTCCGGATCTCTTTCCGTAAATGCCTTATTGATGATTGGAGCTGTCACAGAAAGCCTTTCACCAATTACTACAAATTTTCCCATAATTTGTTCTCCTCCTAATTTCTATTTACACCAAAACTCGCAAAGCGTGTTTCCTGTTTTTTACTGTTACTGCATATCTTTCAGAAATTTCACCAGCTGAACGGCTTCTTTCGGTGCTACAATGATCTCCCAATCCGGCATTTTCGCTTCCAGTTCTCCTTTCAGAGCAGCAACTTTACCCGGGATGCAGAGTTTGCGGCATTTGATCTTTCCTGCAATATCCTGCTCTTCAAAAAATTTTGCGATGGAAGAAGACGAAAATTTACCTGCGGCCCATGAGGTCAATACAGATAATCCTCCCGCATCGTTAACGATCAGGTTGCACGGCACACCAGAGCGTTCCAGCTCACCGGAAACAACAAAATAAGTAAGTGCAAAGTCCACTGTGGTAAGGCAGATAGCGTTCTCATCCCCGCCATTGATTGGATAGATACCGGGTTCCACTTTCATTGGCTTTTGTGGATCCGTAAATACATTCTGTCTGATACCGTACAGCGGAAGCGCTTCTGCATAATCCAGGTGGTCTGCCACCAGGATAGAACCATATTTCATGGTAAATGCAGCAAGCAGAGCTGCCTGCAGATGATTGTCCCCTCTGGCCAATTTCGCAACATTTACGATGGAAGGATATCCGCAGGTTCTATCGTTGTCCTTAATGGCAGCTCGTCTATACTGTACGGTTGTGGCATAAGCAGCTTTAATAGAATCCGTGTTTGCATTGAACAGAAGATTCTTGTTGCCAAGCTTTTCCAGTGCCGCCAGTGTATCGTAAAGCTCACTGTCATTTTCGCCGCTGACGCCCAAAGCCACTCCCGCTCCGGCAACTACCGCGTTCATCTCCTCATAGTTAGATGCATTCGCGCCGTTCAGGATTGGTTTGGAATCTTTACATAGATCCAATGCAGTCCTGGCCACTTCCGGATCTTCCACGCCCAGGATCAGCACTCTGTTCAGTCCAGCCGCTTTTTTTACCAGTTCCATGTATTTTACTGCACCGCTTTTGGGATCATAGTTCACATAGACCATTTCCACAAACATTCTCTCACCGATGCGATCATAATCTACCTTCTCAATAGCTGCCAGCTTTTCTTCAATTACCGCATCATCCATGCTGCTGCACAGAGCTACCGCATATCTCGTTTTGTTGACAAAAGTTTTCTCATGCCGAAACAGGACAGTCTCTCCGCCCAGTACATATTGCTGATCACCGGTTCCTACTTTTATCGTCTTCATAGGCGGTGCGGCAGCCTCTCTCATAGCTGTCTTCGCGTCCTCGGAAAAGTAAGGGCAGGCGTCTATACTGACCGTACCCTGTGCGACTTTCATGGAAAAAGCCATACAAGTTGGTGATCCGCATTCTTTACAGTTTTTCTTCGGTGATAATTTGAATATATCAAGACCTTTTAATGCCATTGTATTTATCCCCCTTTATCTTCGCAACAAAAAATCATACGAGTTCTTTAATCAGTTTTGAGATCGTTGCTACTGATTCAGGATGTTTTAAGATAACTGCATCGGAACCGGAAAACAAAACTGCTGTGGCAGTCTCCACTTCCATATCAATTCCGCGTTCCTTAGCCGAACCCCATTCGGGTATATCAGACTCGGAAGCTATAACTTCTTTCACACTCCATACTTCGCAAGCAACCGGAGTGATGATCGGCATCTGCAAAGCGGCGTCTCCCTGGGACAATGCTGCCGCTTTTATTCGATCCATAGTAGAAATAACATATTCAAAACCATAACCTGCCGCTGCAGAACCAATATTCATAGCGATTGCCTGGGGATCTACACCTGACTGTGTCAATAATACATTTAACTGTTTTGCAAGATTGATGTCGACGGAAGATTCCGCACCGACTACTTGTTTACAGGCAAGACCAGCCGCGCCTACCGTCTTGTAGTTTTCTTCCTTAGCAGCAAGTAGCAGTGCATTTTTTCCATTCAGTACCTCTGCCGCTTTGGATAACAGTTCCTCGTCTTTTTTTTCACTCTTACAACCGCATACAACAAGAGGAAGATCTACCGCTGCCGCTACGTCCTTCACAATGCGGATCAGCTCTTCGATAGATTTATTTAATCCGTTGGGATCTCCCCCTTCCAGACGCAGACTCAGAAAATCAACCCCATCAAATTCTGCCGCTCTCTTTGCCATATCCGTCACGGACGTACATCCTTCATAATACTTCTGAACACTTTCCGGTTCAGCTGCCATACCGCAATCGGTTATTTCGATACCTACCTTTGGTGCATTTTCAATGGCTGCATCAAAAGAGTAGAATGGCAGAACGCACTCACCGCCAAGAGTAATGGCCTTATCGCCGATACCAATCGTCAATGAACGGATACTTGCATTAAATTTCCCCGATTTTGCTGTAAATGGCATTGCTATTGTACCTCCTTCAATTTATATGACTGACAACGGTTTTATAAATCGGCTCCTTTTTTTGTTTCGATTTTCTTTCCCGGGAATGCAGATATGATCTGTACTATCTAACGTTCTCCTTTATATCTGGGCGTTTAAACCGGTAGCATGAATAATTTCTGTCACCGCTTCCCATTTATTCATAGCATACAGATGAATACCGTTAATGCCGCATGCACGATAAGCCTCAATCTGTTTGATCGTGTACTCAATGCCTGCTTTTCTGAAATCAGCCAGCTTCCGCTCGCGCTCATCGTCCCGGAACGGCGGGTTAGAATCGAAAGGATCCGGAAAGATCCAGTACTTAGAGATCAGTCTGGCCAATTCTCGTTCAATAACGCAGCCATTTCTGGAAAGAGCCACATTAATGGTCGCTTTCATATCAAGAACCGGCATGATGCCCACATTGATCGGCAAGGTTACACCAGCTTTACGAATCATATCCAGCCATCTCTTGAACTGTTCCATATCCCAGCAAAGCTGTGTCATAATATAGTCCGCACCATTGTCCTGTTTCTGGCGAAGAAACCCTATGTCAGACTCAATAGAGCTGCATGTAATGTGGCCTTCGGGAGAGCCGGCAACTGCGATTTCAAATTTGTCACCGTAGGTATCTTTGATATACTTTACCAGGTCGGTTGCGTACTGGAAGTCGCCGCAGGTAGTCGTCTCCCCCAGAGGGATATCACCCCGAAGTGCAAGAATATGATCAACACCCTCTTCCAGATACATATCCATCTGCTCTTTCATTTTGCTTTTTGTGTTTTTGATAACGGTAAAGTGGGTCACCGGCACAGAACCGGCATTCCTGACCATCTGGCAAACCTGTCTGTTTGCACCCACGTTGCCGCCGCCTGCACCATAAGTACAGGAAATATAATCCGGCTGAAAGTCGCACAAATGAGCGATGATATCCGGAAGTTTCAGCATTCCCTTCTCCGTCTTGGGTGGGTATAATTCGAAAGATAATGTCTGTCTCTCTTTCATTATATCAGTTAATTTTGTTGCTGCCATTGTTACAACTCTCCATATAATTATACTTCGTTCTTGTTCCTGCTATACAATCCGGCCTTAAGCACCTGTATGGCAATTCATTAGGGGCTATTATAACATACTTTTTTTATCGTCTCAACAATTGCAATATTTTTGTCCTTATAATAATTTCCTATCTTTTTTTAAATGAAAGAAAAAGGATGCCGCACAAATGCATTTTTTACACGATCCTGGCTTTCTGAGGAACACTTTTTTGTGCAAAATATGCATTTCGTGCGGCAGCCCCTTCTCTGTGATAGTTAAGCTATGCAAGCATCATCCTGTCGTTAGCGAATTCTCCGCCACTGGCTTGTTCGAATTTCTCCAGCAGATCGGACACATGGAGTTTTTTCTTCTCCTCGCCCTCTACATCATAGATGATACGTCCTTCATGCATCATTACAAGACGGTTGCCCATGCGGATCGCGTCTTTCATGTTGTGGGTCACCATCATTGCAGTCAGTTCATTCTCTTCCACTATGTTTCCGGTGAGTTCAAGAACTTTAGCCGCTGTCTTAGGATCAAGGGCTGCCGTATGCTCATCCAACAAGAGCAGCTTGGGTTTCTTTAGGGATGCCATCAGCAGAGTCAATGCCTGCCTCTGTCCTCCGGAAAGCAGTCCCACCTTTGTGGTCATACGATCCTCAAGGCCCAGATCCAATATCTTCAGCATTTCATGATACTGTTCTTTTTCTTCCTTACTGATTCCCCAACTTAAACCGCGTCTCTCACCTCGTCTGGCCGCCAGTGCCAGATTTTCCTGAATCTCCATGGTAGCTGCGGTTCCTGTCATGGGATCCTGGAACACTCTTCCCAAAAGTTTCGCCCGGCGATACTCCGGATAGCCTGTAATATTCTCCCCGTCAATAACAACGGATCCTTCATCCACGGGCCATACCCCGGCGACAGCGTTCATCAAGGTGGATTTCCCTGCGCCATTTCCACCGATGATGGTTACAAAGTCACCGGGATTCAGGTGCAGATCCACTCCCTGCAATGCAGGTTTTTCATTGATCGTGCCTTTATTAAAAGTCTTATGGACGTTATTGATTTCCAGCATACTATTTCGCTCCTTTCTTTGCAGCTTTTGCATAAGAATTTCGCGATTTTTCCCTAAGATACGGTACAGCAAGGAAAATGGCCACAATGATGGCTGTAAACAGCTTCAGATCGTTGGAGGGCATCTTCATCCAAAGCACCAGACCAACTACAATATAATAGATAATTCCGCCAACAACGACGAACAGCAGCCTTCCAAAGAAATTCAGCCGTTTACCGATCAGGGCCTCTCCCATTACTTCGCCGATGATCACCGCAGCCAGTCCGATGACAATAGCGCCGCGCCCCATATTTACATCAGAAAAGCCCTGATACTGAGCCAGAAGGGCGCCAGAGAGCGCCACCAGACCATTGGAAAGCGCCAGTGTCAGAACCTTCGTAGCATTGATATTGATTCCCTGAGCCATAGACATGGCGGGGTTGCATCCGGTGGAGCGGATCGCGCTTCCAAGCTCCGTACCGAAAAACCAGTACAAAACGAGGATGACCGCCAACGCAATACAGCCACCCACGATCAGGGATCTGGGAATATTCCGCAGGGACACCACCAAAAAATATTTGTCCACACTTACCGCCTGGTTTGCTTTTCCGTCCATGATTCTAAGGTTGATGGAATAAAGCGCAATCTGACTCAGAATTCCTGACAGGATATCCGGAATGCCGAATGCAGTATGTAAAAGACCTGTCACAAGGCCGGCCAGCATACCGGTACAAAAAGACACCAACAAAGCTGCGGGTGCAGGTACACCATTGATAATCAGCATAACCGCAACTGCACCGCCGGTGGCAAAGGAGCCATCGACGGTCAGGTCTGAAAAACGCAGAAGGCGGAATGTCATATATACACCGATTGCCATGATGCCCCAAATCATACCCTGAGCGATATTTCCGGGCAGTGCCGAAAACAGCGTCATAGGATTTAAAGCAAGCAAATTCATTGTTATGGCCTCCGGTTACTTCTTATTCTTCTGCAGCGATCGCTACATAGTCTTCCGGAACTTCGATGTCAAGTTCCTCGCAGATTTCTGAATTGTATTCCTTGGTAACATTCGGAGCAAACTCTACTTCCAGGGTTGATACATCCGCACCTTCCGTCAGTACTTTTACCGCCATCTCACCGGTGGTGTATCCAAGGTCATAGTAGCTGATAGACAGGGTTGCTACACCACATCCGGCACAGATACCTTCCTCTCCGGCGATGATGGGTTTACCTGCCGGAACAGCCACATTCTTTATAATCTCGGTGCAGGAAGCTGCTGTGTTATCAGTAGGAATATAGAGGACATCATTCTCAGCGCAGGCGGTGGTGGTTACGGAAGCCACATCATTACTGTCCGCAAAGGTGTAAGATGTCACAGTATAACCCAGCTCTTCCAGAGCTTTTGTGATAACTGCTGCCTGATACTCTGAGTTCGGCTCTGCAGAACAATACAGGATACCTACTGTCTCGGCATCCGGGAATAATTCATTCAGCATCGCTGCCTGCTCATCCAGCGGAGCCAGATCGGAAGTTCCGGAAATATTGGTTCCTGTAGCGCCGGTCCACTCATCAATATCCAGTGCAGTTGCATAATCTGTAACAGCAGTTCCCAAAATCGGGATCTCGTTGGTCGCAGCAGCTGCTGCCTGAAGGGCTGGAGTGGCGTTTGCCAGGATAAGATCTACACCGTCGGATACAAACTGATTGCAGATCGTAGCACAGGTAGCGGAATCACCGGCTGCGTTCTGCGTATCAAACGTTACCGCATCTCCCAACTCATCTGTCAGCGCGTCAATAAATCCCTGAGTAGCCGCATCCAGTGCAACGTGCTGTACCAGCTGGCAGATGCCAACCTTATAAGTAGTTTCTTCTGCTGCCGCCATCATACCGGAAGCAGACAGTACCATAGCGGAAGCTGTACACACTGCCGCAAGTTTCGTCAAAGAATTCTTTTTCATAATACTTTCCTCCTTTAAAGCGTTAATTTTATATAGCAACAATTATAGTTACCTGTCATAAAAATGTCAAGGGGCTGTTGCAAAATACAGGTAAGGGGGTCCGCGTATCCATATGTATAGATTAGAAAACACATCAAGTGTTTCCTAATCGTACTCGCCTAGGCCCGAAGGGGCGTATCCGCCGGCAGGCGGATTTTGGGACGACTTCCTTAGTCGTCCCAAAAGGCATGCCTTCTGGAACACCC
>CACYXH010000001.1 GCA_902778245.1 uncultured Lachnospiraceae bacterium | reverse complement strand
ACTTTGCGGGTCAGTAATGACAGTTTAGCTGAGGTATCTCTTTTTGTTAAGTCTGACTTATCTGTCGTCTACACTTTGAATTATACAGGAAGCTAATTCCGCAAGAAACAAACGAAATATCATATATATGCCAATACACGCTGAAGAAACTCCAGATACATATTTCCATTTTTTCATTAAATATTCCTCTTGTAAATTAAAATTTCTTTATATTATATTAATTTGTTGTCATTTAATCAGCGTCATACAGGTACGGTGCGCTGACGGTTGCAAAAAAGAACCATCGCTTCCACGATGATTCCCTTTGCGTTTTATAGTGATGTCAGCCTTGCTCTGCTCCTTCCACATCCAGCTCATCCCCGGCCATCTTCAGGATATCCAGGATCTCCTGCACCGGCATCTCAAGGTAAGCTGACAACTCTTCCACGGAAACCTTATGCTCCAGATCCTCTTCCAGATTGTGGATAGCCTGACTCAGATAGGTTACCCGTTTCGCAATACCATCCCCCAGTTCCCGCAGATCTTTCTGCTCCTGCAGGATGCCCTGCATATGCTGATTCACCGCGTTCATCAGCTGCACCTGATAGGCCGCAAGGCTCTCCCGCTCTTCCAGCGCTTCCACTGCCATCAGCAGTCCGATGTTTCCTTCCTGGATCAGATCTTCCACCGGAAGATCCGTTCCGTCATAGTCCCCGGCCAGTTCACAGACCATCGGAAGGTAAACCTCCACCAGTCTGCTCTTTGCCTCTCTATCTCCCAAAGCAGCCAGAGCAAACAACTGCAATTCTTCCTCAGCCTCCAGCCTGGAAAGCTGGGCAATCTCGTTTAAATACAGTTCCATGCTGTGAGGGTAATCCTGATCATCCCCCTCTATATCCGCCATATCACTATTGCTCTCCTGTGTTTCGGCTCTATCTCCGGAAGCATCGGCAATAGCCGGCGCATTCGGGCCGATCTTTGCTTTTTTATATCCTTCAACTTGTATCTTCTGACTGATCAGATAATCATAGACAAGCTCCATCTGCTGACGATCCAGATGAGTATTAGCAAAAAACTCATCGATTTCCTGCGTTTTCAGCCGGTTATCACTGGCATCCGCCAATGCTTTCACTTCACTGAGCATCTCACGAAAAATTATTTTCTGTTCCATAGACATCCTCATTTTTTTCTTTCAATCGTTCTACATGTTTTATTCCTGTTTCAATACTTCCAATGCCTCGGCAAGCTGCAGATCCGTATCTGAATTCTCTTCCTGTTCTACCACGATATCCGGCTTAATCCCTGTGCCGTCTATATCCTGTCCTTTCGGCGTAAAATACTTTTCTGAAGTCAGCTTCAGGGCGGATCCGTCATCCAGCAGGAACGTGCGCTGAACTACGCCTTTTCCATAAGTGGTTTCTCCAATGATCGTTCCAAGGCCATAATCCTGAACTGCACCCGCAAAAATTTCTGATGCACTGGCACTGTTATTATTCACCAGAACAACCAATGGTTTCTCGAAAACATGTACTCCGTTGCAGGTATATTCTTCCCGCTTTCCATTTTTATCTTCCGTGTAGACGATCAGTCCTTCCGGCAGGATCTGCCGCAGGATATCACAAACCGCATTCAGTACGCCCCCGGGGTTATCCCGGACGTCCACCACCAGCTTTTCCATGCCCTCCGCTTTCAACTGCTGTATGGCATCCTCAAACTGCTGCACTGTGATACTGTCAAACTCTGTAATCTTCAGATAACCAATCTGGTCTTCCAGCATCTCGTAGGATACGGTAGGGATTTCTATGGAAGTAGGTTCTACTGTAAGCGTCAGTTCCTCGCCATCCCGCAGCAGCGTCAGTTCCAAACTTTCCTCTTTATTTTTGATCAGGGCAACAGCACTTGCCAGATCCATACCTGTGACATTCTCACCGTCAACCGCAATGATCTCATCATCCACTTTCATTCCCGCAGTCTCTGCCGGGCTTCCTTCATATACCCCGGCTACATGGAGGCGACCGCTGGCCATATCCTGCAGAAGGGTGATCCCGATACCGTAATACTCTCCCTGATTCGACTCCGTGATCGTCTTCAGTTCCTCCGCCGTATAATAATTTGCATAAGGGTCATTCAGTCCAACGGTCAATCCCTTAAAAAGATAGGAGATTAGATCCTCTCCGTCCACGTCATATAAAAAGGCAGAATCAATCTTCTGACGTACTTCCTCCAGTTTATGCCTGGTCTCCAGACTGGTCAGAACCTCGGAACCTGATCCTGCCTCCACAGAGCGCCCCCATTCGAAACCTACCGTGCCATTATTAATGAGAAACACTCCCAGAACACATACTGCTGAAATCAGAGTTCCGAAGAAAACACCCTTTACAAATTCCATATTCTTTCTTTTCTGGATGTCCTCTTGCTGATTTTTACCAGAACTGCATTCCTGCTCCATCATCTCCGGATGTACACTGGCTCCCTGCTCCGTATTTCCCTGATTGATTTCCTGTCTGAGTTCTGTCTCCGTCATATCCCTCACCACCATATACCCAGGACGGGCCGACAGTTTTTAAACTCCCGGCCCCGTTTCTCAATAATCCTGATTTTCCATATACTTCATATATTTTACTACCATCAGCGCGATCTTAAATGTGATCGCATCCTCAAACACCCGAAGATCCAGACCGGTAGACTTCTGTAATTTATCCAACCGATAGACCAGAGTATTTCTGTGGATATACAGCTGTCTGGATGTCTCTGAGACATTCAGGCTGTTTTCAAAAAACTTGTTGATCGTAGTCAAGGTCTCTTCATCAAAGTCATCCGGAGATTTTCCCTCAAAAATCTCGCGGATAAACATTTTGCACAGAGGTATTGGAAGCTGATAGATCAGACGTCCGATACCAAGGGAGCTGTAGGCAATGATCTGCCGCTCCGCAAAGAAAATCTTGCCCACATTCAAAGCCATTCTGGCTTCTTTATAGGAACGGGATACTTCCTTGATCTCGCCCACTATGGTTCCATATGCGATAAGAGCGTTTTCTTTCTTCTCCAACGGAAGCGCATCCAGGATCATAGCTGCCGTGGCATCCATCTCCTCATACCCTTCCTTGGGAGCCAATTCCTTTACCACAATAATATTTCTCTCGTCCACTGCCGTAATGAAATCATTGCTTTTGGTTCCAAACAGGCCACGTATGGTTTCCAGAGAACTGCTCTCCTTCTCATGGCTTACCTCCAGCAAGAATACCACCCTTCTGGCGTCCGTATCGATGTGAAGTTTTTTGGCGCGATTATAAATATCTACCAGCAGCAGGTTATCAAGAAGCAGGTTCTTGATGAAGTTATCTTTATCAAAACGCTCTTTGTAGGCCACCAGCAGATTCTGTATCTGAAATGCAGCCATTTTCCCTACCATGTAGGAATCGTCACTGCTTCCGTTCACGATCAATATATATTCCAGCTGTTTTTCATCTACCACCTTAAAAAACTGATATCCGGATATCGCCTGGCTGTCTGCCGGCGATCCCGCAAAACTAAGCACCGATTCACGAAATTCTTCTGCGCCCTCAAATGTCGATGCCAACAGGATTCCCTCAGAATCCATTACGCAAAGATCCACTCTGCTGATGGCTTTTAATCCATCCAGAGTCGACTGCAAAACCTGATTCGATATCACAGAAATATCCTCCTTTGCAATGATTCACAAACCATTGTACCATAATTAACCTCCCCAATACGAGGCACTAGTATTATTGTAATATACCTCGTCAAAAAAATCAATCATAATTGTGAAATTTGCACTATAATTCAAGTTTGCTAAATGATCCTGTTTACAGAAAATTCATTTCTATTTCAATTTCTTTTTAAAGATGCATCACGATTTCTTCATTTCTCCCAACTACAATGAATTTGCAACAAGGAAATACGAGTATCACACTACTCCTTTTCAAATATACTTTTTATAATATACCCGGCAGATTTCTCCGACTGCCGGGTATCCTCCCGTTTATTAGGTTATATACACGAAAGCGCCCCGGGCAAGCCCGGGGCGCTTTCTTTATGATATGTAAGGGATTAGAAAAGATAGCAATAGTAATGGGAGGATTATACCTCAAACAGCAGATCGCCATAGGACGGCATCGGCCACATATCTTTGTCTACAATCATCTCCAGCTTATCCACCGGAGTTCTCAGTTCATCCATGGCAGCTTTTACAGCGTCGTGATAATATACTGCCTGTTCTCTTCCTTCTTCCATCGCCGCCGCGGTGTCTGTCACCTCGATCAATTTCGCCAAAGCAACTTTGGTATCGGAGAGAAGGTCGCTGCTTTCTGCCAGGAGTTCTGTCTGTACCGGAGCATCCACGCCAGCCTGTTTCACCGCAATTATCGTGTCTGCCAGACTCTTCGTATACTTCATAACAGCAGGAATAATCTGTTTGCTTGCCATGTCGATCATAGTGCGAGCTTCAATGTTGATGGCTTTTGCGTAGTTCTCATACTTGATCTCTACACGGGACTTCAGTTCTGCCTCGGTAAATACACCGAATTTTTCAAACAGCTTAATCGCTTTTTCGGTGGTAAGGGTGGGAATCGCATCTACCATGGACTTGATGTTCGGAAGTCCTCTGCGCTGCGCTTCTTCCACCCACTCATCGGAGTAACCGTTTCCGTTAAATACGATTCTCTGATGCTCGGTCAGGTATTTCTTAATCAGATCGTGGACTGCCTCGTCAAAGTCATCCGCAGTTTCCAGTGCGTCGCAGGCCTCGCTAAATGCTTCTGCCACGATAGTATTCAGCACAATGTTCGGTGAAGCAATGGAGTCACGGGAGCCCACCATACGGAACTCGAATTTATTGCCGGTAAAAGCAAACGGCGAAGTACGGTTACGGTCTGTAGCGTCCTTTGCCAGATCAGGCAAGGTCCGAACACCAGTCTGCAGTACGCCTCCAGTCTTACTTCTGGTGGCAGCTCCGGTGGAGATCAGCTGTGTCATTACATCCTGAAGCTGCTCGCCCAGGAATACAGAGATAATTGCCGGCGGCGCCTCGTTGGCACCCAGTCTGTGATCATTACCCGGATCAGCTGCTGATTCGCGAAGCAGATCTGCATGAACATCTACCGCTTTCAAGATGCAGGCCAGGACCAACAGGAACTGAATATTGTCATGGGGTGTCTTGCCCGGATCAAGAAGATTAATGCCGTCATCGGTAGTGATGGACCAGTTATTGTGCTTACCGGAACCGTTCACACCCGCAAAGGGCTTTTCGTGAAGCAGGCATTTCATGCCATGCTTGCAGGCTACGCGTTTCAGAGTCTGCATTACCAGCTGATTATGGTCTACCGCTACGTTAGCTTCCGCATAGATGGGAGCCAGCTCATGCTGAGCAGGAGCCACCTCATTATGCTGCGTCTTGGCCGATACGCCCAGTTTCCACAGTTCTTCGTTTACATCCTTCATGAATGCTGCAATTCTCTGACGGATGGTGCCGAAATAATGATCGTCCAGTTCCTGTCCTTTCGGCGGCATTGCGCCGAACAAAGTACGACCGGTATAGATCAAATCTTTTCTCTGTAAAAATTTTTCCGCATCCACCAGGAAGTATTCCTGCTCCGGTCCTACGGACGGAGTCACTTTCCTGGATGTAGTATTTCCAAATAATCTCAGTAATCTCAGCGCCTGTGTATTGATGGCCTGCATGGAACGAAGCAGCGGCGTCTTCTGATCCAACGCTTCTCCGGTGTAGGAACAGAATGCGGTAGGAATACAGAGGATCGCTCCGGCTGCATCCTGACGTACAAACGCAGGAGAAGTGCAATCCCAGGCCGTATAACCTCTGGCTTCAAAAGTGGCTCTAAGTCCGCCTGACGGGAAAGAAGATGCATCCGGCTCGCCCTTGATCAATTCTTTACCGGAAAATTCCATTAAAATCGTTCCGTCCGCTCTGGGTGCCGTGATAAACGAATCATGTTTCTCTGCTGTCACACCGGTCAGAGGCTGGAACCAGTGGGTATAGTGGGTAGCACCTTTTTCCACGGCCCACTGTTTCATAGCTTCCGCTACTACCTCAGCTACCATGGGATCCAGTTCTTTCCCCTCATCGATGGTCTTATGCAGTTCTTTGTAAATTTTTTTCGGAAGACGATCCTGCATCACTTTGTCACTGAATACATTCTCTCCGAAAATATCCGCTACGTTAAAGTATTCGCTCATATCACTTTTCCCTTCCCTTCTATAGGATCTCACTACGCTGTCCGCGTAAAAAATAGGGCATTCCAACAATCTCAATGTGGAACGCCCTTGTTCTCTCAATCTGAAATTAATTTACACCCGTTTCGCATAAAATGCAAGCACTTTTTTATTATTTGTTATTTATTACAAAATTTCACTGTTTTTTTCCTGTTTCCAGGCAAAACTGCCAAATTGACAATTTTCTATATCAGCGAGCCACATTCAGGTATACGTCCTCCCGCTGATGAAATCCGCTGTCAATGATGACTTCGTCTATATTTTCCGCCGTTACCGCAATAGGTTCAATACTGTAATATGGTATTTCATTCTCACCGTCGCTTATGGTCTGCATATCCTCCATTTCCAGGATCTCGCCACGAGCCAGAGCAACCGCCAGCTGGGCCGCCTTGGACGCCAATGCATCTACCGGTTTGAATACTGTCATTTCCTGTGTTCCCTCCACGATCCGCTGACAGGCAGACAGATCCGCGTCCTGGCCTACCACCACAACTTTGCCCGCCATCCGGTGTTCCGAAAGCGCCTTTATCGCCTGACTGGCAAGAGCATCGTTGCCGCACATCATTCCCACGATATCATCGTTCTGGGCAAGCCCTTCATTTACCGCATCAAAGGCCAGTTCCGCCAACCAGTTATCACAATAGTTGGAGTAGACCACATGAAGCTTAGATTCCCGCAGAGCATTCTGCAATCCCGCACTGACCTGAGTAACATTGTGATCCATTTTGGAACCGTAGATCGTCAAAATATTGCCTCCCTCCGGCAGTGCTTCTATCAAAGCTTCTCCCATCAGTTCGCCTACCCGTTCATTGTCAAAGGAAATATACAGATCCGCTCCCGCATTCATGATCAGGCGGTCATAGCAGATGACCTTGATACCGCTGTTTCTGGCTTTCTTTACCACATCCACCAGCATATCGCCATCTATTGCCACAATGGCAATGACATCCATCTTCTTTTTAATAAAATATTCAATCTGGGAAATCTGCTCTTCAATATTTCCATTTGCATTTTGAACATTCACCTCAGCCCCCAGGCTCTGGGCTGTAGACACAAACACATCCCGATCCCGCAGCCATCGTTCCACCACAAAGGTATCAAAACTTAAGCCGATCTGGATCTTGGCCTCTTCTTTCTCAGAAATTGCCTCCTGTTCTTTCTGTCCGCTGCCACAGCCCAGCAGCAATAAACAGAAAAATATCCCCCATAATAATCCTCTCTTTTTTTTCATCAGCAATACCTCTCTCTGTATTCCCTGGGCGTCATATCCGTCTGCTTCTTAAAAATCCGGCTGAAATAATTCGGATCTACATAACCGCTCAGCACACCAATTTCTTTAATACTCAGATTTGGATCTTTCAGCATTGTCTTTGCTGTCTCAATACGGATTCTCGTCAGGTACTCAATGAAGTTCTCGCCGGCTTCCTCCTTAAATAGCTTGCTGAAGTAGTAGGGGCTGACATTGACCTCCTTCGATACGTCATCCAGCGAAATATCTCTGCTGTAATTTTCCTGAATATAGTTCTTTGCCCTGCTTACTACAGATTCGGATTGTTCCTCCCGTTTGTTGTGTACGCTGGTGCAGATCGCTGTCATCTTCACCAGAAACCACCTGCGTATATCCTCATTATCCTCCAGCGCCATCACCGTTGCCAGGTAATCCTTACGATAATCAAAGCCATAGTTGATGGCGCCGGCATGAAAGGCTTCCTTTTCCGCCCAAAGGATAAACTCCAGCACTTTCAGACGAATATTATCCTTACTCTCGGGATAATACTGTATCATCCAGTCAAAGAAGCGGTTTGCCTCCTGCTGCATCCCCTGCACATCCCCTTTTTCCACCATTTGGAACATATTTTTCTCTATCTCTACAGGGAAACCGCCTTCATAGATTCCGTGCATATTGATATCGTCCGTATGAATGACACGGCTTTTGCTCTCCTGCAGGGCACGAAACGCTTCCTGGTAGGAATTTCTCAGATCCTTCATCCTTCGGGTGCGGCCGATACCGGCCCGGAATTTAGCTTCCAGACGTTCTTCCAGACGGCTAACCAGGCTTCGGGTATCCTCAATGATCTGGATGCGTTCCTCATATTCCATCTGTTCCTTTTCAAAGGGTACCGCCACCACAATACGGTTAGACATCACACTGCCGATGATACATTTTAAATATGATTTCACCACAGCCCGGAATTCGGGATAAAATCTCTGAGCTTTCACACTCATGCCCACCGGACTTACCAGTTTTCCATCCTGATATTCTGTTCCAAACTGAAACACCATCACATATCCGTATTCTTCCGTCACTTCCAGCAATTGACTGAAATACTCCGCGTCCTGCCAGTCATTCTGGATAAGGATATTGCTGATAAATCCATTTTCCACCACAGGTATGACAGTCTCCAGTTTCTCCTGAATCTTAAGAAGATCGCTTCGCTGCTGACGCTTACTGTCCACCTTTTCTACAGCTTCCTCCACAATGGAAATAACCGTATTTTTGGCAATTGGCTTCATCAGATACCGCTCCACTCCCAGGGAGATGGCTTCTTTTGCGTAGTCAAACTTATCATAGGCAGAAATCACGTAAATCAGTGCCGTGGAATTAAACTTCCGTATCTCTTTTATTGCCTGTATCCCGTTGATACCAGGCATCTGAATATCCATGAAGATAATATCAGGATGAAAGGATTCTGCAAGTTCTATAGCTGCTCTGCCGGACTTGGCCGTAGCCACCTCGTAGGCTTCCCCAAAATTCCGATGAATGATATTCTTCAGAGATTCCAGCATAATTCCTTCATCGTCTGCGATCAATATCCTATACATGCTCCATCCCTCCTTCGTCCAGGGGCAGCAGAATGGTAACTTCCGTTCCCATGCCCTTGCCCTCACTGTGGATGCTCAGCGGCTCCTGACAATTATAATAAAGTTTCAGACGATTGATAACATTGTCCAGCCCGATACCCGTGGAATTACCATCCCGCTGCTCCTGATGCAGTTTCCCGCACATCACCGCCTCAATCTCCTCGTGACTCATACCAATGCCATTATCCATCACTGATATCCGAAGCTGATCCTCCTCCTTCCCCACAAAAAGCTGGATCTTTCCCTCCGCCATATTATCGTGTATCCCGTGAGATACCGCGTTTTCTACGATGGGCTGAAGGATCATACTGGGCACACGGATATTGTCAATGTCCGCATTGATCTGTTTTTCATACGTGATATCCCCCGCATAGCGCACATTCAAAATGAAGATGTAATTATCCACCGCTTCGATTTCTTCCAAAAGCGTAGCGTCCCCCTCCATCTTCTTCACATTATAACGAAAAAAATCCGCCATCTTTTCCATGAAAATACCGGTCTGCTCCGCATCCTCCATCACTGCCAGCTGTGCCCCGGCATTCAGCGAATTAAACAGAAAATGAGGATTGATCTGGGCCTGCAGGTATTTGAGCTGGGCTTCTTTTAAATGGGCTTCCATGGAGAGCTCTCTCGCTTTCATCTGAGCTTCTTTCTCAACACCACTCTTTACCCGATCAATATACACCTTAATACTTTCCAGCATCTGGCGAAATGCGCTGGTAACAATCCCCACCTCATCACGGCTCACAGCTTCCGGCAGTTCCACCTCAAACTCACCATCTGCAACTTTGTGGGCTGCTGCGGACAAATGGGTCAGGGGCCCTATCATGGTTCTTATGGTCATAATTGCCAGGAAAAGACAGAAACCGAAGATTAAAAGCATGATGACCATACTGAAAATTTCCAGTATATTCATAGAAGACAGCAGCATCTGATAATTTCGGGAATTCAGCCGAAACTGCAGTCCATCCAATTCATATATATAGTAATTGATATACTCAAAAAGCTGCGTCTCCTCCTCGAAGCAAGCCTTGTACCGTTCCACATTTCGGCCTCTCTTGGCCTGCAGCGTCTCCTCCGTCTTTGCCAAATAGGTTTCCGACATGTTACGGATATTCTTCTCCAGCATTTTTGTATCGCTGTCCACATTTTGATTATTCAATTGCTGGATAAGATCCCTGTATTCCTGCTCGTAACGGTAATAATCTTCCAATGCCGTGCTGCTCTTGGTATTCAGATACTCGTATACCCGGTTTTCCACCAAGCCCAGGGTATCTGCCAATTCTCCGATGGTCACATTGCTAGTAAAAATGGAATCAATCTGACGCACCATGGAATTAATCTGATTAAAAATAAACAGATTCACACAAAGAACCGAGGCCAGCATAGCGGCCATCACTAAAATCAGTTTTTTCTGTATGGAGTTTGCTCTGAGAGAATTGGTACTTCTTTGTGTCATTTTGTTTCGTCCTTCGTCACAATGCTCAATCCCACATTAAAATAGTTGCTCACATGACCCGCTGAAAGATATTCGTTTAATGCGTCAATGCTGTATCGTCCAATTTCCCCGGTATCAATGGTGACAGCAGCCGGAATAAGTCCCTTATGTATGGCGTTCATCACAATATCTGAAGTGTAATATCCAACAATGTTTACATTTCCCACTTCATTGTAATCCACGATGGCCTGGTATGCGCACTCTGTCGAGACCGGATCCAGGCAGATCAGTATATCCGGCAGGCTATCAGAGTTGATAAAGATATCCCTGATCACTTCCTCAGCCTCAAAATTTGCCGTACTGTCCACAGAATACGCGGAAATTTCCACCTTTTTGGTCCGTGGTTTTCCAGCTTCCACTACTGCGTTCATCTGGGAGTACATCAGATTGGTGTTTACATCCTCCATGGAAGTGTTCACCAGAACCAGTACCCGATTCATGCCGTCCTCCAGCAGGTTCAGGATCTGTTCTCCATAAATCTGCCCCATCTGATAGCTGTTGATACCAACAAAACTGATACGGTCACTCTCATTGCAGTCATTCAGTACCGTCACCACCGGTATCCCCTGCTTCGCAGCCTCATTGATCTGCTCCGTTACGTCTAATCCGCCCCACGGATACAGGATGATCCCATCTACTTTAGAGGCAATGGCCACTTTCATAGAATCCTTCAGCGTATAATTAGCCGGAGAATTGGCACCGATCCACTCCAGATAGACATTCTCTCTGGCAGCCGCCTCCCTGGCGCTCTCATAGATCGACTGCCACAGTTCGGAGGAATCCTCCGAAACCACAACATAGTGCCTGTCATATACCGCGGCGTTGCTGCCCTGCTGTTCAATTTCAGTAACTACGCTGCTGTAATAAGACCACATACCCAAAAGCAGAACGGTCGTGGCGATCAGGACGGCCGTTATCGGAATAATCGTCTTTTTCATCGTTCGCTCCATAATATTGAATAATACTTATTTTAATTTCCATGCGCGGGCGTGCGCACAAAACAAGAGTGCCGGCATAAACCGACACTCTTATTTTAACATAAATTATCTTCTGTTGTAAACGGATTACTCTTCGATATCAGCATACATAAAATACCAGTATCCATATGCGGAATGCCATGCACCGGTAATCTTCGGGCTCTGGAGCCAGAAGTCATTGTAGTATGCAACCGGGCAGCAAGAAGTCTCAGCCATCATGATATCCTCTGCCTCATGAAGAGCTGCAGAACGCTCTGCTGCGTCTGTGGTGGTTCTGGAAACATCAATGGCTGCATCAAAATCTGCGTTGTTGAACTTGCCATCGTTGTTTCCGTTGGTGGAGTACATCAGCTCCAGCATATTGGAAGGATCGCTGTAGTCGCCTACCCAGCCGTTACGCGCGATCTCATAGTCGCCGTTACGACGGGTCGGTGTAAAGCTTGCCCACTCCATCAGTTCCACTTCCAGAGTGACGCCGATCTCTTTCCATGCATCCTGCAGATATTCAGCTACAGCTTTGTGGTAGCCTGCATCGTTGGTAATGTAGTGAAGAACCGGAAGTCCTTCGCCGTCCGGATAGCCCGCCTCAGCCAGAGCTTCCTTTGCAGCCTCAATATCAGCATTAGCGGACAGGTACGGCTCGCCGCCATTTGCATTATCTATGAAGTCGCTTCCATCAGTATCTTTCCAGCCCGGTCCTATAAAGTTCACGGCCGGAGAATAGGTACCCTGCATCAGAGTATTGGCAACGTATTCTCTGTCGATGGCCAGGCTCAGAGCTTTACGAACCAGCGGGTTGTCCAGTGGCTCAACCTGGGTGTTGAAAGAGAGATAATAGGTTCCGATGATGGGATCTACATGGAATTCATCGTTATCCTGCAGACTCGGAATTTCCTCGGTAGGAACATCCTTAATGAACAGAACTTCCCCGTTCTGATATGCATAGTACGATGCGTTAGCATCTTCGATCAGGTTCCACTTGATGCTGTCAAGTTTGATAGCGTCTGCATTCCAGTAGTACGGGTTCTTAGCAGTAATAATGTAAGAGCTGGGCTCCCACTCAGTGATCATGAAAGGTCCGTTGGAAACATAGGTTTCCGGATCAACTGCCCATGAATCGCCATTTGCTACAATCGTAGCCTGCTGAACCGGGCTCAGAGTAGCAAATGCTGCCAGGCTGTCAAAGTAAGTGCAGGGGCTGCTCAGTTCCACAACCAGAGTCTGATCGTCGGTAGCCTTTACTGCCAGTGCGTCCAAATCACCCTCAATCGCCTCATCAAAACCTTTTACCATACTCAGAACGGTATCTGCGTACGGAGCTGCGACTTCCGGATCGCACACGCGCTTCCAGCTGTACTCAAAGTCGCCTGCAGTCAGGTCACTGCCATCAGACCATTTCAATCCATCACGAAGATGGAACGTCCAGGTAAGGCCGTCCTCGGAAGTCTCCCATGTTTCCGCCTGTCCGGGAGCGATCTTTCCGTCCTGGTCAACGGTCAGAAGACACTCAAAAGTGTGCAGGATCATATTTCCGCCGTCAACGGCGCTGTTCAGTGCCGGATCCAGAGTTTCCGGGTTCGGTCCAACCTGAACGGAAAGCTCTTTGCCTGTTGATTCTTCTGCTGCTGCAGTCAGAGCCATACCGCTTACCATAGATACGGTCATAGCTGCTGCCAACAGCATGCTGATTACCTTCTTCTTCATCTTATCCTCCTATAAAATTTTATTTATGCCTACAACGCTCACGCTGCCGCATACACATTTTGTCCAAATTACCTCGAACAATGAAAAATTATAACACTTTTTATACAAATTGTCTATAAGTTGGAGTATTTTTTGTTTTCAAAAAACAGGACGACCTTAATTCACTTTGTCCAGGTTGTGGCACGCCGCAAAGTGTCCCTTGTTTACTTCTCTCCACTCCGGTACTTCCTGGGCGCACTGCTTTGTCGCATACGGACAGCGGGTGCGGAAACGGCATCCTGAGGGCGGATTCAACGGGCTGGGCACATCTCCCTCCAGCACGATACGCTTATTCGCCCGAGCTGCCTGCGGGTCAGCGATGGGTATCGCGGAAATCAGGCTTCTGGTGTAGGGATGGACGTTATGGAAAATCAGTTCATTGCTGTCCGCCAGTTCTACCAGTTTGCCCAGATACATCACACCAATACGGTTAGAAATATGTTTCACTACAGACAGATCATGAGCAATGAACAAATAGGTCAGTCCCATCTGCTGCTGTAAGTCCTCAAACATATTGACTACCTGTGCCTGGATGGATACGTCCAGAGCAGAAATCGGCTCATCGCAGACGATAAATTTCGGATCTACAGCCAAGGCACGGGCAATGCCGACACGCTGACGCTGACCTCCCGAAAATTCATGGGGATAGCGATTCGCGTGTTCCGAGTTCAGACCGACACACTCCAGAAGTTTCTGTATCTTGTCATAGCGCTCCTGTTTGTTCGCCGCCAGCCCATGGATGTCAATAGCCTCTCCCACGATATCGCCCACCGTCATGCGGGGATCCAGGCTGGCGTAAGGATCCTGAAATACGATCTGCATTTCCCGTCGATAGGGTTTCATATCCACTGTCGTCTTCTTCCCGAATTTCGGTTTGCCGTTTTCCATCACTTCGATGCCGTCCTCATTTGTCAGTGGCACATTTCCACTGTCAAATAATACCTTCCCGTCATAAATGATCCTGCCTTTTGCCGGCTCATACAGACGCAGCAGAGAACGGCCCGTAGTGGTTTTTCCACAGCCGGACTCGCCCACCAGCCCCAGCGTTTCTCCTTTGTTGATAAAGAAAGACACGTCATCTACTGCCTGGACATACTTTTTATTTTTCCCATGCCCTCCTGCCGGAAAATACTGGTAAAGATGTTCTACTCTGAGTAATTCTTCGTTCACTGCTTTGTCCCTCCTTCCAGCTCGGCTTTCTGATTCATCCAGCAGGTGGAATAATGCACATCATCAAAATGGATCACCGGTGCCTTCTCCCGCAGGCAGATACGCATACAGTTGTCGCACCGTGATGCAAAAGGACATCCCTTCGGGGGATTTAAAAGATCCACCGGAGTTCCTTCAATGGGGATCAGGCGCTCATGCTCTGTAGTGTCCATTCGTGGAATACTGCGGATCAAGCCTTTGGTATACTCATGTTTCGGTCGATAAAAAATATCATCCGTTGTGCCGTACTCCACGATATTGCCGGCATACATAACCGCAATGTGGTCACACATGCTGGCCACCACACCCAGATCATGGGTAATCATCATGATTGCCATACCCAGTTTATCTTTTAACTCCATCATCAATTCCAGAATCTGTGCCTGAATCGTCACATCCAACGCTGTGGTAGGTTCATCGGCAATCAGAAGCTTCGGTTCACAGGCTAAAGCGATGGCGATCATCACACGCTGCCGCATACCACCGGAAAGCTCATGCGGATACTGCTTCAGGCGCTTCTTCGGCTCGTTAATGCCCACCAGTTCCAGCAGTTCCACGGCTCTTTCCTGAATTTCCTTCTTCGTCTTATTCGTATGAAGTTTTAACACCTCACGGATCTGGTTTCCGATCGTATATACCGGGTTCAAACTGGTCATAGGATCCTGGAAGATAATGGAAACCTCATTTCCCCGCATCTTCTGCATCTCTTTTTCTGTCATATCATTGATGCGGTGGCCGTTGAAATCCAGCGTGCCGCCCAGCAGTTTGCCCGGATACGCAGTCAGCCCCATCAGACTGTAGGCTGTCACAGATTTTCCTGAACCGCTCTCACCCACGATGCCCAGCACTTCTCCCTCCTTGATATGAAACGAGACATCGTTCAGCGCCTTGACCTCTCCTACCGGTGTGAAAAAGGAGAGACGCTCATGTTCTATATTTACCAGAAATTCACTCATCAGTTCAGTGCTCCTCTCTTAATTTTTCATCTTGGGGTCAAAGGCATCCCGAAGGCCATCGCCCAGCAGATTGAAGCTCAGAATGATCAGACTGATCAATATCGCCGGGATAAACAGCAAGTACGGATAGGTATTCAGTCCATTGATCGCGTCGCTGGCCAGACTGCCCAGAGATGGCATCGGCACGGCCACGCCCAATCCCAGAAAGCTAAGGAAGCTCTCTGTAAAAATAGAGGACGGAATCTGCAGCGTTGTAGTAACGATCAATGTGCCGATACAGTTTGTCAGCAGATGTTTCTTGATGATCCGCGCGTTCGAAGCCCCCAATGCCCGGGCAGCTGTCACATACTCGCTCTCCTTCAACGTAAGGATCTGGCTCCTCACCATGCGGGCCATACCGCCCCAGTAAAGCAGGGCGAACACAATAAAGATACTGATCAAATTACGTCCCATGACCTGGATCCACCCAAAGCCCGGCTTCTGTGCCAGCGCCTCCAAGGGCGCTTTCAATGCAAAGGACAAAAGTACGATCAACAGTACATCCGGTATGGTATAGATAATATCCACGATGCGCATCATCAGGATATCCACCCAACCGCCGAAAAACGCAGCTATGGAACCGAAAATGGATCCGATCACCAGAATGATGACAGCCGCCACCAGTCCGACGATCAGGGACACCCGGCTTCCCATCATCACACGGATCGCGTAGTCCCGTCCGTGCTTGTCCGTTCCCAGAATATGCGGAAACACATGCTCTCCGTCATCAATCCGCTCCTGCTCTGCCTGTGAATAGGTAAACGGCGCAAGATGCTCGCTTCCCCGGATCTGCTGTTCGTAGCTATACGGGTAAAACATCGGTACAATAAAAGAAAAGATCATAATGATAATGATGACAATCAGGCTCACCATGGCCACTTTGTTCTTCTTCAGGCGGCGCACACCATCTTTCCAGAAGCTAACGCTATCCCGCATAATGACCAGACTCTGTTTTTCTTCGTTGGAAGCGGGAACAAAATCATCCGGTTTGATTCTTGCCTGAAAACTTAATGGATTTGGATTCTCTTTCATCGTTCTTCCTCCTACTTCAGATTGATACGCGGGTCTACCAGCTTATAGACAATATCGACTACCACGTTCATCAGGATTACCAGGGTTGCCAGGAAAATCGTCGTTCCCATAATGATCGTGTAATCACGATTTGTGATAGAACTGATGAACTCTCCGCCAAGTCCCGGGATCGTGAAAATTTTCTCTACGATAAAGCTTCCGGTCACCGTATAAGCGATCAGCGGCCCCAGGTAAGTCACGATGGGCAGTATCGCATTTCTGAGCGCATGTTTAAAAAGACTGACAAACTGATTCAGTCCTTTTGCCCTGGCGGTCCTCATATAATCCTGTCCTAATACATCCAGCATAGACGAACGCATCAAGCGGGTAATATACGCCGTAGGATAGAAAGCCAGGGCTGCTACCGGCATAATATAATGCTTCCAGGTCTTCAATCCCAGAGTGGGCAGCCACCCCAGTTTTACTCCAAAGGTATACATCAGCAGAGTACAGATCACGAAACTGGGCACCGCAATTCCACAGGTCGCGATCACAATAATGATATTATCTCCAATCTTCCCCCTGTTCAGAGCCGAGATGCAGCCCAAAGGAACACCCAGGGAGAACGCCAGCAATACTGACAGTCCTCCAATCCTTGCAGATACCGGAAATTTGCTGGAAATAATGGACATTACTGTACGTCCTCTCTGTTTCAGGCTGTCGCCGAAATCTCCGTGGATTGCGCCTTTTATATAGGTCAGATATTGCTCAAACAACGGCTTATCCAGTCCATACTTCTCCTCCAAAGCTGCCAATGCTTTCGGGCTCACCGCTTTCTCCGACAGAAACGGCCCCCCTGGTACCATGTTCATCAGGAAAAAGGTCAGCGTGGCAACCAGCCAGATCGTCACTACCGCCATTCCCAGACGTTTCAGGATATACTTTACCATTTTCCCCTCTCCTTTTGCTGATTTCATGTTTTCAATCAATAAAATATCTGCATAAACAAAAGAGCGGATAGTATAAACTACCAGCTCATTGCTATCCAGTACATTTTAATGCTTAAACGTCCTGTTTATTGTATACTCGATTTAACACATATGTCAAGAGATTCAAAATGAAAAGGACTGGAAAAGATGCCAGGGGCTGCCGCACTTAGTGTTTCAAAAAACGCTCCAGTTCTTCATCGGTACATTTTACATAATGACTTCCGGAAATCAGATGGTCTGTTCCCTTTGTGTAGTCCAAACCAGAGGTACGGTAATCGTAGTTCTCCGAAATTCTCGTTTTCTCCACGATGGGATTTGGGGATGGAATAGCGGAGAGCAGACTTCTGGTGTAGGGATGGATGGGGTTGGAAAAGATCTCTTCCGTGGTTCCGGTCTCCAACAGATGCCCCAGGTGCAATACACCGATACGGTCGGATATGTATTTTACCATGGACAGATCGTGAGCGATAAACAAATAGGCGCTGCCGGTCTCCTCCTGGATATCCTTCATCAAATTCACAACCTGTGCCTGAATCGATACATCCAAAGCGGAAATACATTCGTCCGCAATGATCAGCTTGGGGTTCATGATCATGGCTCTTGCTATGCCCACACGTTGACGCTGTCCGCCGGAAAACTGGTGAGGATAACGGGCAGCATGCTCCGGAGCTAATCCTACTTTTGCCAGGATTGCCTGAATTTTTGCCTTACGTTCTGCCCGGTTTGCGTACATATGATGGATATCCAGCCCCTCTCCCAAAATATCCTCCACTTTTTTTCTCGGGTTCAGAGAGGCCATGGGATCCTGGAAGATCATCTGCATCTGCGTGCGCAGTGTCTTGTTGTCCGCTTTGGATATCTTTCCGCTGATGTCCTTTCCCGCAAAGGTAATCTTTCCATCTGTGGGCTCATACAGTCGGATGACTGATCGGCCGATGGTGGATTTCCCGGAGCCCGATTCTCCCACCAGGCCATATGTCTCTCCCGGGTAGATTTTAAAGGATACATCCTCCACCGCTTTAACGGTATAGGTCCTGCTGACACGAAAATACTGTTTCAATCCCTGTACTTCCAGTACCGGGGAGGCATTTTCATGATTCTTCATAGCCCTCTGCCTCCTTTTTCATACGCTCGATTCGAGCCTTAAGTTCCTCCGGCATCTCCACCTTTGGCGCCCTTGGATCCAACAGCCAGGTAGCTGCTTCGTGGGTCTCAGTGATCTTAAACATGGGCGGTTCCAGCTTATCATCAATTTCCAGAGCAAACTGGTTTCGCGGCGCGAAGGCGTCGCCGGTCTTCTCACGCAGAAGATTGGGCGGAGATCCCGGAATGGTATAAAGGCGCTCATCCTCTGTATTGAGATCCGGCATCGCGGAGAGCAGCCCCCAGGTATAAGGATGCCTCGGGTCATAGAAGATCTCGTTGATTTTCCCTTTTTCCACAATTTTTCCGGCATACATAACGTTTACATAGTCCGCTACCTTTGCCACAACTCCAAGATCATGGGTGATATAGATGACGGAGATTCCTCTCTCTTTTTGTACCCGCTTGATCAGCTCAATGATCTTTGCCTGTATCGTCACATCCAGCGCTGTAGTAGGCTCATCACAGATCAACAGATCCGGATTGCAGGCCAGAGCAATGGCGATCACCACGCGCTGGCGCATTCCGCCGGAGAGCTGATGGGGATAATTTTTCATCCGTTTCTCCGCGTCTGTAATTCCAACTTCTTTCAACAACTGGATGGCTTTTTCCCACGCTTCTTTTTTCGGCGTCTTAAAATGCCAGACCATTCCCTCTATGAGCTGCTTTCCGATGGTCATGGTAGGATCCAGGCTGGTCATAGGATCCTGAAATACCATGGCGATCCGTTTTCCGTTGATATGACGGCGGATCCATTTCTTGTCTTTTTCCAGGATATCTACCGTTTCCTGGGTACCATCGGCGTGATGGTAGGTAAATTCTATGGTCCCCTTATTTACTGCTGCGTTGGAAGCCAGAATGCCCATGGCTGCCTTCATAGTTACAGACTTTCCGGAACCGGATTCCCCCACGATAGCGACGGTCTCCCCCTTCATCAGATCGATATCCACACCCCGTATGGCATGCACCGGCCCGGCTGTAGTGTTAAAGGTAATATCCAGGTCATGGATATCCAATATTTTTTCATTGTAATCTGCCATACCTGTCACCTCACATTTCTTTCATCTTGGGGTCAAGCGCTTCCCTCAGCCCGTCTGCCACCAGGTTAAAGGACAGCATCAAAAGCGCCATCACAATAATGGGCGGTATGATCTGGAAGGGATGGGTAGTAAAGCTGTTGAATCCCTCTGAAATCAGAGATCCCAGAGAACACTGGGGCACCGGAATACCCAATCCCACAAAACTCAGAAATGCTTCCGTAAAGATAGCCGTGGGTATTGAGAACATAACCTGGGTGATGATCGGACCGATGATATTGGGAAGTACTTCCCGGAAGATGATGAAAAAGCTCCCAGCTCCCAATGTGCGGGAAGCCAGCACAAACTCCTGCTCTTTCAATTTCAGCATCTCTGCCCGGGCAATTCGGCTCATACCTACCCACTCAGTGAGCATCAAAGCAAAAATGATAGTCAGCATACCCGGCTTTAATACCAGAAGCAGCAGAGTAACAATGACCAGGCGGGGAACACCGTTGGCGATCTCCAAAATACGCTGCATTACCATATCAGTCTTGCCGCCAAAATACCCGGAAATCAGTCCATAGCTCATACCGATGATCATATCGATCAGAGCCGCCGCCACCGCGATGATCAGAGAAACTCTGGCGCCGCTCCAGGTACGGGTCCAAATGTCACGGCCAAAGTTATCGCTGCCAAACCAGTAATAGGTATCGGTCAGTCCCTTGTCCTCATAATTATTTACTTTCATAGAACCTGTGGTGGTTCTCATCGTCTCGCTTCCGTCAAAGATACCCAGATTTTCCAATCCCGGCACCCGGGGCGCCAGATTCTTCTGGCTTAGTTCCTGCCCGGAATAGGTGTACTCATTCATTCCGGGACCAATAATTGCAAATAAGGTAATCACCACTATCATGATCAGTCCGAACACCGCTCCGCCTTTACGAAAGAACCTCACCAGCACGTCTTTCCAGAAATTCTGGGACGCAAAGTTGGTATCGATGGCAATCTCCCCGGCATTATCTTTCAGGCGAAAATCTGCATCCACCGGCACATAAACGGGAGCCGGGTCAGAATAAGCAGTACTTATTTTTTTACTCATCACCTATTCTCCTTTCTTCGCCAGACGGATCCTGGGATCGATGACTCCGTAGAGAATATCTACCACCAGCATGATCAGAATATACATAGCGGAGTAAATAAAGCTCAGGGAGATAACCACGTTGTAATCGTTGGACTGAATGGCATTTACCAAGAGGCTGCCCACGCCGGGAATAGAAAAAATCTTTTCCACCACCAGGGAACCTGTCATCAGATCGACGATCAACGGAGCCAGCACAGTGATAATCGGAATCAATGCATTACGCAGCGCATGGCGGAAAATCAAAGATCCTCCTGAGATACCCTTACTCTCGGCCAGCAGCATATAATCGCTGCCAAGCACTTCCAGCATCTCACTCCTGGTAAACCTTGCGATGCTGGCCATGGTAAACATAGACAGCGACACGCTGGGCAGCACCGTAGATCCCATCATGTCTTTGGTACTAAACAGCATCGGAAACCACTGCAGTTGAAATCCCAGGGTATAGCTGAGGGCCAGGGCAAATACATAGGATGGCACTGATACTCCGATAACAGATATGATCGTCGCAAGAGTGTCCCAGATAGTATCATGCTTCAGTGCCGCCAGAAGGCCCAGCAGCATTCCCACGATAGCGCCGATCACTACGGCCACGCCGCCCACCATGACGGATACCGGCAGCCTGGTTTGGATCAACTGAGAAATGGGGGTGTTCTTAGATATCTTATAGCTGACGCCAAAGTCTCCCTGGAAAATATTGAGTACATATCGGAAAAACTGCACCACAATAGGCTGATCCAACCCATATTTTGCATATAGGGCGGCTTTCTGGCTTTCTTTCAGTTTTTCATCATTAAATGGAGAGCCGGGCATCAGCTGCATCAGGATAAACAGGATAAGGATGATGGCCAGCAGGGTGAAAAACGCTGTCAACAGGCGTTTGAGTATATACTTCTTCATTTCCCCTCCAATATATGAAAGGCTGCCACCTTATCGCTTTGTGGCAGCCTCGCTTATGTCATTTCGGTTTCTCTAAAATATTTTTACTCTGCTTTTACCGCATTCTTATATACCCGGTTCAGCGCTACGGGATGGAACTCGATGCCGGTTACGGCGGAGGAGAGCATTTCGGCATTTGCCTGTGTGTAAAGCGGGAAGATCACCGCTTCATCCATCACGATCTGTTCTGCATCATACAGTCTTGCCCAGCGGCCCTCTGCATCCGTACACAGGTCGCCAGTGGTGCACTCTGCAATAATTGCATCATAATCTTCGCTGCTCCAGAGACCATAGTTGTTGCTGTTGTCCGTAATCCACATTCCAAGGTAGGTCATAGGATCTGCGTAGTCCGGTCCCCAACGGGTCAGGCCCAGATCAAAGTCGCCTTCCTGCATATCTTCTACACGCTGTTTCTTGGGTTCAATCACCAGTGTTACGGTAAATCCGGGAAGCGTAGTCTCCCACTGTTCTTTCAGAACCTGTGCCACTTTCTGAGGCGCATCATCCGCATCTACTACCATCTCAACATCCAGGCCTTCAATGCCAAGCTCCTCCAGCCCGGCTGCCCAATACTCTGCTGCCTTGTCCGGATCATAGGAGCAAACCTCTGCAAACAATTCCTGATCTGCGGAGAAGTCTGAACCGTCCGGCCCTGCTGCAAACTGAGGCGGAACTGCGGTGTAAGTGGGAAGAGAACCGTCTTTCAGAACATCCTCTGTGATGGCTTCACGGTTGATGGCATGAGTCAAAGCCAAACGGATATTCAGGTTCGCCAATTCCGGAACTTTATCCTGATTCGGGCTTACATACCAAAGATAACCTGCGCCGATGGTCTGGAACTCCGGATCATCCTTCACCTGATCTACCTGCTCGCCGTTTACCAGAGTAGTATCCAGAACACCTAACTGATAGTTCTGCAAAGCCTGCTGGCTGTCCTGAACCAACTGATAGTTCAGACCGGGAAGAGAAACTCTTGCAGCATCCCAGTAATCCTCGTTCTTAGTAAGATGGAATGCATTTGCAGCCGGCTCATAGTCATCCAAAACAAATGCGCCGTTGGAGAGAACGGTCTCGGGGCTGGTGCCATACACGTCGCCTACGGACTCATAGAATGCTTCGTTCACCGGATAGAAGGTCGGGAAATACATCAGGGAAAGGAAGTAGCTGACCGGAACATTCAATTCAACCTGAAGGGTCTTGTCATCCACTGCAGTCACACCCAACTCACTCTTGTCTTTCTCACCGTCAATAATCTCCTGGGCGTTTACCACCTGACCGATATCGCTGAGCATGTAGGAATACTCGGAGGCAATATCCGGGTCAACGGCTCTCTGCCATGCAAACACGAAATCCGCTGCGGTCACCGGTTCACCATTGCTCCAAACGGCATCTCTCAGATGGAAAGTGTACGAAAGACCATCCTCGGAAACCTCATAGCTCTCTGCCAGAGCCGGAACAGCTGCGCCATCCTCGTCCATCTGCATGAGTCCATCCGTGAAATCAGCGATAACTTCGAAAGAAGTTCCGTCGGTAGCCTGCTGCGGATCCAAAGACTCTACCGGTGTCTCTATCATGATGTTCAGATCCGAAGTGCTGGCCTGGACCTCATCTGCAGACGCGATCGTGCCAAGCCCTAAAGAGCTGACCGCCATGGCAGAAACAGTCAGTAATGCAATAACTGCTTTTCTGTTCATATTAGTATCCTCCTCTTAACATTGATATACAAAGGGGCACGCAGAAGCATGCCCCTTTACGCTTGTATCATTATATCACGGTGAAGTGGTGAAATCAATAGAATTTCAACTTAAATGTGATTTTTCGTTTTATAAAGTATTTATTCTACAGAAAATTTATAACATGTCACCGTTTCATATTTTTCCCCTGCTTTTAGCAATGGCTTTGCAAAGCCTTCCTGATTGATGGAATTGGGATAATACTGGGTTTCCAGACAGAACCCCTGTCGTTTTGCGTAAACGGCTCCTCCCTTTCCGTTCTGTGGTGTGATGAAATTTCCCGCATAGAACTGAACACCCGGAAGATCGGTGTATGCTTCCAAACGGATGCCTGTCTTTGGACTGTAAGCCTCAGCAAATTTCTCTACTTTACCTTTATCCGTTTTAATAACAAAATTGTGATCATAGCCTCCGGCAAATTTTAACTGTTCAAAATCAGCGTCAATTCCGAGTCCAATGCGTTTTGTTTTGGTAAAGTCCATAGGGGTACCCTCAACTGCTGCGATCTCTCCGGTAGGAATAGAACGGGAATCCCATACAGGTGTATAATAGTCAGCTGTCAACATCAATTCCTGCTGCAGGATATCTCCGCTGTCATGACCCTCCAGATTGAAATATACGTGGTTTGTCATATTGGCTATGGTATCCCGATCACAGCTGCCCTCATAATGAAGGATCAGTTCATTCTCACTGGTGAGCGTATAAGTAATTGACGCTTCAAAATTCCCGGGATATCCCTGCTGACCGTCCCGATCTGCAATGCGAAAGGAGACGCTGTTGTCCGTCACTTCCTCTGTCTGCCATTGTCTTTGTTCAAAGCCATCAGGCCCACTGTGCAGATTGCAGCCATCACCATTTAGAGCCAATTGATACTCTTTCCCATTGATATGAAATTTCCCTCCATCAATACGGTTGCAGCTTCTCCCCACCACCGCGCCGAAGTAACAGATATTACTATAATACCCTTCTGCGTCATCATAACCCAGCACCACATCCCGCATCGTTCCATTCCTGTCCGGCAGCATAATAGAAACGATCGCCGCCCCCAGATCTGTCAGGCAAACCGACATGTCATTGTCATTGTTGATTGTGTAAAGTGCCATATCGCATCCTTCCCTGGTTTTTCCAAAGTCTCTCCTCGTTACTGTCATAGTTCTCCCCTCCCTCAATTGGTATCGGCACGCGCATCTTTCAGATGCCCCTACGCAAGGTACGCCCTCCGGGTGTGCCAGGTCGGTCGGCCCATTTCTAATCATGCTTCGCATGATAGGGCCTCCCTCAAAAAATATCGGGTATTTTTATCTTCCAGCGAAACCCTTCCTGAATTTCAGCATAATTTCCTATACGGAATACAGAAGCCGGAAAGCGCTCATGCCATTGACGGGCAAGTTCCTCTGTGAATTTCAGGGTTTCCTCCGTGCCGTATTCTACCGCCGCCGGAATCAAAAAAAGCAGAAGCAGCATTTTATCGTCTTCTGCCACAGCTTCCCGGCGAAACTTCAGACGGTATCTGGACCAGCTGAGTTGCAGTCCGTCAAGCAGTTCTCTTACTATTTCGGAGATTTCTTCCATACGCAGTGTGTCAAAGCATCCGGCTGCATCATTCTGAAATTTTTGGAAAAGTTTGGGATACTCTGTTCGATTAAAATGTTCCATTAAAATACGATAATTGGAAATCAGTTCTATGAAAGTCATATGAAATCCTCACACAAAAATTATTCTTTGCTTGATTATAGCAAAAAAAAAGAACCGCAGCAAGCGCCAGGCTTGTGCGATTCCTTTTGTTCCGTATTATTTTTGTCTGCCTTATTTCTTACGGGTGCGTACATCAAATGCCACAGCCAGAATGAAGATGATACCTTTTACAATATACTGATAAGAAATATCAACTGACTTCAGGTTCATACCATTTGTCAGAGACATGATAACAAAAGTACCGATAATTGCGTTTGTAACTTTACCAACGCCGCCGCTTACCGCAGTACCGCCAATGTAAGAAGATGCGATCGCATCCATCTCAAATGCATTCCCTGCTGTCGGTGTAGCAGAAGACAGACGGGAAGCATACAGAATACCGGATACTGCAGCCAGGAAAGACATAGAACAGAACGCGAACAGCGTCACTTTCTTTACGTCCACGCCGGAGAGTTCCGCCGCCTGGTCATTACCGCCGATACCATAGATATAACGTCCCAGTTTTGTCTTGTTCAGCATAAAAGTATAGATCGCCAGGATAACTGCAACGATTACTGCGCTCCAGGGAATACCCTTGTAATCTGCCAGCACATAGAATACCAACAGGATCACTGCGGAAGCCAGCACCAGACCCGTAACGAAGATCGGAGTGGAAATCACTTCAAACTCATATTTCTGTTTGCTTCTGCGGTTTTTAATCTGTGAAATGATCACAAGAACCACGGCAATAACACCGATGATCATGGTCACCAGATGCAATCCGGTCTCATTTGGGATATCCGGGATAAAGCCCTGGCACAGAGCCAGAAAACCTTTCTGGCTGATTACGATGGTTCCGGTCTTTGCCAGCGAAAGAGACAGCAGACCACGGAAAATGAACATACCTGCCAGCGTCATAACGAAAGCGGGAACACCCACACGGGTGATCACGGTACCCTGATAAAGACCGATGGCCAGGCCCATAAGCAGCACAATGAGGATTGCCAGCCACTGGTTCATGCCGTAACGCTGCATTAAAATAGCTGCTACCGCACCGGAAAGACCAGCCACATATCCTACGGACAGGTCAATGTGTTTCAAGATCAGGATCAGCGTCATACCGATGGCTAATACTGCCACGTAAGCTGCCTGGTTAAACAGGTTCGAGATATTGGAGGCCTTGAAGAAGCTTCCCTTCATGAAGTTTCCGCCGCCGGTCCATATCTGAAAGAAAACCATAATGATAACCAGTGCAATGTACATCATGTAGCTTTTGAGATTGTTTTTCAAAAAATCTGCAAATTCTGCACCGGTGGATTTTTTACTCTTTTCCATTTTCTATTCTCCTTTAGTTACTATTGATCGCCATCTTCATAACTTTTTCTTCGGTGGCCTCGGCTCCATCCAATTCTCCGGTAATATGACCCTCGCTCATAACGTACAGACGGTCTGACATACCTAATACTTCCGGCAATTCGGAAGAGATCATGATAATGCTCATTCCTTCCTGTACCATCTTATTCATGAGGGAGTAAATCTCATATTTCGCTCCGACATCGATACCTCGCGTCGGCTCATCCAGAATCAATACCTTTGGAGCAACAAACAGCCATTTGGCGATCTGAACTTTCTGCTGGTTACCACCGGACAGATTAACCGTCTTCTGCTCGATAGAAGGAGCTTTGATATTAATCTCATCCTTGTAGCGGTTTGCTACAACAATCTCTTTGTTCTCGTCAATAACCACACCTTGCACCAATGCGTCCAGATTGGCTAATGTAATATTGTACCGAATATCCTGAATCAAAACCAGGCCATTTCCTTTTCGGTCCTCTGTAACGTATGCAAGACCGTGCTTGATCGCGTCATGCGGACTCTTGAAGAAATGAGATTGCCCGTCCAGCACTACCTCTCCGGACTTAATCTTATAATTGTAGGGATTTCCAAAAATGGAGAGGGCACACTCAGTACGTCCGGCCCCCATCAATCCCTGAAGTCCTACGATCTCGCCACGCCGCACATTCAGGTTGACATCGTGCAAAATTTCTCGTCCTGTATTCGGATCTTCCACTGTCAGGTGCTTTATTTCAAACATAACATCACCGATCTTTTTCTCGGCGCGCTTGGGATATACATCGTCAATGGTCCGGCCCACCATGTTACGAATGATGTTTGCTTCTGAGATATCATCTTGCTTCGCATCCAGAGAACAGATCGTGGAGCCGTCCCGGAGTACCGTGATGGTATCTGCGATGGCGGTCACCTCCCGCAGCTTATGGGAGATCATAATACAGGTGATACCGGATTCCTTTAATTCACGCATCAGTTTCAGAAGGTTCTGGCTATCATCCTCATTCAGTGATGAAGTAGGTTCATCGAAAATGATGAGTTTACAGTTCTTGGAAAGTGCTTTGGCAATTTCCACCAACTGCTGATTTCCGGTATTCAACCGTTTTGTCGGAATAGACGGGTCAACGTGAAGTCGAACCTTATCCAGCATTTTCTTTGACTGAACGATCGTCTCATTCCAGTCAATCTGTTTGCCCTTCATTATTTCATGGCCAAAATAAATATTCTCATAAATAGGCAATTCCGGGAACAGCGCCAGTTCCTGATAGATAATGGCAATTCCCCTCGCCTCACTGTCCGCAATATTGTGGAACTTCTGTACTTCACCCTCATACACAATATCACCGGTGTAAGTACCATATTTCCATACACCGGAGAGGACTTTCATCAGCGTCGATTTACCGGCGCCGTTTTCGCCGACCAGGCAGTGGATCTCCCCCCGGCGCACCTTGAAGTTCACATTGTCCAGCGCTTTCACGCCCGGGAACTCTTTGGTGATGTTTTTCATTTCAAGGATATAATTGTTATCCATGTCTTCGCTCCTATAATAACAGCCGACCCTGCGGCTAAGCGCAGGGTCAGGCATGGAGATGATCTAATTCTTATTCAGCTCCGTCAATTGCTTCCTGGGAGAAGTTACCTGCTTCGATCAGCTCACCAAGGTTGTCAGCAGTAATAACAGTAACAGCTTCTTCAACAGAAGGAACGTCGATTACCTGGTTGTTGTAAACAGCGTCAGTCTCAACGTCTTCGCCAGCAAGGATAGCGCTTACCAGTGCGGAAGTGGTCTCAGCCAGAGTAGCGGTGTTTTTCCAAACGGTCATGCTCTGTTTTCCATCCTGGATGTATTTCAGAGAAGCGTTCTCAGCATCCTGTCCAGTGATAACATAGCTGGTTACGTCTGCATCGTCTGTGAATGCGTCAGCGATAGCACGAGCGGTACCATCGTTCGGAGCCAGGATAGCAACATCACCCTTAGCGTCTGCGTCAGCAGCTACCAGGTTTCCTTCTGCCAGAGTCTTGGCAACAGCGAAATCCCAGTTGGTGGTGATGGTTCCAAGGATATCAGCCAGAGCATCATGATCTGCGTCAACATCCAGAACGGTTCCTACATACTCTTCGATAGCCGGGCAGTTCTCAACAACGAACTGGCCGTTAGCAACTGCTTCACTCAGTACAGACCAAGCGCCTGCGAAGAAGATGAATGCGTTGTTATCGGTAACAGCGCCGGAGTACAGATACAGAGGAACATCCGTCTGTCCTTCATATGCATCGATCAGGAACTGACCCTGAGCAACACCAACTGCGAAAGAGTTGAATGTTACATAGTAGTCAACTGCGTCGGTACCGGTGATCAGACGGTCATAGCAAACAACCGTAACACCTTCATCTTTTGCTTTCTGAACAGCTGCGCCTGCTGCTGCTGCATCCTGTGCGCAGATAACCAGAACTTCGATGCCATCTTCGATCAGAGACTCAACGTTCGTCAGCTCTGTAGCGGAAGAACCCTGAGAGAACAGTACGGTTGAGGTGAAACCAGCCTCATCAAGAACTGTTTCAAAAGATTTCTGATCCTGCAGCCATCTCGGCTCATCCTTTGTCGGAAGAACGATACCTACCTGTGCTGCGCTTGCAGCCATAGCAGAGCTAAATACCATAGCAGTTGCAAGAGCTGTTGCAATAAGTTTTTTCATGTTACTAACCCTCCATAAATTTTTTTATTTATTCAACGGGCCATCCCGCGAATATCAAACTTCATCGACGCTTTCCTCTTTCTCCGCGTCGTTCTCCAGATCCATGTCTTCCGGCTGTTTATCTGTTTCAAGCACTTCTCTGTAATGACGGCCGACAAAAGCAAACATGCCAAGTGCCAGCATAACTACTGCTGCGACGGCAAACAAAACACTGAAAGCATACACTAAAGCAGTATTGACCTCAGATTCCGAAACACCGCCAACCATTTCAGATACCATATAAAGCAGATACCCTCCAACCATCAACATAAGAATATAGGACGATTTGGAGCGCCGCTCCATCCAACTGGTCAATTTCTTCATGTCTTGCCTCCAACTGGTAACAGTGTATCACATCCACAGGCGTTGGAAAATAGAAAATATTTAATTTAACCCCTGTCATTTTTACTTTTTGCAGTGCTTTGCACAAAAAAAGCAGGACAAAATTGTTTTTTTGCGTCAAATTCATCAAAAATTTCCTATTTACATCCCCTGAGCCAAGTACTTTGCGCAAAGGCAGTCTATGAGCATTTATGGTCATAGACTGTATTTGCGCAAAAGGATTTGGCGAAGCCAAATTAGCGATAAATTGCGAAGCAATTTAGAGCTTGGCCCAGGGGGCTGCATAGAGCCTGGCTCAGGGGCTTACCTCAATTTCATTTGACTTACAGAAATCAGTCGTGTTATCTTAAAATCAAGCATCACAATTCTATATTATAATAAGGAAAGATCTATGACACTGACACAGTTAAAATACGCCACTGCCGTTGCCAGGGCCAGTTCTATGAACGAAGCGGCCCGCACCCTGTTTATCTCACAGCCCAGCCTTTCCACTGCCATCAAAGAACTCGAAGACGAAATCGGCGTGGAACTGTTCCGACGCACCAACCGCGGGATCTCTGTCACTCCGGAGGGCGAAGAGTTTCTCGCTTACGCCAGGCAGATCGTCGAGCAATATGAACTCATCGAATCCAAGTACGTCTCAAGGGAACAGACGAAGAAAAAATTCAGCGTCTCAACCCAGCATTACACGTTTGCTGTGGACGCTTTCGTGGAAATGGTAAAACAGTTCGGGATGGATGAATACGAGTTTGCGATCCACGAAACGAGAACGTATGATGTGATAACCGACATAAAAAACTTCAAGAGCGAAATCGGCATCCTCTATCTCAATGATTTTAACCACAAGGTACTGACAAAACTGTTCCACGAGTTCAACCTGGAATTCCATGAACTGCTGCAGTGCAGCATCTATGTTTATATGTGGAAAGGACACCCTCTTGCGAACCGCTGTGAAATTGCTCTGGAGGAACTTCGGGAGTATCCTTGTCTGTCTTTTGAACAGGGCAACAACAATTCTTTTTACTTTGCAGAGGAAGTTTTAAGCACTTATGAGTACAAACGCCTGATCAAAGCCGATGACCGGGCCACAATGCTGAACCTGATGGTAGGCCTGAATGGTTATACACTCTGTTCCGGCATCATCTGTGAAAAACTCAATGGATCGGATTACTGCGCGGTCAGGCTGAAATCCGATGAGCTCATGACCATCGGTTATCTGGCCAGAAAAGGAGTCAATATCAGTGTTATCGGACAAAAATACCTGGATGAAATCTCCAAATATAAAGATAAGGCGCTTCGATAACTCCTTTCTCCCCGATTCATTTGACGAATGAACCGAAATATGGTATAGTATCAGCCGGTTATAGTTAAAATCTATAGCCGGCTGTACCTTTTATGAATTAACACATTTCATACAGAAATGATATAGTATTCCCTGTCGACATCACAGAACCATAGAAAGGGTAAGACATGTCTGAAATCGTAGTTGAAAATCTATCGAAGACGTTCCTTTCAAAGGACGGAACGGTGGAGGCGCTGAAAAATGTGAGCCTCCAGATAGAATCCGGCGACATATACGGCATCATCGGTATGTCCGGCGCAGGAAAAAGCACTCTGGTGCGCTGCATGAACTTCCTGGAAGTTCCTTCCGAAGGCCGGGTTCTAATCAATGGAAAATCTCTGGGAGATTATTCCGAAAAAGAACTTCGCAAACAAAGAGAAAGCATCGGTATGATCTTTCAGCACTTTAATCTGCTGATGCAGAAATCTGTTTTGGAAAATGTATGCTTTCCGTTATACATACAGGGAAAGAAAAAGAACGCGGCGCATGCGCGGGCCCTGGAGCTGCTGGAGATCGTTGGTCTAAGTGAAAAGCAAAACGCTTATCCGGCCCAGCTTTCCGGCGGTCAGAAGCAGCGTGTCGCCATCGCCAGAGCACTAGCCTGCGACCCAAAGATCCTGCTGTGTGATGAAGCTACCAGCGCGCTGGATCCTCAGACCACAGTTTCAATCCTGGAATTATTAAAAGACATTAACCGACGTTTTCGCATTACTATCGTTGTTATTACTCACCAGATGTCGGTAGTGCGGGAAATCTGCAACCGGGTAGCCATCCTGAAGGACGGTGTAGTGGCTGATGAGGGTCTGGTTTCTGATATCTTTACCAACCCCAAATCGGCGGTAGCCAGAGAATTGATTTTGGGAGACTCGGGAAACGATCTCAGAATAAAGTCCTCAAACACTCCGGAAGAGATCCAGAGCGGAGAAAAAATCCGCATCGTCTTCTCCGAAAACTCCGCTTTTGAACCGGTGATCGCCAATCTGGTTCTGACTTTCGGCGAACCGGTAAACATCCTCAGGGCCGACACGAAAAACGTGGGCGGCGTAGCCAAGGGCGAAATGATCCTAGAATTTTTGAAGGGAAGCACTCAGACCGCAGAAATGAAACAGTATCTGCTCGACCATGGTCTGGCTGTAGGGGAGGTGACGGATTATGTGGAGTGAACAGGTTATCAATATGATCGTTAAGGGTATCGGGGAGACTCTGTATATGACTCTTGCATCTACCTTTCTTGGTTATTTGTTCGGGCTTCCCATGGGCATTCTTCTGACCGTCACAGACAAGGACGGATTGAAACCCAATGCCCCGATCTATAAAATACTGGATGTGATCGCAAATATTGTAAGAAGCGTTCCGTTTTTAATTTTGCTGATCATGATCATTCCGTTTACCAGAATTGTAGCCGGAAAAAGCTACGGTTCCACAGCTACCATCGTTCCGCTGACCGTGGCTGCCATTCCTTTTATCGCCCGCATGGTAGAGTCCTCGCTAAAAGAGGTAGACCCCGGTGTGATCGAAGCGGCACGCTCCATGGGTGCAGGCACACTGCGCATCGTTTTCAAGGTAATGCTGGTGGAGGCCCGTACCTCCCTGATCGTCAACGGCACGATCGCTTTGGGAACTATCCTTGGATACACGGCCATGTCCGGTGCAGTGGGCGGCGGCGGCCTGGGCGACATTGCAGTGCGTTATGGCTATCACCGCTGGCAGACTGACATCATGATCGTAACCGTTATTCTACTTATCATTCTGTTTCAATTGTTCCAAACGATCGGCATGGCTATTGCCAATCGTTTAGATAAAAGAAAATAATCTTAAGGAGGAAAGAATTATGAAAAAATTAACAGCAGCAACGTTGATCGGTGCTCTGGTTCTGAGCATGTTTAGTACCACCGCACTGGCAAATGAGACCATCACAGTGGCGGCTTCCCCCACTCCCCACGCGGAGATTCTGGAGCAGGCAAAACCCCTTCTGGAAGAGAAAGGTTATGACCTGGAAGTCACAGAATTCGATGACTATGTACTTCCGAATGAAGTAGTTGAGAGCGGTGAGTTTGATGCAAACTACTTCCAGCATATTCCTTATCTGGACAGCTTCAACGAAGAGAAGGGCACTCATCTGGTAAATGCAGGCGGCATCCACTATGAGCCTTTCGGTATTTATCCGGGAACCAAGTCCAGCCTAGATGATATTGCCGACGGAGATACCATCGCTATTCCCAATGATACCACAAACGAAGCAAGAGCCCTTCTCCTTTTGCAGGACAACGGGATCCTCACACTGAAAGAAGGCGCAGGACTGACCGCTACGGTAAACGATATCGTAGAAAAAGCATACGACGTGAAAATCGTAGAAGTCGCTGCTGAGAACGTAGCCCGCTACGCAGACGAGACCGCTTATGTAGTACTGAACGGTAACTATGCACTGCAGGCTGGTTTCTCCGTTGGAAAGGACTCTCTGGCTTATGAGGCATCTGACTCTGAGGCTGCCAAAACTTATGTAAATGTCGTTGCCGTTTATGAGGGTAACGAAGATTCTGAGAAGATCCAGGCTCTGGTAGATGTCCTGAAATCTGATGAGATCGTAAACTTCATCAATGAGACCTACGATGGCGCAGTGGTTCCTTTCGTAGAAAGTGCTGAGGAAGAAAGCACTGAGGAAGAAACTGAAGCTGCTACCGAGGCAGAATAAGTAATAACTCAGTAAAAAATGTGGCTGTCCCACTAAGCAAAGACATTGCATAGTGGGACAGCCTTTTTAGTCAATTTATTCTTGGGGATCTTTTGCAACTATGATAGGCAACGCCTTCGGCAGATTCTCTATCACTGCGTGACTATAACTGCCGCCATACTCTCCGTCTGTTGTCCACGGCACTTCTTCCTCTGAATAGAACTCAACCCGCGAGGTTTTAAATGAGATAATATACCTGTTCCTATCTCCATTCAGCAAAGAATTGATAATGCCCGGCCATTCAATGAAATTCTCCGGTTCCAAAATCAGTGTCACTTCAAATTCTCCGTCATTCAGGGTCACATCTTGGCCTGTTATTCCCTTAAATCCTCCCACAGAATTGGAATTAGTAACCATTCCATAGAGAAATTTCCCCGTTCCGGATTGTTCTCTGCTCTCGTATCGCATTTCCCAGCTTTTTATACTGCTCAGGCTCTTCACTCCTTCCAGCAAATATGCCAGATGTCCCAGAGCATTCTTCACCTCCTGTTTCGTTTTATAGGAAACCTCTGTAAACACCCCAAATGCCGCCACATAGACAAAATAGCAGTCTCCCAGCCTTCCCAGATCACACGGAAAAACAATACCATTTCTAATTGTCTCCGCAGCATCCTGCATTTGCTTGGGAATGCCCAGACTATTTCCAAAATCATTGGTACTGCCCGCCGGAATATAGCCCACAGGAGTAGGCCACCCTCCCTGCCGCAGCCCTGTTGCCACTTCATTGAGCGTACCGTCACCACCGCTGCAGACAATCACATCATATCTGCCCCCATATTCCCTGGAAACCTGTATCGCTTCTGAGGCTCTTTGGGTAGGACGAACTGTAATCTCACAGTCACACTTCGCCAGTTCCTCCAGAATATATGAAAGTTTTGTCCGTATTATTCCTTTTCCTGCCTTTGGATTATAGATAAAAAGAATTCTTCTCATAGAGTTACACCTCACTATAATGCAATAATGTTGCTGCATTTATATAGTATATCATTGCCCCATGCCCATAAACAATGGTTCTGGCACAATCTTAATTTATTCTTTAGATTTCGGGATCAAACGCAGCGCCGCCCAGCCGGAAAACAATCCGATTACAATCCCGCCGATGACATCTGTTGGATAGTGTACTCCTACATAAAGCCTGGAAAACGCAATGAGAACCGCCAAAATCATGGCAGCGCTCCCGTAAACCGGTTTTAATCTCTTCAGGCAGACATAGGCTGCTGCAAAGGAGGCGCAGCTATGACCCGAGGGAAATGAATAATCCCACTGCTTGCCTATTAGCAGAATAATCTGATCCGTAAAATCATAGGGTCGGATCCTGGCTACTGAATTTTTTATTATTACATTTGTGATCAGTGCACCGATCATCAATGCGATCATCACAGTAATTCCGGTGCGGCGTGTTTTCTTAAACAAAAGCAGCACAAGTCCCAGTACGATCCAAAACCACCCGCTATCCCCCAGATGTGTGATAGTTTTCCAAAAACCCGTCCAGATATCTGACCGTAAATTTTCCTGTATCCACAACAAAATCGCTACATCCATCTGTTGAATTATAGTTAACATCTTAAAATCTCCTTTGCCCTTTTATCTCATAGTTTATTTCTTCCTATTATCTTTTGTTCCTTATTAATCGTTTCAATTGATTTGTAAAGTAAATTGTACTTGCTGTCAACCTTTAAGTCAACTGATACATTTTCCTTATAAACCAGTATTTCCTTATATTTACCGTTGACAAATGTTACCACAGCGTGTATGGTAGATATATCAGTCGAATATTTGGTTGATTCGGTAGGTGAGGCTACCGCAGAGGATATGGATTGCTGCCGCGAAGTTGTGGAGACACAATCAGAGGGTCAGCAGGTTGCGTCGTTTAAGGCGTGATCTAATGCAATTTCACGCCCTGCGATGCTAAAGCTTGAACGGTTCACATTTTTTTGTTGTGTATCACTGTTCAGGCAGTGATATTTTTATTGCATAAGCTCTCGTCAATGGGAGCAGAAAGAGCGCACTTGTGCGCACTCTTCTGCGGACATTTGACGAGGCAACAAGAATGAGCAAGCAGGTCGGTAGACCGGATTGCGAATTCTTGTAGGATTGCGAGAGTGCGGAGCACGGAGCAATTCGCAGCTTATGCAATAAGCACTTATATTTTGTATGTAGAAGGAGGCGAAATCATGGACGCAGACAGTAGCGGCACGGCACAAGTTCCTATACGAATAAAAAACGCAGTTTCTGCGCCCGTTTCGTCGTATATTACTTGATATTGTCGTGTCTTTACTTCTTATCAAACTTTCCGTTTTAAGGAATAAACTTATAATAGGAGGAAAAGACCAATGACCGATCCGTTAGAAACTTTAAAGACCAGCATTCAAACGCTGGCCGAATCCAAAAAATATGTTACTTTGCGTGACATCTTGTCAACTATGAATGCCGCTGACATTGCTTCCTTGTTTGAGGATAATATGCCGGAGGAGATCATCCCACTGCTTTACCGCCTACTCCCCAAAGAACTGGCAGCAGATACATTTGTTGAGATGGATCCCGAGACGCAGCAACTGCTGATCAAAGGTTTTTCTGATAACGAACTAAAAGAAGTGGTGGATGAGCTTTATGTGGATGACGCCGTGGACCTGGTAGAAGAAATGCCCGCCAATGTGGTGAAGCGTATTCTAAGTCAGGCAGATACCGAGAAACGCCGAATGATCAATACGATCCTGAAATATCCGGAGGATTCCGCAGGGAGTATTATGACCACGGAGTTTGTAGAACTTCGCCCCCACATGACGGTGGAAGATGCTATTCTGCACATCCGACGCAGCGGTATCAACAAAGAAACGATCAACAACTGCTACGTAAGTTCCAAAGACCGTAAACTGATGGGTGTCGTGACGATCCGTCGGCTGATCCTGGCAGAGCCGGAAGAGACTATGGAAGAGTTGATGGAAGACAACATCATTTCCGTCAACACTATGGAAGACCAGGAAACAGTGGCACAGCAGTTCTCCAAGTACAATCTGATCGCTATGCCGGTAGTGGACGGAGAAAATCGTCTGGTGGGTATCGTCACCGTAGATGACGTCCTGGATGTTCTGGAAGAAGAGGTCACTGAGGATATCGAAAAAATGGCAGCTATCGTGCCTTCCGAAAAACCTTATTTCCGTCAGAGTATTTTTGATCTTTGGAAAAGCCGTATTCCCTGGCTGCTGTTATTGATGATCTCAGCCACCTTCACCGGTATTATCATCACCGGTTTTGAAGAATCTCTGGCAAAATTCGTTGTACTGACTGCCTACATTCCCATGCTGATGGACACTGGCGGAAACTCCGGTTCCCAGGCTTCGGTAACCATCATCCGTGGAATTTCGCTGAACGAAATAGAATTCAAAGATATTTTCCGAGTTATGTGGAAAGAGATCCGCGTGGCTCTAATGTGCGGAGCTACGCTGGCTGTTTGCAACTTTGTCAAGCTGCTGCTCTTTGACCGTCTGACCATACTGGTGGCCCTGACGATCTGCCTTACATTGGTTGTGACGGTGTTTATTGCCAAACTTGTAGGCTGCACTCTCCCGTTGATCGCTTATCGGCTCGGGTTCGACCCGGCCGTCATGGCAAGTCCGTTTATCACTACCATCGTTGACGCCATTTCGCTGCTGGTGTACTTCCAGTTCGCCACCAGGCTGCTTGGATTGTAACTTAATGATTAGGAATCAATAGATTTTAAAAGAACTTAAAACAGGCTGTCGTGGGAAACATATAACGTAAAAATATATCTTTCTGAGAGCCTCGTCATAGTTTTGTATCGCCACGCGCGCTTCGCGCACCTGACAGGTCGTCGGCATCATTCCAATGACACTACGTGTCAGGATGCCTCCTCGTTGGTACTTCCTGGCTGCAAGCCTATGCGCGGCAGGCTGGTTAGTATCCATTACGCAGGACGGGCAGCGAAAGCGTTCTTCAGAAAGATATATTTATACTGTATAATGTTTCGTGGGACAGCCCGTTAAAATTATTCTACATCCTGAAGCGCATCGTAGTCTTCTTCTCCGGTACGCACTTTTACAACTTTCTGTACATTGTATACGAAGATCTTTCCGTCTCCGATATGCCCCGTATACAGAGCTTTTTTAGCTGTCTCAATTACATCTGCTACCGGGATCTTGCTGACGATCACTTCTATCTTGATCTTCGGAAGCAGTGTGGTATCCATCTCAACTCCTCGATATTTCTCGCCTGCGCCTTTCTGAATGCCGCATCCCATTACCTGCGTTACAGTCATACCTGTCACGCCCAGCTTATTCAAAGCGTTCTTCAGTCGGTCATATCTGGAAAGTTTTGCAACAATAACCACCTTGTGGATGCCAGTATCCAGTTCTGCAGGAGCAGCCGCCACAGGCACTGCTGCATTCTTCTGAACATCACTTGCCTTTGCGTAATCATTCTCTCCAAGATCTGTGTTTTCGTTGACATTCATGGCAGCATCAGTAACATCCATAATACTAAAGCCGGCATAAGCAGACGCAAGCCCATGTTCCATGGCGTCCAGACCAACTACCTCTTCTTCCTCCGTCACACGAAGACCGATCGTCTTGTCAATCAGTTTAAAAACAATCGCCATGGTCACTGCGGTCCATGCCAGCACTGCAAACATACCGATCAACTGAATTCTCAGCTGCCCGAAACCGCCGCCATAGAACAGACCGTCAATGGTACACTCCGGAGCTGTGGAAGTAGCAAACAGGCCAACCGCGATGGTTCCCCAGATACCGTTGAAGCAGTGAACTGCCACCGCACCTACCGGATCGTCCACATGGATTACATTGTCACAGAACCATACTCCAAATACCACCAGAAGTCCGGCTACCACACCAATGATAATGGAACCTGTTGCGTCCACCACATCACAGGGCGCAGTGATTGCTACCAGACCGGCCAGAGACGCGTTCAGACACATGGAAACGTCCGGCTTCCCATATTTGATCCAGGTAAAAATCATACACATTACGGTAGCTACCGCCGGGGCAATTGTGGTAGCCATGAATACGGAAGCCAGCTGCGGACCTGTCACACAGGCGGCGCCATTGAATCCATACCAGCCAAACCAGAGAATAAAACAACCCAGAGCGCCGATTACAATATTGTGGCCGGGAATTGCATGTACTTTCGTAATTTTACCGTTCTCATCCTTTGTGAATTTACCGATACGCGGGCCTTCCATAGCTGCTCCAATGAGAGCTGTGAGACCACCCATCATATGTATTACACAGGAACCGGCAAAATCATGGAAACCTCTGGCTGCCAGCCAGCCGCCGCCCCAGATCCAGTGAGCTTCAATAGGATAAATTACCAGCGAGATCACTGCAGAATAGATACAATAGGATAAGAATTTTGTTCTCTCTGCCATAGCTCCTGACACGATAGTCGCTGCTGTGGCGCAAAATACCAGGTTGAATACGAATTTAGACCAGTCAAAATTAGAATAGTCACTGAAAATTCCCAAAGTGGGAATTCCTACAAAACCCCCCAAGGTGTCCTCGCCCAGCATCAATCCAAATCCCAGGACGATAAACACGCAGGTACCGATACAAAAATCCATCAGGTTCTTCATAATGATGTTGCCGGCATTCTTCGCCCTGGTAAATCCAGTCTCCACCATAGCAAATCCGGCCTGCATGAAAAACACCAGCGCCGCGCCGATCAAAAACCAGATGGCAAACACTTCACTGCCAACTGCTTCAAGAATTGCTGTCAAAATTTCCTGTGTCATAATTTTCCCTCCTCATAATATGTACCGGCACGATTGTTTCTCAATCCTGCCAGGCCGGTCAGAGCCATGCTAAACCATGCCTTCGGTATGATGGCTTCTCCCTCAACCTAAAAAGAGGCGCTCTTGGGATACATCCCAAAAGCGCCTTTGCTTTTACTTGTCAGAGTGTACAGCGAAAAAAAGTAAAAGTCAATCTGTTTTATACTTTTCTTAAGATTTAAAAGAATTTAGGTGTTTCTACTTTATTTTATTATGTAATTTAATAATTATGACTTTTCAGACGCGTAGGGAACTCTTCTAAAACCCTATTCAAAACGTACGATTTCCCGTCTGAGCCGCCCGATAATCTTTTTTTCCAGTCTTGATATGTAGGATTGAGAAATTCCCAGCATATCTGCCACCTCTTTCTGGGTCTTTTCCTCACCGTCCCTGGTATTAATGCCAAAGCGAAGCTGTACGATCATTCGTTCCCGTTCGGATAATTTTGCAATTGCCTTATTCAGCACTTTATGCTCCGCCTCTGTCTCCATATCTTTATAGATCACATCTTCATCTGTTCCCAAAATATCAGAGAGCAGCAGCTCGTTTCCATCCCAATCCACATTTAGCGGCTCGTCTATAGAAACTTCCATTTTTGTTTTGCTGTTTCGCCGCAGATACATTAATATCTCATTCTCTATGCAGCGGGACGCATAAGTCGCCAGCTTAATATTTTTGGTCGGATTAAATGTATTGATGGCTTTAATTAGTCCGATAGTACCAATCGAAATCAGATCTTCTACCCCAATTCCTGTATTATCAAATTTCTTTGCTATGTATACTACCAGTCTCAGATTATGCTCAATCAAAGCTGCTCTTGCTTTCCCGTCTGCCGCTGTTCCAAGTTTCTCGATCATTCTGCCCTCCTGCTCCGCATCCAGCGGCGCAGGCAAAACTTCCGCTCCTCCGATATAATGTGTCTCATTAGGTTTTGGAAAAAGAAATCCTCCAAAGCTGTTTATAATATGAAACTGAAATTGATTCGGTACGACTACCTTTGCTACCATTATTCCTCATCCTCCCCGTTGTCTGTTCTGTCTTACCCTTGTTATTTCTCCTTCTGCCGCATTGCATGCAGAGGATTTATAATAATCTGGTACCGGCCGTCAGTACTCAATTTTTCCCTGCTAACGGCCAATACCGGATGCAAAATCCTGATTTCTTCTCCCTCGTAATTTATCTGCATGGCATCTATCACTATACCCATCATCCATCCATGTTCTGTCCCGATAGCATGATATGGAATATACAGATATCCATTTTCCTCCTTTTGTATCTGACAGAAACGCTCTATTTTTTCAGCTTCCCGCCACTCCAGGATACTCACCGGACGCCCGGTCAATGGCTCCGTCAGATGATTGCCCGTATCAATCAATCCTGTCAGCTTCCATCTGCTCCCCTGATCTTCCAGAGTAATTTCGGCCCGGTATCCCTCCAGTGCCATACATTGCCTCCGCCTCACAACCAGGATATCTATGACCGTATAAGTCAAAGCCGCTGCCAGAAGCACCGGTGGTTCCCATATAGAAAAAATAATCTGGAATATCCCTGCAAAAAGTGCCGTGGCTATCAGCAGAAAAAAAACGCTTCTCAACACCATCCGCCAACCGTGAATACCTAATCCCAGCATAGCGGCCAGCATGATCGGAACAAGCGCCGACACAATATCTCTCACCCATCCCTTTTCCGGCCGAAAAAAAATAACTGCGCACAAGGCGGCAGCTCCTATTCCAGATGTCAGCCATATTCGTTTCCAGGACACAGTGATGTTCATGAGTTTTCCGCATACTTTCAGCAACAGCACGAATATCAGAATATTCTCGATAAACAACTGGTCTATGTATATTTCATAGTACAAAAAACACCCCCTGTGGCTGCCTGCGATCAGCTTTTTGCTAACCACAGTATAGACCACAGAGGGTATCTTTTTTTGTCAAAACGACGCGGTAACTTCTTTTTTTTATCCGATGCTTTGTGACAGGATTCGCAGTATCTGTGCCAGATCTTCCGCCGGTATCTGTCCGGGAGCAGAAGCAGTTCCCGCCATTCCAAAAGTAATGGAAGATCCGGAAAAACTTCCGCAAATTCGGCTGATAACGCCGGTTTTTCCCATAGACATAGTAACACAGGGACGATCCCCATAAACCTCTTCCATCTGTACTGCCGCCCTAATAAGATCCAGCACATCCTGCTTTTTTTGTGGCATTACGGCAATCTTTGTAATATCCGCTCCCAGTTCCTGCATATGTATCAGGCGCCGCACAATCTCTTCCGCAGGCGGAGTCTTTTCAAAGTCGTGATTGGATCCAAGTATAACCACATTCTGCTCATGGATGAAAGAAATCGTTCTGCGCACCAGTTCTTCCTTTCGCGCAATCTCGACATCGACAATATCCGCAAGTCCACTGCCCGCCGCCATCGCGTTCAGCGCAAAATAATCCTCATCTTCTATGGCGCGATTTCCTCCCTCCGCCGCTGTACGGAATGTGAACAGCAGAGGCTTCTCTCCTATCTTATCACGTATCATACCCAGTGCTTCCCGGCATACCTTTGCATTATCTACCGCATTATAAAAATCGGCCCGCCACTCCACCAGATCATAGGGGCTTTTGTCTGCCCGTTCCAGTGCTGCTGACAGTTCCTCTTTATTCGCCGCCACCAATGGAATACAAATCTTCGGCTTGCCCGCTCCAATCTGCATATTTCGGATGGTTACAATCTTTTTTTCCATAGATGTATGTGCTCGCTTTCCCTACAAATTCATCAGATTTCTTCTTAATTATAAACAACTCCATGGAGAAGAGCAAGGATTGATATCAATCAAAATATTTGATATAATCCAGTGAGATACAATAATAGGAAGGAGCGCTTTCCCATGATTCATCATATAACAGGCCTCACACGATTAGGGGGGCTTTTAGGTTCTCCCGTTTCCCACAGCATTTCCCCTATGATGCACAACGACAGTTTCCGCGAACTTGGGCTGGACTATGTATACCTCTGCTTTGACATCGGTTCTGAAAAGCTGGGGAATGTGGTTAGCGCCCTGCGTGATATGAATACCTACGGTTTTAACCTTACTATGCCCGATAAAGAAGCCGTTCTTCCATATCTGGATGAGTTATCTTTGGCCTCTCAGATCATCGGTGCAGTTAATACAGTTAAAAATGAGAATGGCAGACTTGTAGGGCATATGACAGATGGAATCGGCTACATGCGCTCCGCAAAAGAAGCAGGCTGTCATGTAATCGGCAAGGAAATGATGATTCTGGGCGCCGGTGGAGCTGCCAGCGCCATCGCAGTGCAGGCTGCCATCGATGGGGTATCAAAACTCCATCTGGTAAGCCGCAAAAGCCGTTCTTGGGAAAAAGCTGAAAAGCTGGTACGTCAAATAAATGAAAATACAAACTGCCAGGCAGATTTAACTGACCTGGCAGATACCGGGACGCTGCGCACACTGCTGGTTTCCACCACTCTGCTGACAAATGCCACCTCCCTAGGCATGGCTCCCAATGAAAAATCTACTCCACTGCCGGACACCTCACTCTTTCACCCGGAGCTGACCGTATCCGACGTCATCTACCATCCCAGAGAAACCCGCCTGCTAGCTGAAGCAAGAGCAGCAGGCTGTAAAACCTTCAACGGAATGTACATGCTGCTCTATCAGGGCGAAGCGGCCTTCAAAATCTGGACGGGCCAAGACATGCCTACCGAACTGATAAAAGAACGTTACTTTTAAAAAGGGGCTGTCGCACTAAGCATTTTACTGCATAATCATGCAAAGTATGCATCTAGTGCTACAGCCCCATCATTTTTTCGCTTAGTTTCTCTTTAAGAAATCCGGAATCTGGATATCTTTTTCCGCCACCTTGCTCTCCGGCGCTCTCAGGCGGCTGGTACTCGGCGCCTGAGTTTTTGTCGTCTGGGTCTGAGACGCAGAACGCTGAAAGGAAAATCCTCCGGTGGGTCTGCTCTCCTGCTTCGGATAGCGATAGTCTGGGGTCAGATTTCTGTGAACACTTCCGGTTCTCTGATTCTGCTGCTTGCCAGCATCCTCCAGACCCGTAGCGATCACTGTAATGCTTGCCTCATCCGCATAAGTATCATCATACATCGCACCGAAGATGATGTTGGCATTTTCACCTGCCATCTCCTGAACATAGCTTGCCGCATCATTTGCATCCATAAGGGAGATATCCCCTGAAATATTGATAATAACGTGGGATGCTCCCTCGATGGTGGTCTCCAGTAACGGACTTGCAACTGCCTGCTTCACAGCTTCCAGAGCTTTATCATCACCCTTAGCCTGTCCAATACCGATATGAGCAATGCCCTTGTCGCTCATCACTGTCTGCACGTCCGCAAAGTCAAGGTTGATCAATGCCGGCAGGTTGATCAAATCGGTAATACCCTGCACAGCCTGCTGAAGAACCTCATCTGCCTTTTTCAGTGCTTCCGGCATAGTAGTTCTGCGATCTACGATCTCCAGTAGTTTATCGTTGGGAATCACGATCAGAGTGTCTACATTTTCTTTCAGTCGTTCAATACCGGACAGAGCATTGTTCATACGAACCTTTGCCTCAAAACGGAAAGGTTTCGTCACAACGCCAACCGTCAGGATTCCCATTTCCTTCGCAATACCTGCTACAACAGGAGCCGCGCCGGTTCCGGTACCACCGCCCATACCACAAGTTACAAAAACCATATCTGCGCCCTGAAGTGCCTGGCGAATCTCCTCAGCGCTCTCCTCAGCTGCCTGCTGACCAATTTCGGGCTTCGCTCCTGCACCCAGTCCCTTTGTTACTTTCTCACCGATCTGGATGGCTGTTGGGGCTTTGCATAACGTAAGTGCCTGTTTATCTGTATTAACACCAATGAACTCTACTCCGCCAATGGTATCTTCAACCATTCTGTTAACTGCATTATTACCGGCTCCGCCTACACCAACGACGATAATCTTGGCTGCGGCCTCCGTTTCATTCGACATAATCTCTAACACTGTGTTTCCTCCTTAATATCCCCAGTATTAACCATATATCTTATATAATATAAGTAAATCCCCGATTAATCAAGTCCAATTTTAAATAAATATCGGATTTTCCAAATATTACTGGGCTAATTCTCCTGTTTGGGGGTCTATAATGTTCCAATAGGCATCCTTCACATACCCATTTTCCTCCACGCTGCAGCCGTCAATAGGATTTCCGTAAGCATCCACTACCTGGCCGTTCACCACATGAGCATCATACCGCAAAGTGCCGGAAGAGTCAAATACCATAAATGCAGATACTCCTGTGGTCTCTTCCGAAGTGTTCTCATTGGATACAGCATCCAATTCCCCATTGTTCTCTATTGCGTTTCCGTTTGCATCCGTTTCTTCCGTGTTTCCTGTCACATTGCTCTCTGCATCCGTCTCTTCCGTTTCTGTTTCTTGTTCTTTCGGCCGCAGGGAAATGGGTTCATTCTTTCCGGTAAACGTTTCCATATTTAATACACCGCTCTCATCTTTAATTTCCTGATAGATGGTCACAAGATTAGAAACTTTTTCTTCCAGATACTCATCCTGTCCCAGTTTCACTTCGATATTTCCAATATGAAGTATGATAGTAAGATTTTCCCCAAAAGAGATATCATCGGGTATGAGATCCGCATTAAGCAGCAATCCCGTAATGTTCAATATCGTACGTAGTTGTGCAGAGTTTTCCACTGGAAGTTTCTGATAAAGAACCGGCTCATCCATAGCTATGCCGGTCACCAGCGGAATTTTCTCATAGATGCTTTCTGTAATCTCCAACACTTCGCCGTCCGAATCAAAATACACATTATTTCCGGCGTACTGAACATAGCCCAACAATTTCTTTTCCTTCACCTGGATCCGCACCTTTCCCGGTGAGAGCATTTTCGCCTGAATACTTTCCAGATACAGAGCCCTGGCATCCGATTCCGCATGACGATATTTCCAGGAAAAATACAAGGTATTCTTCGTCCAGAAATCATACATCAGGTCTTCTTTTATTTCCTCCGCCGAATGGCGTTCACTGCCGAGTATCTCTACCTTGTGGATGCGGAACCCACCCAACAGTACAACTGCCGCAATCAACAGTACAAACAATACTCCTATGATCACCCGCATTTGGGTTACGCGGCGTTTTCGCCTTCTTCTAGCCATCTTTCTCACCTGTATCCCGGCACGGCAGCGCCCCTTAGGGTCTCCGCCGTGCTTTGCCTTTCTTTGTATACTTTATTCCACACTGCAGACGAAAATTTCTGTTTTCAGTTCATTGGTGAACTGTAACAATCTCCGCGCCCAGATCGGACAATATCCCGCATATATTTTCATAACCGCGGCTGATATAATGACAACCGCAGATTTTTGTCGTTCCCTCAGCCCTTAGCCCTGCCAGAAACAGCGCTGCCGCTCCTCGAAGTTCTGCGGCTTCCACCTGTGTCCCGTGAAGTGCCGGAACTCCGTGTATGATTGCTTCTCTCTCCTTCAATTCAATATCAGCGCCCATCGCTTTCAGCTGATGCGCTGTCTTAAAACGGGCTTCAAAAATATTCTCCCTGATCCTGCTCTCGCCTTCCGTCACTGCCAGAAGGGCCATCATAGGGGACTGAAGGTCTGTTGGGAATCCCGGATAAGGAGCCGTCTCTAAAAACCCTATATTTCTTCTTTTCCTGCTTCCGTCTACGATCACATCGCAGCCGATCCTCTCTATCTTAATGCCCATATTCTCAAAAACAGCCGTCACACTTTCCATATGATTCTCCGGCATACGGTTAATGGTAATGCATCCGCCGGTGATTGCTGCTGCCAGCATATAAGTTCCTGCTACAATGCGGTCTGCTTCCAAATCATGTCTGGAATCCCGCAAACGAACTCCTCCTATAATCTCAATCCTGCCCTCTGGGAATTCCCGGATATCTGCTCCCTTTTCCCTCAAAAACAAACACAATTCCCCAATTTCCGGTTCCCGGGCGGCATTTTTTATAACCGTTACTCCCTCTGCTCTGACAGCTGCAAGAATAATATTCTCCGTGGCGCCCACACTGGGAAAGTGAAGAGTAATCTCCTTCCCTTTCGGCATCCTGCACTCAGCCAGGATACAGCCCTCCTTTTCTTCCACTTGGGCTCCCAGATCTTTCATAGCCTTAATATGCAGGTCTACCGGCCGGGCCCCCAGCACACATCCTCCGGGATAAGGCAATTCTGCCTTCCCCATTCTTCCAAGCAAAGCGCCAAGAAACAGTATGGATGAGCGCATTCTGGCAGCAATCTGGGCAGGTATCTGCCACTGGGAAATCTGTGAAGCATCCACCGCCAGACAGTGACCTTCCCACCATACCCGGCAGCCCAGCAGCTCCAGTATAACAATTGTATCAAATACGTCCTGTATCCGGGGACAATGATCTATTCTGCTGGTGCCCTCATGCAGGACGCACGCTGCCAGTATCGGAAGCACCGCATTTTTGGAACCCTGTATTTCCACTCTTCCGCACAGCGGTTTTCCCCCACGAATTTCTACACAATCCAAGTTCATTCCTCCGACCAATCGGTACAGTCAGACTCTTGCTCAAAATGCAGCCCGACCGTCCCGCGCCATATATACTAGTATATGCAGAAATTCTCCTTTTGCCACCGACTGACGGACAGCGCCAGTCCCATCTCAGACAGGAGAAAAAGTACAGAGGTTCCTCCATAACTGATAAACGGAAGTGTGATACCGGTATTAGGAATCGTGTTAGTCACCACCGCCACGTTCAAAATCACCTGAAGAGCAATGTGTCCCATGATACCTGCCGCGATCAGAGCTCCAAACAGATCCGCTGCTCTGGTAGCAATGATCATAAACCGCCACAGCATAAATCCAAAGACTAAAATCAGTATTGCGGCCCCCACCAGGCCAAGTTCCTCGCAGATCACAGAAAAAATCATGTCATTCTGCGCCTCAGGGACAAATCCCAGCTTCTGGATACTGTTGCCAAGCCCTTTTCCAAACACTCCTCCGGAGCCAATGGCATACAGCCCCTGTACCGTTTGAAATCCCTTATCAAAATTTTCCGGATCTTTCCAGACAGCCAATCGTTCCAGGCGATACTGCTGCATACTTAAAAAGACTGCTATAAAGCCAACCCCTGCCAAAGCAATCCACACAAAAGGCAGATATCTGGGATTAGAAATGAAGATCATGATCACTGCAATACCCAGAATAATGACCGCAGTACTGAGATTATTCGTGCCTACCAGAGCCACGATGGGGAGCACTGCACCCATAACGATGAATATTGTAGCAAAACCCTGGTTTTTCTTTCTGCTGCTCACTAGGCATGCCAGCAACAGGATCACCGCCAGTTTCGCATATTCGGCCGGCTGAAAAGACAGGGGGCCGATGGACAGCCACCGCCGCGAACCATTATAGGAATCTCCCACCGCCAGAACAGCACCGGAGAGTCCCAGGGAAATGAGGTAAGCAGGTATTGCCCCCCGCATCAGCATATGGTAGTCCAGTCTTGACACCAGATACATAGACAAAAGACCCAATGCTGTAGCAAATAATTGTTTTTTGAAGTAATAAGCAGAATCATGAAATCTGACCTGCCCATTGTAAGCGCTGGTACTGTAAAGTGTTATCAGGCCAAATACTGTCAGAAACAGTACGACCGCCAAAAGGCTGTAATCCGGCTTTCCAATTTTGTCCTTCAAGCCATCTCTCCTTCGGCATTATTTATGATATGATTACGGCAACGCATGCACCAACTCTTTGAATACCTTGCCCCGTACTTCGTAGTTGGGAAACATGCCCCAGCTGGCGCAGGCAGGGGAGAGCAGAACTGCATCGCCCGGCTGTGCTTTCTCTACGCAGAGGGCGAACGCCTCCTCAAAGGTCTCCGCCATCAATATATGCTCAAATCCGCAGCTTCTGGCCGCTTTCGCAATCTTTTCTTTTGTCTGCCCCACCAGAACCAGATATTTCACCTTGCCGTCAAAGGCCTGAATCCATTCTTCATAAGAAGAATCCTTGTCGTATCCGCCTCCGATCAGTACTGTGGGCCGATCCATGGCACGAATGCCCCGGATGGCTGCATCCGGGTTGGTTCCCTTAGAATCATTGTAATAAACAACGCCATTTTTCTCTGCCACATACTCGATCCTGTGTTCCACGGCAGTAAATGCCTGGATCACTTCCCGAATTTCCTCCAGCGGCACTCCGTAAGCCAGCGTCATAGCAACCGCTGTCATGACATTTTCATAATTATGTAATCCCGGAAGTTTTAATTCCCCCGCAGTGCAGATGACCGTCACTTCTCCAGCATCCTTGTATTCTATCTTTCCGTCTTTCAGATAGATTCCCTGTTCCAGTTCTCTGGCGGAACTGAAGAAAATCACTTTTGTACGAAGCGTCTTCCCGAAACGACGCAGTTCCTCGTCTTCGTAATTCAGGACGCAGGTATCCTCCGACGTCTGGTTTTTGGTGATACATTCCTTCACCCGGATATACTCCTCCATGGAATGATGGCGATTCAAATGATCCGGCGTAATGTTGGTGATAGCACTCACCTTTGGATGGAACTGATCGATGGTCTCCAGCTGGAAACTGCTGATCTCCGCCACCGCAACGGACTCATCCGTCGTCTCCAGTGCAACTTCTGTGTAGGGATTTCCGATGTTGCCCACCACATAGACAGATTTTTGGTGACGCTTCATGATCTCCCCCACCAGGGTAGTGGTGGTTGTCTTTCCATTTGTTCCGGTAATGGCCAGCACATCGCCGCGGCTGTTCTCATAGGCAAGTTCAATTTCTCCCCAGATAGGCACCCCCGCATCTCTGATCAATTTTACAGATGGGATATCTGTGGGAACCCCGGGGCTAAGCACTGCCAGATCCAGTCTTTTCAATAATTCTTCATCTAGTGTTCCGATGACAATCTCCGCATTGCTGTCGGCAGGAAGTTTTGCCCGAACTTCCTCAATCGTGAGTTTCTCGTTTCCGTCATACAAAATAGGTTTCGCCTTTACTTTTTCCAAAAGATCGGCAGCCCCGATCCCGCTGATACCGGTTCCGAAAACCAGCACCGTTTTATTTCTTAGTTGCATTTTACATAGCCTCCCCATTATTCTAAATAGAGCTACTGCAGACACGCCATAGCGATCAGGCAAAGAAACGCCGTAATAACCGTGAACACCGTCACGATCCTAGTCTCGGACCATCCACAAAGTTCAAAGTGATGGTGGATGGGCGCCATCTTAAAGAAACGCTTTCCTCCAGTCTTTTTGAAATAGGTAACCTGGATCATGACAGACAGAACCTCCACCAGATAGACCAGGCCGATCAACAGGATAAATACCGGTAATCTCATCATATAGGCCGCTCCGGCCACAAAGCCACCCAGAGCCAGCGATCCGGTGTCTCCCATAAATACCTTGGCCGGATGAGCATTGAACAGAAGGAAGCCCAGCAGCGCTCCCAGCACTGCCGCCGTCATCGGCTCAATGCCCCCATGCAGCACAATAGAAGCAATGGTATAGAACACTGCCACCATGGAGGTCACCCCCGTGGCCAGGCCATCCAGCCCGTCTGTAAAGTTCACTCCGTTTACCGTCCCGATAATGACCAGATAAGCCAGGGGCGTGGCAATGACCTTTACCACGGTTCCCGTCAACTCCTTAACGCCTCCAATGGCAAAAGGCAGGATCATCTCCAGGCAGGAACTGTCCATAAACCAGATATAAATCACGAATACAGTAGTAACAATAATCTGTCCCAGCATCTTCTGTTTCGGCATCAATCCATCGGACCTGCGCAGGACCACTTTCAGATAGTCGTCCAGAAAACCAATGATTCCAAAGCCTAATGTCAGAAACAAAACCGGAACGATTCTCGGATATTTGCCAATATAGAACAGGGACGTCACCAGAATGCTGATGAGAATGATCAGACCACCCATGGTGGGAGTACCCGCTTTTTTCAGATGAGACTGAACACCGTCTTCCCGCTCCGTATTTCCCACTTTCAGCTTCTGCAGAAACGGAATCACAATGGGACTCAGTGCTACGCTGACAGCAAAAGCCACAAACAATGGAATCATAGTATCTGCACTAATTATCATAACACACCTCTTATTTTTCTCTCTGTTTTTCCCCATCACCAAAACTACTTCTTTGTGACAGTTTTATGCACCACTTTTAAGTATAATTCTTTTTTATCCATACTTCAATCATTTTCTGTCCCGGTTTCAGATAAATCCTCCAAATCTTTTTCTATTCCCAGGTAAGGAAGGATATTGGAAAATACCCTCTTTATCACCGGCGCAGCAATGGTTCCCCCATAATACACCCCCTGGGGATGATTGATGATGCAAAGCCCCAGCACCTGGGGATCATCTGCCGGCGCAAACCCTACAAAGGATGAAATATAGATATGGGCGCTGCGGGGGAGCGTCTCGGAGGTAGCTGTTTTTCCGCCGATATGATATCCTTCCAGATACGCCTTATTCCCGGAGCCATCAGCTACCACATGCTCCAGAATATACTGCATTGTCTCGGAGGTTTCCTCCGATATGATCTGTTCTCCTGCCGGATACTGCAGTACCTGTTTCAGCACCCCATCGCTGCTTTTGACAGACACGCCAAAGTGCGGGGTAATTCTCTTTCCTCCATTCACAAGAGAGCTGACCGTAGCAGCCAGTTGGATAGGTGTAATCTGAAACGACTGTCCAAAGGACATGGTAGCCAATTCCACCTGACCCACATTTTCTTTTTTGTGCATGATGGTGCCGGCTTCTCCCGGCAAGTCAATGCCGGTTTTTTTTAACAGACCGAACTGAGCCAGATACCGGAAGTACCGTTCCACCCCCAGGCGCAGTCCCACCTCGATAAAAACCGGATTGCAGGAATTCTGCACAGCTTCCAGAAAGCTTTCCGCCCCGTGGCCCGCCGTCTTGTGACAGCGGATGCGCCGATCCTCCACGATCTTAAACCCCGGACAGTTAAAGTGATCCTGCAGAGAGACCACCCCCGCCTCCAGCCCTGCGGACGCTGTGATGATTTTAAATGTAGAACCCGGCTCGTAGGTATCGTTGATGCAGCCATTCCGCCACATCTGATTCAATTTCTCCTGCTTTGCTTCATTGGTTAACTCTTCCTGCATTGCCTGTGACGCATCACCCTCAAGCAGAGTAAAAGGATCATTTAGATCAAATTCCGGAACGTTCGTCATCCCGTAAATTTCCCCGTTCTGCGGATTCATGATAATAATGGAAACACTGTCAGCCTGTTTTTCCTCCTTGACCCTTAATGCCTCCTGTTCGATATACTTCTGAATATTGTAATCCAGGCTGATCTGCAGGTCATCTCCGGCGATGGGTTCCAGACGGCTCTCCCCTGCCTCGGGAAGTTCGATTCCTCTGGCGTCCGTCAGCGTCAATATTTTCCCCTGGGTACCCTCCAGCACCTGGTCATATTGAACTTCCAAGCCAATAATGCCCTGATTATCACTTCCGGTAAAACCAAGCACTTTGGATGCCAGGCTTCCAAAAGGATAATACCGCTTGTAATCCTCGTCCACCTTTACTCCTGCCAGCTCATAGCTGCGGATCTTATCTCCTGTTTCTTTCTCCACATTCGATTTGATCCGTTCCATGGAACTGACTTTCTCCACCTTTTTCTGTACCGTTTCTTCCGACAGTCCAAGTTCGTCGCATAGCACAGAAATTACCTTTTCCGGTTCCGTCACCTGACTATGAACCACAGAGATAGTACACACAGTCTTATTATCCGCCAGCACAGTTCCATTTGCATCCAGGATCCTGCCCCTGGACGCCTTGATGGGGCGTTCCCTCTCATGCAGATCTTCCGCTTTATCACCATAGTAGTCCGCCCGCTCCAGCATCAGGTATCCCAGCCGTCCAATCAGTACGATCAATGCCAATATGCAGGCCAGAAAAACAACAATAGTTTTTTTCCGATGAAATATGTGTAGTTTCCCCTGGGGCATAAAAAGACCTCACAGAAGCTTTACTATAATTTATTGCGGCTTCTATGAGGTTTATGCTTTTTATTCATCCGCCAGGTCTTCATCGGTCACACCGTCCCAGGTAGTTCCAACCTGCTGGCCGGTGCCATCGTCCATTTTATCCGGGGGCGAGGCTATGTCAGGATTGTCCGCTTTGGGATCCAGCACTTCTTCGTCCTGTTTGAGTTCTTTGACATTTCCGTAGGCATCTACAGCGTTGCCCTCCTCATTCACATAAGCGCCCTCAATGACCCCCCCGCTCTCGGAAACAATGATCCCGTCATCGTTCACATAGGCATCCGTATAATAATTGCCATAGGCATCAAACGCATCAAAGATCTGATGAGCCGTGCCGCCCTTCACCACATCAGCCTCCGTCAGCCCTAAATAAGCCAGAAGATAGGGATCTACTTCCTCAGTGGGATACAGTCCCAGGTAAGGAAACAGCTCTGTGGCGATCTTGCGGAACAACGTTTGGGCATAGCTGCTGTCCGCCTGTTCCAATACGTTGGGTTCATCCACGATCACATACATGACTACCTTAGGATCGTTGATAGGAGCTGCCCCGATAAAAGATACCAGATATTTTCCCTTGTCACGCTCTTTCGTCTCTGAATTAATTTTTTCCGCCGTACCGGTCTTGCCGCCGGTGAGGTAGCCGGGAACCTGAGACTTCTGCCCGGTACCTTTCTGGACTGCGGTCTTTAAATATCCTCTCACCAGAGAAGATACCTGCGAGGAGATGGGCTGCTTGAGCAGCAGCCCTTCAATATTCTTCTCCACGCTCCCGTCTGCATTCAGCACCTGCTTTACCACATGCGGCTGGTAATAATATCCACCATTTACCACAGCAGAGAAAGCAGTGATCTCCTGTATCATATTGCAGGTGAAACCCTGTCCAAATGTACAGGTAGCCAGTTCTACCTCATGCATAGTATTACGATTATAGATAACGCCGCTGTTCTCATTAGGCAGATCAATGCCGGTGGCGCTTCCGAAATTGAACAATCTCTGATACTCGCAGAAATTACTGATGCCAATGCGCATGCCGATCTGCATCAGTGCATCGTTGCAGGAATTTACAATGGCATATTCCAGTGTTTCATCTCCATGAGAATACGGATACGCATCACAGTGGATCTCTGTGTCCGTGATAAATTCTCCGCCATCGCAGTAATAGTGATCGCTGTCCGCGGCTGCACCGATCTCCAGCGCTGTGGAGACCGTAATGGGTTTTACCACTGATCCGGGTTCATAGCCCTCTGACACGCAGAAATTGCTCCACATCGTGTTCAGTACATCTACGTAAGTATCATTGTCCATGGCTTTAATTTCGGCACCGGTATACCAATTCGTCAGGTCATAGGGATTATTCAGATCAAAACCGGAATTAGTGGCCATTCCCAAAACAGACCCGCTGTTTGGATCCATTACCACCACGCCTACATTCTTCGCGCCTTTGTGATGGCTGCTTTCATCCCCATAGGTATCATCAAATTCCTGAATATATTTTTCCAGTATCTGCTGGATGTTCATGTCCAGCGTCATCACCAGTGTCTTTCCATGTTCCGGCTCAATGGTATTCTTCTCATACTCTGAATTTTCATTCAGATAACCAAATATTCTGCCGTTGGTACCGTTCAGCAGACCGTCATAATATGATTCCAGCCCGCACACGCCCTGGTCGATATCGTTGGAAAACCCGATAACGTTGCTGGCAAGGGTGGAGTAGGGATAAGTTCTCTCATACTGCTCCTCAAACCAGACTCCTGTCACATTGGCAAGTTTGTTCTTCTGACTGTCTGAAAGTTCCCGGCTTTCATCTATGGAAACGTAATCCTGATACGCCTTCTTTTCTTCCTCCGTAGCCTTCTGCTTGATGATCTGGTAGCGGCTGTCCCTGGTCTTCTCATTTTCGATGCGATCCCTGACCTCCGCCTCGTCCAGCCCAAGGCTGGCGCAGACAGCCTCGATGGTAGGTTCTATGTAGTCTTCCTTGCTGTTGATTTCATAGCAGTCCAGCACTACATTGTACACCCGATCACTCTTTGCCAGAATAATGCCGTTGGTATCCCTGATCTCTCCCCTGCGGTAAGGTATCGTCCTGCTGTCGTAATTTTGCTGAGACAATACCTGCTTCGCGTATCGGCTTCCGCTTTGAGTCGTGATCATCGTAATCCGCACCAGCAGCCCTGCAAGTGCGCATAAAACGAATGCAAATACAGCCAGAAGCTTTATTTGCATCTTTTTTGTAAATCTCCGTTCTCTTTTTTCTCTACGTCTTGTGTTCGCCAAAAAATCACCTATTCTGCAGGAATCTCCTGATACTGCTTCACGTAATCACTCTGCGCGCTGTCATAGGTGCGGATCTGTCTGTCGCTGGCATATACCATGCCCATCTCGTTCATAGCCACATCCTTCACCCACTCCAGATCCACAGAAGATACAATCCGATTATAAGCAGAGTCGTTTTCCAGTTTCAGTTCACTCAATTTTGTCTCCAGCGCTGTGGCTGACTTCTGATAAGTCGTGTTCTGGGACTGCAGCTTCAGATAGTTAATGCATACCATCACAGATACCACCGCCGCAACCGTAAGAAACAGCACATAACTCATATTCATCTGAAGCGCTCTTGCTCTGTTTTTTCTGGTAGCTGCGCTGGTCTGCGGACGCTTCTGAGTTTCCCTTTCAGGAACAGCGTTCATTTTCCGAACGGTATTGCCGTCCACGTATGTATTCACGCGGTAAGAATTCCCCGTTCTCGCGTGACGGTTTGTCCCACCTGTGTATCTTACTTCTGCTCTTGCCATAATGTTTCACCTTATTCTCTCAAAAACTCTTAATTTTGCGCTCTTTGCCCTGGGATTTTCTTCCAGTTCCACGTCTCCCGGTACTATGGGCTTTCGTGTTACCACTCTGCCCTTCGGTTTTTTCCCACACACACACACCGGAAATTCCGGGGGACAAACGCATGGATTTTCATTCTTTTTATAAATTGTTTTGACGATCCGATCCTCCAGGGAATGGAACGTGATGATACAAATACGTCCGCCATCATCCAGCAGATCGATCATATCATCCAGAGAATCTCTCAAAACATCTAATTCATGATTTACTTCAATTCTGATCGCCTGAAATGTCCTTTTGGCAGGGTGTCCACCCACAGCTCGAACCTTTGCCGGTATAGCCGCCTTTATAATATGAATTAACTCCCCAGTTGTTTCAATTACATGTTCGTCTCGGGCACTTACGATATGTTTGGCGATGTTTTTCGCGAACTTGTCTTCCCCATAGTCTCTGATGATGCGGTAAAGCTCCATCTCACTATACTCATTCAAAACATCCTTTGCCGTCAGGGTCTGCCTCTGATCCATACGCATGTCCAGCGGCGCGTCTTCCCTGTAAGTAAACCCGCGGTCTGCCTCGTCCAGTTGATAGGATGAGACCCCCAGATCCAAAATGACTCCATCTACCGATGTAATTCCAAGTTTTGCAAGCTCCGCTCTCATGTTGCAGTAATTACTGCGCACAATGGTAACCTTGCCTGCGAATTCCCCAAGGCGCTCCCCTGCCGCCTCTATCGCCGCAGCATCCTGGTCAATTCCGATCAGTCTCCCCTTTTCGGAAAGCCTTCTGCAGATCTCATAGGAATGGCCACCGCCTCCCAGAGTACCATCCACATAGATGCCATCCGGTCGGATTCGCAAATTTTCAATGCATTCCTTCAGAAGCACCGATTTGTGTTTGAATTCCATACAATCCTCCCCTGGCGTCTTGTCCCGTTATTGTTCAGGCAAAACACCTGATCATATGCTCAAGCCTAAATCTGTCATCTGCTCCGCGATATCGTCCATATCGCCATACGCATTGTTTTCCGTCCATTTTGCTTTGCTCCAGATTTCAATTCTGTTCAGCATACCGGCCAGAACCACATCCTTGTCCAGACCAGCAAATTCCCTCAGCGTTGCCGGTAAGAGAATTCTCCCCTGCTTGTCCAGTTCACACGGGGTGGCACCCGCTGCAAAGAAGCGGGTAAATTGTCTTGCACCTTTTTGGGTAAGCGGTAAAGTACGCAGCTTCTCTTCAAAGGCCTGCCACTCGTTCTGGGGAAACACAAACAGGCAGCCGTCCAATCCCTTTGTCACAATAAATTCATCGCCAAGCAGCTCTCTGAATTTGGACGGGATGATCAGCCTGCCCTTGGTGTCCACTGTATGGTTGTACTCACCCATGAACATCATTGACTGCCTTCTTCCTGGAATTATGATCCAGAGATGTGCATATATGCCACAATCCCTCCCTTTTGAACCACAACTCACCACTTTTTACCACTTATGAGTCTATATTAGCCCATGTTTGAGGAAAATACAAGTGTAAAATAAAAATTTGTAATAAAAATCCCGGAGGAAATACGGAAAGCACATCTCATCTTTCCTTATTTCCTCCGGGATTTCCGCTATCTTTTCACTATTTTGGTATCTCTGTCATGATTTCCAGCTTAAAGCCTTCCCACATGTCCGCTGACACATTCCAGTCCCGCAGGTCTGTCACGATTTTATGGTAAAAGGCCTGGCCGCCCCGAACAATATCGTAGGTGCGGGCGTCTCCTCTGGCCTCCAGATGACGGCCAAAGCTGCAGTTTTTTACATCCTCCGGACCAAAACAGTCGATATCTCCATCCGGCCAGAATATATACAATCTGGGCAATTCTCCATGCTCGGCATTCTCCACCCCTGCCAGTTTAAGCAGTTTTCTGCCAACGGGCTCATAACAGGTCAGCACATGGGCATAGCGCCATACCGTCCTGGTAAAATCTGATACACGGAACTGTCCCAGCCATTCCTCGTCCATCAGACCTTCCTCTGTCTCCAGAGAAATGATGGCCACAACAGGGAATTTCCGTTCCGGGTCCTCTAGAGCCTGCTGCACTTGCGGGATCTGTTCTTCCCTGAGGATCCTGCGGCGGTTTGCGCAGTTCATGCCGTTGAAAATGCCTACATTGTCCACAATACTCTTATAATAGCCGGGATAACTGAAAAAGATACCCGCACTCTCCTGCACGAAGCGATCCTCCCTCTCCGGCTCTGCGTAACCATTGCTCAGCTGGAGCATCACCCGCTGCTGGCTGTCAATCTCCAGGCTGGCCTCCGAATACCAAATACGGCCTCCCACCTCTGGATCCATGTGCCGCACATGCATATTCATTTTGCCACACAGCGGATCATAGTTGACCGCCACATGATAGGCCAGGATATCCGCATGGTAACTCTCCGGTTCCTGAGGCATATCCTGAAACAGAACGCTGTATTTCTGTACGATCCATTTATAAATGTAAGCGGCTGATTCTTTAAAAATAAACTGTGAAGTCAAAGGAATCTCCGTTTTTAACCGGCTTCCATCAACCTGCGTTTGCATCTGAAATACCGTATGCCGCACCAGGGGACGCAGTTCATAGTGACGGGATTCCGCCAAACTTTCTTCTCTGCCGTCATTGTAGACATCCCGCTCCCGAAAAATTGCCGTAAGCCTCCCGTCATGAAACTCACTATCGTTCAATAGCGCAATGATCGTGTTTACATTGATGGGAATCTTCCTGCTGCGCTTTAGCAGCTGGTCTACCAGCACTGTCTTTTCCGTCTTAAATATCCGTTTGGCCAGGTTCTCCACCTGTTCCTGATCGTCATCCAGGAGTTTTTCCACCTCAGGATAAATCGGCTCCTCTCCCATCTTCAGTCGGAAATGGCTCTTGATCATATCGCTCCAACGTCCGGATTTGTACAGGGCATGCCCCAGATCCTCAAAGAGTGTGACCATGGATTTATCACACAATTCCAGTGTTGCCAGGATACTGTTAAAATGCCGGGAAAAACCCTTGTAATCCTTCCAGAGTTCTTCTCCTTTGTAGCGCATGTCATGTTCAATTTCATGCCAGCCCTCAAAAAACATGGTCTTGATCTGGATCTCAAACGTATCGTCTATGTACATATCCCAGGTATCCTGGGATATCTGATCCTTCAAATATTCCGGAAGGCGAAATACCCCATTGAGTTTCGTGGGCTTAAACTCCTCCTCGCTGCGCTCTGAGGTAGACCACTCAATTGCCTCAAAGGTATGTTCCATAATGCTGCGGCAGATATCCACATCATCATCGAAATAGAGATTTACCCGCACGCCCACCAGATCCTGAAGTTTACGATCCTTGCCATACTCTTTCAGCTCAAACTTATGTGCCATGGAGGTAGCCGTCTTGATCCTGGAAAACACCCGAAAATAGAGACCGCACTGTTCCAGCCGGTCACTGATGATCCGTTTCAGATCCTGCTCCACCACTGCCGGTACTTTCACTCTGGCAGCCAGTTCCTCCTTAGCAAAAACAATCTTTTCCTGTTCGTTCAATATTAACACACCACCAATACATATACTCTTTTTACCTTTTCTTAGTATAGCAGATTTTCGGAAAATACAAAAGAGCAAATCATTACCGGAAGTTTCCTTAGGAAAGCTGGCCGGCCAGATAATTGACAAACTGCTGCGCCGTTCTGCCGGAGATGCCGCCGTGGGACATTTCCCACTGATTCGCCCTCCGGTTTAATTCCTCTTCGGGCAGCTCAATCTGGTTCTTTTTCGCCAGTTCCGAGACGATATGGAAAAATTCTTTCTGGGAAGGTTTGGAATAATTAATGGTCACGCCAAACCGGTAGGCCAGCGAAAGTTTTTCCTCCATGGTATCGGAATGATGGATATCGGAGGATACCTCCATGTCCGCCCGGTCTTTCCAGACCTCCTTGATCAGATGGCGCCGGTTTGAAGTGGCATAGATCAGCACATTATCCGGTTTCGTCTCCACACCGCCCTCGATCACCGCCTTCAAGAACTTATACTCTGTCTCAAAATCCTCAAAGGACAGATCGTCCATGTAAATGATAAATTTGTAATTCCGGTTCTTGATCTGCGCGATGATCTTCGACAGATCCTTGAACTGATACTTATAGATCTCGATCATCCGAAGCCCGGAACCATAGAACTCATTTACAATGGCCTTTATGCTGGTGGATTTTCCGGTTCCGCTGTCTCCGTACAGCAGTACATTGTTGGCCTTTCTTCCTTCCACAAACGCTTTCGTATTATCTACCAGCTTCTGCTTCTGGATCTCGTAGCCCACCAGATCGTCCAGCACTACCTTATCCATATTATTGATAGGAAGGAATTCCACCTCATTATCTTCCCGCTCCCGGATGCGGAAGGCTTTATTCATGCCAAGAAGTCCTACGCCGTACGCCCGGTAAAAGTCCGTGACACAGGTGAAGAACTCTTTTTCATCCGCCGCCGTCTCCAGCCTCTCGCTCAGCTCCCGCACTTTATCGCTGACATTCTTATTGTACATCAGCTCCGGCTTTTGGATCGCCCGATAATCATTCAGGCAGGAAAAACAGTCGATGCCAAGATATGCCTCCAGCTTTCCGAAATCGTAGTGGAACAGCTCCAAAAACACCTTAAAGTCATTCAATGCAAACCGGTTTACCGTTCCGTCCTTTACTCCGATCTTCTCACAGGTAACGCTGAAAGGATTCTCGTCCATGAGCAGCAGGTATGTCAGATAATTATGCCACAGATTTTTGTCAAAGCCATATTTGGTAGATACCTCCAGCACGGTACGGACCTGCCGGTAAATTCTCCGAATAAGCTCCTCTCTGTCACCGTTTTGGGCATCCACCTCTCTGCAGATACCGCATAATTCCTTCAGAACAGGGTCCGAGCCCACATTTCCATATAATAATAATTTTGAGACAAGCCGGTACATTTTCCCATCCTCCCATTTTACCTATCTATTCAAATTTTCATAAATGCGTCCCGGTCAGTTCCATCACCATTTGTCATCTTCACGATCCCACAGTATTGGAATCCGAATTTTCTTATCAGGTTCTGCATGGGAATATTATTCCTGTGCGTGTCAATTCTCAAATGATGGCACTGTTCATAAGCCCAGTCCAGGCAAAAGAAAGCAACGCCATGCGTCCCCGAAAGCGTTGTGATACGGTGCACCACTCCATATGGCAGATGATCAGGCCATTCTCCGTCACGAATCACGGCATAGTTCGGATCAGGATCTTCTCCATAGAAATAAGCAAAGGTTCCGACAATGCCATCTTCTGTTTTGACCCCGCTCTCTCCTGTCTCATCAACACAGACATAGCTTGCCCCAGCTGCTATATCTGACTCCAGTTGTTCTCTTGATGGATAATTCTTGCCCCATTGTCCCCCGTTTCCGTTTTCACGCATAAACTTACGTGCAGATGCGTAGAGGGTCAGAACTCCCTCTATATCTTTCTTTTCCGTCTTTCTTATGTACATTTCAAACCCACCTTGTCAATTAATATTGCAGTTTTTCGCGAATCAGTGCCGCTTCTGTATCGGCTCCCATCCGCATTTCCTCATACCGTCAGCTCTATCTGGTTTTCCTCGATGCCAACTACACAACTTTCATAGTAGCCGTCTCCGGTGGTGCGCGGTCCGCTCACCACTTCATAACCATCCTCTTTCAGGCGGGTTGTCAACTCATCCACCTTCTCCTTGCTGCCAAGACTGAATGCCACATGAATAAAACCGGTACGGGCTAAGGCTTTTTCGGCATCTTGCATTCCCGGCTTATTCATGATCTCCAGCCTTGCTCCATCCCCAAAGGAGATAAAGTAGGAACGGAAATCTGTCGTTTGATTGTGATACCCCTCATTTGCTTTGCCGTCCAGATATCCAACAAAGAAATCTTTCGCCTGTTCCAGATTATTTACATACATTGCAACATGCTCTATCTTCATAATTTTAAATCCTCCCTTATTGCCATTCTTGATTGTATTGGCATATTGCTTTATTTTTACCATATATCATCGCAATTCCTGATTGATTAACACATTTTATTTTGAAATAACA